>JANLWK010000397.1:0-6668 GCA_031364505.1 Candidatus Eiseniibacteriota bacterium | reverse complement strand
GCGTTTGCAATCCCTGCACCGCAACGCTCTCCGACCAGACACGCGCTCACCGCTTCGACCTCGACAACCTGGTCGTCAGCAACGGCGGGGGATTCGACACCGCGATCAAGCTCGGATTCGGCGTCTTCGTCGTGAGTGGCGCCGATCCGGATAACGTCGCGGTCCAGGGCTTCGTCGTGAACTCGCACACCGGCCCGTTCGACCTGTCGATGTGGGAATCCAGTCTGCTGCCGATGGACTCGTCGGTGCTCCTCGCCGTGGGCCAGCCCGACGCTTCAGGCACGGCACTCGTGCTGCGTGGCAGCCCGAATCCGTCGCCGGGACAGATGGAGTTCTCGTTCGCCCTCGAGCGTCCCTCGGAGGTCTCGCTCGAGGTCTTCGACGCCGCGGGAAGGCGTGTCGCGTCGGTGCTCTCGGAGACGCTCGCCGCAGGTAGTCACTCCGTGCGCTGGAGCGGCCGCGGCGACGCGGGTCAGAGCATGGCGTCTGGTGTCTACTACGGACGATTGAAGGCGGACGACGGGACACGCGTTTCGAGGCTCGTGTTGGTGCCCTGACTTCCGCAGCGTGCCCCAGGGGCTCCGCGCCCGTCGCGCGGGGCCCCGCCCCGCGGGGTGCGATTGCCGGGTGGTACCCGTACGGCCGCGGGAACGGCCAGGGCGGCCATCCCGTGCAGCGTCGCCGTTCAGCGCACGATGAGGTGCTCGAGGATCGTGGCGAGTGCGCCGGGGAGTCGCGTCGCGTGCGGCAGCAGGGCGAACCCGCGCGAGCCGAAGATGCGGGGCAAGTACGCGGCGCACTCGCGGTCCACCGTGAGGCAGAAGGTGGCGAGCCCGTCCTGGCGCGACTCCCGCACTGCCATTGCGGCGTCCTCGACGCCGTATCGGCCCTCGTAGTCGTCGACGTCGTTTGGCTTGCCATCCGAAAGCACGAGCATGAGGCGGTCGCGTGCGGCCTGGCGCAGCAGGAGCGCCGCAGTGTGGCGAATGGCGGCACCGAGGCGCGTATACCCATCGGGCTCGAGCCCGGCGATCGCGCGCCGCACCCCAATGCCGTTGGGCTCGTCGAAGCCCTTGACCGTCGTCACTCGAACGTCGTGAGAGGATTCACCTGCGAAGGCGAGGATCGCGTACCGATCACCCAGCGCATCGAGCCCCTCCTGGACGACGAGCAAGGCCTCCTTCTCGACGTCGACGATCCTCGATCGACCGCCCACCCACGCGTCCGTCGAGGCGCTGGTGTCGATGAGCAGGGCCAGCGCGAGATCGCGCCGCCGGAACCGGATCTCCCGATAGATGCGATCTTCGGTCGGACCACCGGCGCGGGAGCTGACCCAGCTTTCGACCCACGCGAGCATATCGAGCTCGTCGCCTTCGAGCTGACGTGAGAACCGCTGCGGACGCGCGCGCAGGCGCTCGAAGCGGCGGCGGGTGTGGCGCATGAGCCGCGCGTGGCGATGGAACACCTCGCGCCACCACGCGTCCGGACCCAATGTCCGATCTCCTTCGCGCACGATCGCGCCCGGAATTCGGTATCGCCTCGCGCGCCAGTCCCACTCCGGATAGGTGGTCGCGGACGCGGTGACGGGCTCCGAGACACGAAGTGCGCGGCCGTGAGGAGGATCATCGCTGACGAGGACCTCGTATGCGGGGCGTTGGTCGCTCACGACCCTCAGCTCGGGTAGCTCCGAAACCGAATCCGCGAGACCGCCGGGATCGGCCGAGTCGTCGCGATCGGTGGGACGCTGGAGCCCCATGGGGTCCTCCGCGCTCTCCTGCAGATCCTGATTGGGAATCGAGGCGATGCCGGGACCCTCATCGTCTTCGCCTTCGGCTGCCTCACGAACGACGGGACTGCGCGGCAGTGCGGCCGTCCTCCGACGCGAAGCCGTTCGGGACGGTTCGGGCTCCTGGGCGACCTCCTGAGAGGTGCGCTCCCCGGGCGGCATGGCGTGAATCAATCCCCACGCGAACACCGGCGGCAGTCCGCGGTAGTCAACGGTCTCGAGGTCCCAATCTCGTGCCCGCTCGCGGGCCCACGCGACGGAGGCAGGCGCGGTCCCCTCTTCGACGGTCGATCCCTCGCCTTCGAGCGTTTCACGAACCAGTATCTCGACCCGCCGCTCCGCTGCCGTCAGGCACTCCGAGCCGGGACGTTCCTGCAGCATGAGCCGGCGCAGCCGCGTCACGGTCCCGCACAGCCCCGGCGCGCGTCGCCGCAATATCGTTCCCGTCGCACGTGCCTCGGCAATCGCAAACAAGTCCTGAACGGCCGGCGAAGTCGAGACGGGCAATACGGCGGGACTACGTCGCTCGGCTCGAAGCGCCAGCTCCAGTCCGATGACGAGGTAGCTCTCGAGCGTACGGCCGTCCAATGCCAGTGAATCGATACGGCGGGGAAGGCGCAGGCGGTGGCCATCGGTCGAGGGAAATGCGCGAGGGTCGAGCCGGTGCGCCGGCGTACGCCGCATCATGCGTCCGAGCCAGGTCGGCATCGCCGGCGCCTCGGCGGGCACGATGGGCGGTGCGCTGGGTGCCAGCGCGGAGAGGAATAGCTCGAGACGGCGATGGATCCCATCCAGGCCGAACGGCTCCGCATCCGTTGCCTGCGCGGGTCGGCGACGCCGGGGCAAATGCGCGATGGCCGCATGCGCCGCCTCGAGGATGACCTCTTCCGGCTCGGACATCGTTGCGGCTCAGGGGAACGTGGCGGTCACGACGTCGAGAATCGCGGCGAGCAGCTCCGAATCGTCGGTGAGCGGGCCCGCGAAGGCGGACCGACACGCCTCGAGCGGGGCAATCCCGCTACGCATCAGGCGCGCCGTCGCGACCAGCAGACGCGTGCTCGGAACCTCGGACAATCCGCGATCCCGCATCCCGCGCACGCGGCCCGCGAGCGCAACCAGTGCTCGCGCTGCCGATGCCTCGACGCCGCCCTCGTGAGCGACGATCGCGGTCTCGAGATCCGGACGCGGAAAGTCGAACTCGAGCGTCACGAAACGTTGCCGCGTGCTCGGCTTGAGATCCTTGAGCGCGTGCTGGTAGCCCGGATTGTACGAAACGACCAGCAGGAACTCCGAGGCCGCCTCGAGAATCTCCCCGCGCTTGTCGATCGGGAGCATGCGCCGGTCGTCGGTGAGCGGATGCACCACCACCACCGTATCCGGCCGCGCTTCGACGATCTCGTCGAGATAGCAGATCGCGCCATGCCGCACGGCGGTGGCGAGCGGGCCGTCTTGCCACACGGTTTCCCCGCCGTGCACGAGATAGCGCCCGACGAGATCGCTGGCCGACAAGTCATCGTGACACGCGACGGTGATGAGGGGGCGTCCCAGCCGCCACGCCATGTGCTGGATGAAGCGCGTCTTGCCGCAGCCCGTGGGGCCCTTGAGCATCACGGGGAGGGCACGCGCCGCACACGCCTCGAACACCTCGATTTCCCGGGCAACCGGAAGGTAGAAGGGTTCGACCCTGGAAACGACGGTGGACGCTTGACCGTTCGCGCCCGCGATCGCCTGGACCGAGGTGTGTGCGAGCGCCGTCATCCCGCGCTCCGCTCGGCCGCCGGGGTCCCGCGCGGTCCCGGTGCGTCACGCTCGACGGCGACGGCCGGGAAACGGATCGGGTGGCGGAAGAACTCGTAGAGGAAGAGTCCCGTGCCCAGTGCGAACAGAATCCCCGTGCCGACGAGCATCAGGAAGTGCACCTGGATCTTTTGCTGGGTCTCGAGGAACCCGAGGCCCATGATGCGCTCGAGGTAGGTCTGGGCGATCCCGGCGGCCCCGAACGCCATGGTCATTCCGAACATGCCGCCGACCTGCAGCCAGAACGACCACAGCCCGGCACTGCTCTCCTCTGATTCGTCGCGACCCGTGAACGACGGCATCGCGAATACGATCACCGCGAGCACGATCATCGCGTAAGCGCCGAAGAACGCGGAATGTCCATGCATGGGGGTGATCAGTGTGCCGTGCGTCCACTTGTTGACCGCGGGCCAGGTGTGCGCGAGCCCGAGCAGGCCCGCCCCGAAGGCGGTGAAGATCGCGCTACCCACCGTCCAGTGGATCGCCAGGCGATTCGGATGTCCGAGGCCCACGCGTCGCATCGCGAAATATGCGTACATCGCCATGCCGAGCAGCGCCAGTGGTTCGAGTGCGCTGAAGACGCCGCCGATCGGCAGCCAGTACTTCGGCACGCCGATCCAATAGTAGTGATGTGCGGTCCCCAGGATCCCGGCGATGAACGTGAGGCCCACGATCACATAGAGCCACTTTTCCATGACTTCACGATCCACACCCGATAGCCGCACCAGCAGATACGCGAGCAGCGAGGCCTGGATCATCTCCCAGACGCCTTCGACCCACAGGTGCACCGTCCACCAGCGGTAGTAGATGCTCAACGTGTAGTTGTTCCAGGTCAATAGCGCGGGCAGGTAGAGGAGGGCGGTCATCAGCAGCCCGGCGAACAGCACGCCTTCGGTCGTGGTCCAGCGTCCCGCCTTGCGCATCGTCATGAACAGGTTCCACAGAAACGCGAGCATGACGACGACGATGATGATCTTCATGGGATAGGGCTGCTCGAGCAGCTTGTTGCCCGCGGTCCAGCCGAAGACATATCCGACGACGGTCGTCACCCCCATCGCGGACCACAGACCCAGCTGCCAGTACGCGAGCTTCGTGCTCCACAGCTCGGCGCGCGACTCTTCGGGAACGATCCAGTAGGCCGCACCCATGAAGCCGGTGAGCACCCAGACGATCAGCAGATTCGTGTGAATCGCCTTCACCTTGTCGAACGACAGGATGTTCAGCAGCGGATCGGGCCCGAGATATTTTGCCGCGGCCAAGAGGCCGAAGGCGATCTGTAGCCCGAACAAGAGCATCGCGACCATGAAGTACGCGTAGGCCACCCGCTGAGAAGCGAAGCGCATTCGAAGGCCTCCTTACTTGAGGGTCATGAGGTAGGCGACGAGCGCGTCGAGTTCCGCGGGTTTCAGCGAGGTGGCGAAGTGGGCCGGCATCAGAGACACGCCACTGTTCGAATAGTTCTGCCCGGGCACGAGATAGGCGCTCGGCGTCCGGATCGACTCCCGGATGTAATCCTCGGGAGTACGAGCCGTGCCCGTGTAGACGCCCTCGGCAAGCATCTTGGTGATACGCGCCGAAACTCCCGCCATCGTCGGACCGACCAGGTTCACGTTGGGCGCGGTCGAGTGGCACGCAAAGCATCCCACCTGGGACTGGTGGAAGAGCGCATCACCCTGGGAGACCGGATCCGTCGAAGCCGCTTGGTCCGGCTTCGTGTACGCCGTCATGCCCGGGATCGACGAGCCGGAGACCAGAATCGGACGGGGCGGCCAGCCCTGGTTGTCGATGCGCGCCACCCAGCTCAAGAACGCGATCACCTGCGCGATCTCCTCGCGGCTCAGATGCTGATTGGGCATCAGGCGGCGGTGCTGCTTCTCCGAGTAGAACTTGGACGGGTCCTCGAGGAACGCCGTCAGATACGCCTCGCCGCGAAGGTCTGTGATCTTGGTGAGGTCCGGCGCGTAGTAGGCGCCTTCGCCCAGCACGGTATGACAGTTGATGCAGTTCTTCCGGTGCCATACGTGCTTGCCCGCGATGACTTGGGGCGTGATCTGATCGGAGTTCGTGAGGCGGCCCATCTGGCGATGGGTGTCTATGGTGAGCACGAGGAAGACCAGCGCGAAGAGCCCGGTTCCGACATAGAAGAACGTTCGCGTCTGCCGCTTGTTCATGACTCCGCTCCGGGTGAAGTCGAGAGAGGGGCTTCGCTTCGACTCAGACTCCGATGGGCCCCCAGTTGATCACGGCGATGACCGCCGCGTAGACAGCGGCGGCGGCCAAAATGGCCAGCACGATCCAAAAGGCGATGCGACCAACGGACGCGATGTTCGTGGACGGATCATTCGTTTGCATGCTTGAGCCTCCAAACCAAGATCGGCGCGGAGTCTTCAGGGCGACGCGTCGGCACTGTAGGCCAAGCGTCCACCAACTCAAAGACTCCCAAGGTAGAGCCATCACCGGGCTCTACGCGGATGGTTCGAGCACACTTCGAGCACGCCTGTCTTCTAGGCGACGCGCCGGTCATCCTCACGCAGAATCGAGTTGTGGAGCGATGGATCCCCCTCGATCAGGCTCCGCGCGCGCGCCTCCCGCCCTTCTGCGAAGGCGAAGCCTTTCTGTCGTTGGGCCCTTTCAGAGCCTCGCGCGCGCTCCGCGGCTTCGCGTTCTTCCGTGCCGTTGCCCGCTCGTCGAGATTCGGGTCGACGCCAGCCTGCTCACGGCGTCCCCGGGTCGGATCTGCGGCCGGCCCGGTCAGTCCCTTTACAGCCCGGCGAGAATGGCCTGAGGACGATGACTTGTCTGCCTTTCGCTTCTTGTCCGGCATGTCGTGCCTCCTTTGATGTAGATGCAGCAGTACGACACTGATGAAGGGCTGGGATCTTGAGCTCTGGTGTCGACCTGTGCCGCGAAGCCCAAGTCGAGTATACCGTTCGCGTCAGGCCCCGGGGCTAAGCTCACGAGGTGTGTAAAAGGCTAAAGGCGACGTACCTTTCTGGTTCGACCAAGAACCCGGGCAGATGCCCGACAGGAAGGAGACGCCGCCGTGCCGAAGAAGACACCCGCAGAGACCGCGCCGTCAATGCCA
>JANLWK010000345.1:0-29717 GCA_031364505.1 Candidatus Eiseniibacteriota bacterium | reverse complement strand
GGGCGGTGGCTGCGCAGCCATCTCGACCACGCGCCGTACATTGCGATGAAACGGAACTGACCAGGCGGACAGTTGACTCTCTGGGTTGCTTGGGGGCGAGGTGTCTGCGCAGACACCTCGACACGTGCTGTTCAATGCGCTGAACTGCGACTGTCCCCGGGGACAGTTTCGTTCGATCGCACTCAACCGAGCGTGACGCTCGAGGATGTCGGTACCCATCATGCCCGTGCATGGGGGGCATCCGGATGCGTGCGGGCAGGGCGTGTGAATGGCGCGCGCAGCCAGGATGGCGGAGCGCAGCCAGAGGCAGCGAGCCGTAGCAGGAGCGAAGGCGAGCGTGCCATGCCCGCGCGCGTCCGGATGCCCCTCCCGACGCTGGAGCATTCCGGCGCTGCGTGCCGTGAAAAGGCGTGCGGCGCGATGCGAATCGAACTGTCCTCGAGGACCGTTGCGTTCGACTCCATCGAACGCGTCGCCCCGCATCAAATCCGTGTCGGCGCGCGGGTCGTCAACGACGTGTGCTCACCCCAGCTCGCCCAGCCGCTGCCACAGCGACTCGAGCTCGGCACGCAGGCGCTCGTACTCGGCGACGACCGTCTGCGAGCGGGGCACGTCGTGGTAGAGGTCGGGGTCGGCGAGCTGGGCCTCGATCTCGCGTGTGCGCTGCTCGCGCGCCTGGATGTCCTTTTCGAGCCGCTGCATCTCCTTCTCGCGTTTCTGGCGGTTCGCGCGCTGGGCCTTGTCCTCGCGAAGGGCCGTCGCCGGCTCGCCGGCGCGCGCGGGCGCGGGCGTGCCGGGGGCGCGGGGGGCGCGCCCGCGATCCGCCGCGGCACGCCGGTGCTCGGTCACGGCGCGTCCGCCGTCCGTCGCTCCGCGACCTCCACCGGCCTCGGCGCCGCGGGCTCCGCGTCTCGGGTCCGCCGCCGGGCGCGTCGGCGCGGGGGCCGCGGTACCGGCGGCCCGCGCGAGCCGCGCCGATTCGTAGTCGTCGTAACCGCCGGGGTAGAGCACGACGCGGCCCTCGTCCATCTCGATCACGCGCGTGGCGAGGCGGGCCATGAGCGAGCGGTCGTGCGTCACCACGACGACGGCGCCCGGGTACTCGGCGAGCGCGTCCTCGAGCACCTCCTTGCCGGCGAGGTCCAGGTGGTGCGTGGGCTCGTCGAGCAGCAGCAGATTCGCGGGCTCGAGCAGCGTGCGCGCGATGGCGACGCGCTGTCGCTCGCCGCCGGACAGGATGCGGCAGAACTTGAACACGTCGTCGCCGGTGAACAGGAAGTTGCCGAGCAGCGAGCGCAGCTTGGGCCGCCACTCGGGAGGCGCGACGGCCTCCAGCGCCCCCAGCGCCGTCGCGTTGCCGTCGAGTGTCTCGGCGGCGTGCTGGGCGAAGTAGGCCATCTTCGTGTGCGGCGGGCACTCGCGTTCGCCGCGCCGGGCCTTCAGCTGGTCGGCGAGCACGCGCAGCAGCGTCGTCTTGCCGGCGCCGTTGGCGCCCACGATCGCCACCTTGTCGCCGCGGTCGATCTCGATGCGGGCATCCGAGAACACGTCGCGCGCGTCGTAGCCGAACGCGACGTCCCGCAGGCGGATGAGCGTGCGGCCGGCGTGCGGCGGGTTCGGGAACTGGAACCGGATGCCGCGCGGCGGCCGCGGCAGGATAACGCGCTCCTCCTTCAGCCGGGCGATCATCTTGCGCTTGCTCTGGGCCTGGGCGGCCTTGGTGTTCTTGGCGCCGAAGCGCTCGACGAACCGGCTGAGCTGGGCGATGCGCTTGTCGAGCTGCTCGTTCTGGGACTCGAGCCGCTCGCGGCGCAGATCGCGCTCGACCAGGTACTGGCTGAACGCCATCGCGTATTCGCTCAGCGTGGCGTGGTCCAACTCGCGGATCTCGGTGGCGACGCGGTCGAGGAACACGCGATCGTGCGAGACGACGACGAGGCCGCCATGGAACTCGGTGAGATGGTCCTCCAGCCACTCCATGGCCGGCAGGTCCAGGTGATTCGTCGGCTCGTCGAGGAACAATAGCGTCGGATCGGTGAGCAGCAGTGCTGCGAGTGCGGCGCGCATGCGCCAGCCGCCCGAGAACTCGGCGAGCGGCCGGTCCTGGTCGCGGAGCGAGAAGCCGAGCCCCGTCAACACGCGGCGCGCCTCGGGTTCGAGCGTGTGGCCGTCGTGGAAGTCCAGATGGTGCTGCAGCTCGCCCGCGCGTTCGAGCAGGGCCTCCAGTGCCGGATCGTCATGAGCGATGCCGGCGAGCCGCTGGTGGAGCGCGTCCAGCTCCTCGCGCATCTCGAGCAGGGCGCGGTGCGCCTCCATCGCCCGGTCGAGCACCGTGCCGTCGAACCGCTCGGCGGCCTCCTGCGGCAGGTAGCCGAGCCGCGTCCCGCGCGCGATCACTCGCGAGCCCGACTCGGGCGGGAGCTGGCCCAGCATGACGCGCAGCAGCGTGGTCTTGCCCGCGCCGTTCGGGCCCACGAGCGCCACGCGATCGCCCGGCGACAGGACCCAGTTCAGGTCCTCGAACAGGACCCGCGCGCCGATCGAATAGCGGAGATTCTGGAGTTGGATCACGCGGGCAGACCTCGAGTCACGCCGTTCGTCTCTGCCCCGCGGCCGGTCACGCCGTCAAGCGCTCGGGGTTCAGCCCTTCGAGATCGGGCACGACGAACCGGCCGTCCTTGCGGATCAGCTCACCGTCGAACCACACCTCGCCGCCGCCGTATTCCGGGCGCTGGATCAGCACGATGTCCCAGTGCACCTCGGAGCGGTTGCCGTTGTCGGCCTCGGCGTACGCCTGGCCCGGGGTGAAATGGAGCGAGCCCGCGATCTTCTCGTCGAACAGTGTGTCCTTCATCGGGTGCTCGATGTACGGGTTGAATCCGAGCGAGAACTCGCCGATGTGGCGGGCGCCCTCGTCGGTGTCCAGCAGCGCGTCGAGCCGCGGCTGAGGCGTACCGGTCGCCCGGACGATCCGCCCGCCCTCGAACGTGAAGCTCAGCTTGTCGTACGTCGTGCCGAGGTGCAGCGACGACGTGTTGTACGTGATGACGCCGTTCACCGAGTCGCGCACCGGCGCCGTGTAGCACTCGCCGTCGGGGATGTTGTGGCGCCCCTCGCACGGGACCACGCCGATGCCCTTGATGCTGAACGCGAGGTCCGTGCCGGGAGAGACCAGCCGGACGCGGTCGGTTCGCTCCATGCGCTGCCTGAGCGGCGCGATGGCGTCGGCCATGCGGCCGTAGTCGAGCGTGCACACGCGGTAGTAGAAGTCCTCGAACGCCTCGGTGCTCATGTTCGCGGATTGCGCCATCGACGGCGTGGGATAGCGCAGCACGACCCAGCGTGTCTGCTTGACGCGGCGCTCGAGGTGTACGGGCTTCTGCACGAGCCGGGCGTGCATCGCCATCTTGTCGGCCGGCACGTCGGCCAGCTCCGAGGCGTTGTCCGCCGAGCGCAGCCCGATGTACGCCTGCACCTGTTCCATGCGTGCCAGCTCCAGCCGCCCGAGCAACTCGAGCTGCGCTTCGGTCGCGCCCTGGAGCAGGCTGCGCGTCACGGCGACGTTCTTGAGCGAAACGAGCGGGAGCGCCTTCGCCTTCTGGACCGCCTCGACCAGCTCGATCACCAGGCCGTCCGCCACGTCGAACGCCTCGACCAGGCAGACCTCGCCGGGGGCGAGACGGGTGGAGTGACGAACGATCACGTCGGCCAGCCGGGCATTGCGTGGATCACGCATGAACGGGCTCCATCAAGGGGGAAGCGTCGGAATCGAGCGACGGAGGATAGCACAGCGATTTGACCGGCCGTGCGGCGCCGGGGGATCGTGGCCGCCCATGTCCAGACTGCGCGTCGTCGTGCTCGGCACATCCTTCGGCCGCACGGTTCACGTCGAGGGTTTCCGGCGTCACCCGGGCTACGAGGTCATCGGGATCGCGGGCTCGGATCCCGAGCGGACGCGGCGCGCCGCCGAGGCGTCCGCGATCCCGCACCACGATCACGACTGGCGGCGCCTGTTGGCGAGCGTCGCCCCCGATCTCGTCAGCGTGGCGGCGCCGGTCGACCTCCATCACCCGATGACGCTCGCGGCACTCGAAGGCGGCGCTCACGTGCTGTGCGAGAAGCCCACGGCGATGGACCGCGTACAGGCGCTCGAGATGCGCGACCGGGCGCGCGCGACCGGCCGCCTGCTCGCGATCAATCACGAGTTCCGCGACTTCCCGGCGCGCCGGCATGCCGTCGGGCTGGCCCGCGCGGGCGGGATCGGGACGCCGCGGCGCGTCGAGATCCTGGGGCGCTACGCGCTGTGGACCCGGGCCGAGACCAGGCCCATGACGTGGCTCGCCGACCGCGCGCGCGGGGGAGGGATCCTCGGCGCGCTCGGATCGCACCACACCGACTGCATGCGCACGTTCCTCGGCGAGCCGGAGAGCGTGCTGGCGTCGGTGCGCGTGCAGCAGCCGCGCCGCGGCCCGGCGCCCGACGACCCGCGGACGGGGATCGCGACCGCCGACGACGCCTGCACCGTGAGCTATGCGTTCGCGGGCGGCGCCAGCGGGCTCGTCGATCTCGATGCCACCGCGCCCTACCGCTGGGAGCGCTTCGAGGTGCACGGCAGCGACGCCACGCTGCGCTGGGACGAGACCGGCTACCGGCTGTGGCGCATCGCGCCGAAGCACGAGCCCGAGGAGCTCGCGATCCCCGAGGCGCTCCGGCTCTCGCCGCGCGACGGCGATCCCGCGCTCGTTGCGCCGTTCGGCGCGCTGATCGCCCGGCTCCACGACGCGATCACGACCGGTGCGGCGATGACGCCGAACGCCGATGACGCGCTGCGCGTTCAGTGCGCGCTCGATGCCGCGCGCGAGTCGAGCGCGCTCGAGCGACGCGTCGCGATCGTGCCGCCGCCGGACTGACCGGCCACTTCCGCGCCGCGCCGCGGCGAAGGTGCGCCGGGTGCGTTCGTGTCCGTCGCGCGGCGGCGCTCCCGTGGCCTCGGCCGTTGGACCCGCGCTCCGACGCTTGGCTATACTCCGCCCTCGCGGCGCGCCCCAGGGTGCGCCGAACGCGCACCTCGACGGGTGGAGGCATCATGGCGGATTGGGATGTCATTGCGAAGCAGCGGCTGACCGAGGACTGGGCCACGCTTCGATCCGCCTACCTGCCCCTGAACCAGGCGATGCGCCGCGCCGTCGAGTTCATCGAGAAGGGCGACGGCAGCTTCCAGGACGTGCTCGCCGTGGCGCGCGAGCGCCTCGACGGCAGCATGAAGGGGATGACGGCGCTGTGCACGCGCCGGTCGCCGTGGGTGCGGATCGAGGCGATCCGCAATCTGCGCGTGCTCGCCACGGGCCTGAAGGGCGCCGCAAACGACGATCCCCGCGCGCTGGTGCGCTTCCTGTTCGCGCTGAGCGAGTTGCTGTCCAACGTGTGGAAGGACGCGCCGACCGAGGCCCGCATCACCGAGAACCTCGTGATCACGGGAACGCCCGAGTTCTGGTTCGGCTGCGACTGCTGCGCCGTCGGCCTGCTCAAGCCCGCCGGTCCCGACGATCCGCCGGATCTCGTGGCGGGCAAGGAAGTCCGGCTCGTCTGGGAGGTGGACGCCCTGTACGCGTGGACGCTCGACGAGTTCGAGGACTACCTCGCGAGCGAGCGCTACGCGCTGCCGACGACGCCGCGCCTCGCCGCCACGGACACGCTGGGACTTCCCGTGGTCGACGTTCCGTCGGAGTCCCTGCGCCGCGGCCAGGAGTGGTTCGGCGGTCCCGGCGGCGGCCTGTTCGGCCCGCTCGATCTCAAGTACGTCGACTTGAGCTGATCGCCGCTAGCGCGGCCGGCGACCCTTCGCGGCCGCGGTGACCTTCGCCTTCTTCTTCCGTGACGACAGCTTGGCCCGCTTGCGGCGGAGCCGGTGCTTGTACGACGTCATGAGCTCTCCTCGGATGGGCGTACGACGTTCCTGAAACGCGACGGGCGACTGTAGCTCAATCCCCCGAAGCGGCCAACCCGATGCGCCGGCAAAGCACGACGCGCCGGACTCTTTCGAGCCCGGCGCGTCGGGGTACAGCGATCAGGAGTATTACGCCCCTGCGTTGCCAGCGCCTTCGTTGTAGCAGCTTGCCTTGCAGAGCTTCTTCGCGGCAGTGCAGGCCTTCTGGTTGTCGTGGTGGAGTCGCTCTTCGTTCTTCCGGCAGGCATTGTCGCTGAGACAAGCCTTCTTGGCAGCCTTGTGACGTGCCTCTTCGTTACGCTTGCACGCCTTGTACTTCTCGTTGCACTGCTTCACGCAGGTGCTGCGGGCACTCAGCTGTCCGTTACCGGACCTGAGGTCCACGCCGGTCACATTGTCATTGACCATGCGACACTGCGTGAGGCCGACGGCAGCCAGCCCCAGAACTGCCGCAAGCGCAACGAAGGCGAAGCCCCGGCGAACGCGCGGGTTGCGGTGATCGATGTGCATCGCGGTCCTCCATCTCCTCGCGCACGGCCAAGGGAGGGCCTGTGGCGGTGAGCTTTTTTTTCGCTACTCCATGCGATTGGTGCGCAACCCATCCGTGGTTACGCGGTGGTCTCGATTGTCCTTCAAAGCTTGTGGGTCCAACCCACGCCGACACTCAATGTCTCCAGATTGAGCGCCGCCGCTCGGAACCTCAACCCGTACGGTAGTGCTGCTCCGATTCCCACATTCCACTTCTCGGAGTCGTACTCCAACCGGGCTGCCACAGCCCGCCATGGTGATACCTCAGCGGCGCCGAATCCGCCGTCGAGGACATGACGAGTTGCCCTAAAGACACGAGGAGCATAACCCACGCTGAACCTAGTTTGCACGTATTTTATTTCATGCTCGACGCCGGAAACGATGTACGACGAATTGAATCGTCGCGTGCCCTCGACGTCCTCCGCTCCGATCGCGAGACCCGGACGCCACCCTCTCGGGATTAGTAGCGCTAAACGTCCGCTCGCCATGTGATCGGTGTCGGTGGTGATGACGTTGTCGGGATCCTCGACATCAATGCCGCCGTGCACGCCGGGCAACCGCGTAAACCTAAGGCTCACTTCGATCCGCGGGAGCAGGCCGATCGTGAGCGAGTTCGCTTCATTGTCCGACTCGTTCCGGTGATCGAACGACCACTGTTTTGGGACATGGGTGTAATCCACCGAAATCGTCCCCTCCCGAAGGACGTTCGCCCAGGGCGTGAAGACGAAGCCGCTCATTCCGGAACTGTTCATCCACTCGATCGGAGGCGGCGGACCGGCCGGCTCCGGGGGGTTGACGCGGCGCTCGTAGCGGAACCGGTTGGCCCCCAGGGCCGCCGGGGAGAGCTGCTCGAGGTACGTCTCCCGGGACGCCACGCCGCCGACGAAGAGTCCGACCGGGGTCGCATCGGTGCGGTAGCTGATCGGGAAACGCTCGATCGGATACACCCGCACGGGGCCGCGCGCCGGGCGCGTCAGCGGCCACACGGGCAGCGTCAGGCGGATGCCCTCGACGCGGAAGTCCCGCGAGTTGATCAGGAACAGCGCGTACTCGAAGTCGCCGAAGCTGCGGCGGAACTCGGTGTGCAGGCCATGGTCGCCATAAAGGAACTGGGCGTAGCGGACGCGCACCGCCGCGTCGAGGCGTGGCACGTACCAGGTGAGCCCGCCGAACGAGCTCCAGTGATTGAGGTCGGAGGCGCTCACGCCGTCCGGCTCGAACGCGACGAATCCCGTCAGGTCGACCTGCGCGTCGGCGAGTACGCGGCCGCCGAGCAGCGGGCGCGCAGCGCCGAAGGATCCGCCGTAGCGATTGTCGCCGAAGAGTCCCGCCGTGCCCGAGAGCAGCGCGCCGCGTGGCACCCACATGAACTGCTCGAGCGACACGATGCCGGGACGCACTTCGTCGACGTCGGGATGCACCGGATCGAAGTCGAAGTCGTTATAGAGCGGCAGCACGACCGATGCCGTCATGCGCGCGCCGGGCCACGGGTTGTAGCGGAGGATGGGCTCGGCCTGGTAGCGGAACTGCACCGGCACGTTGATGTGGCCGAGCTCGTACGAGAACAGCGGGCGCACGAGGAAGTAGACGCCGTGCCGGCTCGATTCCGCGACAGGGCCCGGCGGCGGGGGCGTGAAATCGGCGTCGCTGGGAAAGCGCACGCGGAACGAGACCGGCGCGTTGCGCGGGTCGACGGCGATCGACGCCGTGGCGAGCCCGAGCCGCCGCTCGATGCCGACGAAGGGGCCCGGTGCGGCGCGCTCGATTTCGCCCAGGACGTCCATCGGGTGCCGGTAGCGCCGATTCTCGTATCCGAATCGGGGCGGGACGCTCGCGGTGTCGACCGAGATATTCTCGAGACCGATGGCGTCGAGCGTCTCGAACGCAGGCCGGGCGGGCGCGGCGGACGTCGCGGGCGGGGTCGCCGGAGCGGCCGTTGTGGCCGGGGCGGGCGCCACGGTGGAGTCGGCCGTCTGCGCCGTGGCCGGGGCGGCGAAACCGCATGGAAACAAAGCGATGGCGAGGAGAGCCGCGAGGCGCGGGCCGCCTGGGGCCCAGCGCGGGCGTCGGGACGAGGGGTTCAATGGGCCCTTCAATAGGCTCAAGGGGGGACTCTCCAGCCGTGAACAGGGACATCAAGTTTAGCACAAGAGATCGGCCTTCGAGCCGCAAGGGGTTGCCGGTCTCGCGGCGCCTCAGTAGGCTCGTTTCGCGGGTCGTTGGACGATGCGCGCCACATCATGGAGGAACGATCATGACGACGCTCATGTTGCCCCGGCGGGTGCGGATCGGAACCGCGCTCGCGCTGCTCCTTTACTGGTCCACGCTGCAGGTCGCGCCGGCGGCCGCATCCCTCGCGCCGAGCCAGCCGTCGGGTGCGTCGACCGTCGTGTCCGTGCGCGACGCCGAGCTGATCATGATTCGCCAGACGCTCGAGCACCGCATCGTGGCGCAGAAGCTCCGGGACTACGGCGTCACGTCCGGCGAGGTCGAGACCCGGCTCGCGACGATGTCGGACCAGGATGTCCACACGCTCGCCTCGGCATGCAAGGGCCTGCCGAGCGGCGCCGACGACGCGGTCGGCGCACTCATCGGGCTACTCGTCGTGGTCATCCTCGTGATCGTGATCCTCAAGCTGCTCAACAAGGAAGTCATCGTCCGGTGACCCATCTGCTCGCGTGCCTGGCCACCGCCCTCGCGATGGCCGGCACCGCGGAGGCGATCCGGCTCGACGTGCCCGTGGTCCGCCAGGCGCCCGAGCGGTGCGGCCCCGCGGCACTCGCGATGGTGCTCGCCTACTACGGCGCGGACTCCGCATCGCTGGGTGCCGCGGACGCGACCTACGATCCGGCCCTCCGGGGTGCCCTCGTCACCGATCTCGCCGCCTGCGCGAAACGGCTCGGCTATCCCGCCCGGCTCGCCGCGCCCGGCGCCGACTCGCTGGCGGTGCTGCTCGCCTCGGGCCGCCCGCCGATCCTGCTCGTCGGCCGCGGGATCGGGCCGCTCGTGCGCGCCCACTACATAGTGGTCACGGGTTGGGACCCGGCACGGCGCCGTTACACCATGAACGATGGCGGTGCGACGCCCCGCGGCATCGGCGCGGCGTCGCTCGCCCGGCAGTGGGCGCGGCAGGGGGGGCAGGCGCTGATCGTCTCGCCCCGCACGCCATGACGGCGCCGCGCCGATGGCTCGCGGCGCTGCCGTCGCTGCCTCGCCTGGTGAGGTCGCTGCCGCTCCTGCTCGCGGCGCTGCCGCTCGTGACGCTGTGCGGCTGCGGGCACCTGGTCGTCCTGCACGACCCGCTGTCGGCGCCCGAGCACAACGATCTGGGTCTCGCGTACGAATCCAAGGGCCAGCTCGACCTCGCCGAGAAGCAGTACCGGCAGGCGATCCGGCTCGACCGGTCGCTCACGGTGGCGCGGGTCAACCTGGGCAACGTCGAAGCGGCCCGCGGCCGGTGGCCGCAGGCCGAACGCGAATACCGCCGCGCGCTCGAGCGGAACCCGGGCGACGCGGACGCCATGAACAACCTCGCCGCCGTGCTGCTCCGGCGCGGCGGGCGACGGGCGGAGGCGATCACGTGGGCCGAGCGCGCCGTCGCGCGGGGAGGGGCACGCGATTCGATCTACCGCGCCACGCTGACGGAGGTGATGGCGGCACCGCCATCGAAATGATGACGCGCGGCGGCTTGCCGTCGCTTCCCGCAATGTGGGAGCGTCCGCCGCTTCACGCTGTTCCCCAAACCCCACCACGAGGACTCGAACCATGAACCGGCTCGTCACCATCGCCGTCGCGGCACTGCTCTCGGGCGCCGTGTTCGGCTGCAACGAGACCCAGACGTCGACATCCACCACCTCGACGTCGACCGGCGCGACCGCGAATGCGAACGACACCGCGGCGACGCCCGCCGCGACCGCCCCCGCCGCGACCACCCCCTCCGGAGGCACGTCCATGACGACCGGCGGCGCTAACGAAGTTTCGATGCCGAGCGGTCTCAAGTACACGGATCTGCGCGTCGGCGACGGCGAGATCGCGCAGGCGAACCTGACCGCCAGCGTTCACTACACGGGCTGGCTCACCGACGGCACGAAGTTCGACAGCTCCCTCGATCGCGGCGAACCGTTCTCGTTTCGCATCGGAGCCCACCAGGTGATCCGCGGCTGGGACGAGGGCGTCCAGGGCATGCGCATCGGCGGCAAGCGCAAGCTCATGATCCCGCCGGACATGGGTTACGGCGCCACGGGTGCTCCGCCCGTGATTCCGCCGAACGCCACCCTGGTCTTCGAGGTGGAACTGCTCGGACTCCAGCGGAAGTAGGGCGCCGGGAACATTTCACACGACGGGATATACAAAACCTTGACACCCGCGAACCCGGGGGCCCAGACTCCGGACATCGATGTCCTGCGGGTGAACACGGACGATTCACCGGGCCGCGGCGTCGTCTACGTCGCGGCCTCGGTCGTTCCGGGAATCTTGCGCGTCGATGGTTCGAGGCGCGCCGCGAACGCGGCGGCGCCAGGCTGAGGTGCACACCTCGGGTCCCTCTCCAAGGAGTTCGCAGTGGCTACGGGAACGGTGAAGTGGTTCAACGACGCGAAGGGTTTCGGATTCATCTCTCAGGACGGTGGAGAAGACGTGTTCGTGCACTTCTCGGCGATCCAGGCCGAGGGTTTCAAGTCGCTGGCCGAGGGTGATCGCGTGGAGTTCGAGATCACGCGCGGGCCGAAGGGCCTGCAGGCCGCGGACGTGAAGCGCGCGGCACCCGCTACGACCTGATCGACGGTGGATTCACGCGAGGGCGGCCCGACTCCGGGCCGCCTTCGTTCGTTCCTGCCCGGACTCAGACGGGCGCGCGGGCCGGGTCGATCGGGATGGTGGCCGAGCCGGCGTCCCGTTCCATGAGCCTCAGCAGCGTGCGGATGAGCAGCACGATGCCGAACATCTCGAGCCCTTCCTCGAACGGCGTGATGAGCGCGTAGAACAGCTGGCGCTTGTTCGATTCGCCGTAGAACTGGCTCGTGATGAACTCGACCCCGCCGGCGCCGGCGACGTAGACGATTCCCGCGAGCACGATGCCGAGCCGCGTGTCGCGCTGCTGGCGGAGGACGAACGGCAGGAACGCCAGCGCGACGGCCAGCGCCAGCAGGCCGAAGGGGATCGTCCACATGACGGGCGACAGCGAGTTCACCGTCTCGTGGAGCCCGGCGATTTCATCCATCGAGAGCAGCAGCACGACCGCCGTCATCGCGCGCCAGCCGCGCGCGTCCCGCGTGCCCGCCCGCCCGTGCGCGCTCGCGATGACGAACAGCAGCAGGGCCGCGAAGCCCAGCGCCATCGACGAGTACCACGTCGGCACGCTCATCTCCTGGTCGACGTCGAACATCGCCTGGATCTGCCACGGCACGATATGCGTCTCGTAGCGGTCCAGCTGGAGCCCGATGTGAAGGCACAGGAGCAGCACGATCACCGCCGACAGGGCGCGCGTGATCGTGCGCGAGTCGAGGCGCATCGAGAACGCCATCGGCATCGCGGCGTGGCGCGTCGGAGTGGTGTGCGCGGTCATGGATGGGATTCCCGGGGCATGGAGCCTTGCGAGCACCGCGCGGCGTCGGAGTTTGGTATGCGTGAACAAACGACTTCGCGCCCGGAATGATATAAGGCGCGAGTGGGGGCTTGGGGCATTCGACCCTCCATGCTAGTTTTCCCTCGATTCGGTTCGGCGCGCCACTGATTCCCCCCGTTCGCGTCCGGACTCGAGTCGACGGATCGGCCGTTCGGCCGGATTCCATGGCTGGAATCGCTCGCGCGCGAATGACGCGCGGGCGCACGAGTCGGCGCCTCGTGGCCGCGTTTCGCGGCGAAGGCGCGAATTGGGGAGGGTCAGATGTCCAGGCGCAATGCCCCGCGACGTTCCTTGCTTCCGCACCTTGCCATCGCCGCCGTGCTGGGGCTCGCCCTGGTCGGACTCACGCAGTGCCGCACGGTCTCCGATCGGCTCACGGGAATCGACGTCCAGACGGGCCGTCTGAGCCACCGCGACGACTGCCGGGAGCAATGCTCGCGCACATTCCATCGCGCGTACTGGCGCGAGATCGAGCGGCACAAGGCGGCGCTCCGCGCCTGCGGGCGCGACTGGGAGTGCCGGAGCCACGAGACCCGCCGCTTCGCGAGGAACTTGAGGGAGCTGATCGCCGACAAGGCCGAGTGCAAGCACAACTGCTACAACGAAGGGGGCGGCACCGGCGGCCGTTAGCCGTCGCTCCCGCTCGATCGTCCGCGATGCCCCGCCTTCGGGCGGGGCATCGTCGTTTCCGGCGGTCATCCGCCCATCAACCCGCGCACGGCGAACAGCACGTTGGCCGGCCGTTCCGCGAGCCGGCGCATGTACCACGGGAACCAGTGGCTGCCGTAGCTGACGAGCACACGGCTCCGGTAGCCCGCGCCCGCGAGGCGCATCTGCTCCGGTCGCTGGATGCCGTAGAGCATCGCGAACTCGAAGGCGTCCCGCGGCACGCCGGTGCGCTGGGCGTGCGCCTCGATGCGGCCGATCAGCGCGGGATCATGCGTGCCGGCGGTGAGCCATGCGCCTGTGCGGCGCGAGTCCTGCTCGAGCAACCGCACGGCGAGCCGGAAGAATGACTCGTCGACGTCGGCCTTGCGCGTCATCGCGATGCGCGACGGCTCGCGGTAGGCGCCCTTCACGAGCCGCACGCCCGCGCCCTCGGCGATCAGCTGATCGACGTCCGTCGCCGAACGGTGGAGGTAGGCCTGGATGGCGAGGCCCATGTTCGGACATCGCGCCCGCACGGCGCGGAACATGTCGAACGTGCGCTCGACATAGGCGGACGCCTCCATGTCGACCCACAGCCGTCCGGGGATCGCGCGCGCCGCCTCGGCGATCCGCATCAGGTTCTCGGTGGCGAGCGCCTGGCTCACGTCGAGGCCGAGCTGGGTGAGCTTGACCGACACCTCGGCATCCAGGTTCTCGACGAGGATGCGCCGCAGCACCGTCAGGTAGTGTCCGACCACGGCGCGCGCGTGCTCGGCGTCGGCGACGTTCTCGCCGAGCTGGGTCAGGATCGTCGACAGCCGGTCCCGCTCCAGCGTGCGTGCCGCGGCGATCGCGGCGTCCAGGGTCTCGCCCGGCATGAAGCGCGACACGGCGCGCCGCACGAACTGTCGGCGCGTCGCCTGCCCGCGCAGCCACTCGTTCTCGGAGCCCGCGAGCAGCACCTGGCGCAGCGGATTCACCGCGGGCCCCGCGCCACGTCGGTGGCGCCGGCCGCGCCGGCCGCGGCGAGCGGCACCTCGTGGTACTCCATCGCCCACTCGCGCATGAACCGCACGCGGCCGGGCACGATCCGGTAGACCACCAGCTCGGGATCGTCCGGCCGGCCGAGGTAGTGCCGGAGCAGCGGGTTGTCCGTCCAGATCGCGGCGAGCAGGTCGGCATCGGTGACGATCTCGGCGCGGCCCGTGATCCGCACCTGGTCGTGCTCCGGGCTCACGTAGCACAACTCCACCTTCGGCTCGGCGGCGATCTCGGCGGTCTTGTGATAGTGCCTGAGATTCGCGACGTAGACGGTGAAGCCGTCGGTGCGTACGGGCGAGACGGGGCGCGCGCGTGGCTGGTCGCCGTCGAGGGTCGCGAGCACGGGGAAACGATCGGCCACGAGCACCGCTCGCGCGAGCGATTCGAGTGCTTCGGGTGGGACGGGTTGGGGGGCCGGCTGCGTCACGCGGCGCACTCTAGCACGGTCAGGGGCCGCCGGATCCCCGGCGCGCGACCTCGGCGGCATGCAGTTCGGCCGACAGCTCCGGATGCCCGGCGTTCGACGCGCGCACGGCCGGTGTACCACCTGCCTGCTCGTGGGCCGTCGGATCGGCGCCGTGCGCGAGCAGCACGCGGCACACGGCGGCATCGCCGCGGTCGGCGGCGACGTGGAGCGGCGTGACATCGTTTCCGAGCTTCGTGTTCACGATCGCGGGCGTCGCGGCGAGCGCCGCCTCGACCGCGGCGGAATCCGCCTCGTCGATCGCGGCGAGCAGCTCGCCCATCGGCCGCGCCTTCACGGCGCCGTAGCGGCGGTAGGCGGCGAGCACGTGGGTCGCCGCGAAGTGACCGCTCTGGGCGGCGCAATCGGCGGCCGTCCCGCCGTCGCCCGAGCGCGCGTTCACGTCGGCGCCGTGCGCGAGCAGCTCCTGCACCAACCGCGTGCCGCCCGCGAGGGCGGCCACGTGGAGCGGCTGCGCGGTGACGAGTCCCTCGCCGAGCGACGCCCGGCCGCCGGCACCGGGGTTCGCGCGGTGATCGAGCAACACCTTCGCCGTGCGCGGATGGTTCTTCATCGCCGCGAGGAACAACGGCGTCACCTGCTGGGCGCCCCCGCGCGCGTCGACGTAGGCGCCCGCCGCGAGGATCGCCTCGGCGATGCGCGGATCGTCGCACAGCGCCGAGGCATGCAGCGGCGTCGTGCCGCGCTCGAGCTTGAGCTTCGCGAGCTTGGGATGATCGGCGAGCAGGTTGCGCACCGTTTCGTAGTCGCCCTGGGTCGCGGCATCGTAGAGCAGGTATGCCTCGGGGGGCCCGGCCGGCTTCGGCGCCGTGGCTGCGGCCCCGACGGCTCCGGCGCCCGGGTCGGCACCGGCCGGGTCGGCGCCGCGCGACGGGGCCGCGCAGGCCGCGAGCGACATGGCGAGGAGTGCCGCGATGCCGAACTCCGCGCGGAGTCGCGGGTGCACCGACGCCGGTCGCATTCCCGTCACGCGCCTCACGCGAAGGCGCCGATCAGCCGCGCGACGTGGCGCGCGTGCTTGAGGTAGAGGTCGATGCGGATGTTCTCGTTCGGCGCGTGCACCTGGGAGCCGGGATAGCCGAGCCCGGCGGTCGCGACCGGCAGGCCGAGGTCGTGGATGAACGGATGGTTGGGCCCCGACGCGCCGCTCATCGGCACGAGCCGCGGTGCCGCGCCGTACACCGGCTCGGCGGTGTCGGCGACGAGCGTGAGGAACGGATGGTCGGGATCGGTGCGCGCCGGCGTCCCGCGGCCGAGGCACTCGATCTCGACGTCGGCGAAGCCGTGCGCATCGAGGTGCGCGCGCAGTTGCGCGAGCACGTCCTCCGGGCGCTGGTCGGGGACGAGCCGGAAGTCGACCTTGGCCGATGCGAGGGCCGGTTGCACGGTCTTCGATCCGGCGAGCTGGTAGCCCGACGTGAGGCCGCAGATCGTGCACGTGGGCTCGAACGTCGCCGCGCGTCGCAGCTCGGGGCCGCCCTCGAGCCCGCGCACGAAACCGGCGAGGGCATAGGAACGCCTCCATTCGTCGGCGGTATCCGGAAGCGCCTCGAGCAGCTCGAGGTCGCGTGCCGACGGCGGGCGCACGCGGTCGTGGAAGCCGGCGATGCGGATCCGCTCGTCCGGGCCCTTGAGCGACTCGAGCGCCCACACCAGGCGCCATGCCGCGTTCGGGAACACCGATCCGCCGAGGCCGGAGTGCGCGTCGCGCGAGGCCGTGCGCACCGACAGCTCGACGTAGCAGATACCGCGCAGGCCGCCGAAGAGCATGGGGACATCGCGCTCGTCGACGTAGCCGAACTCCCACAGGCACGCGTCGGCGCGCAGCCGGTCGCGGTGGTCGCGGATGAAGCCCGGCAGGTGGGCGCCGCCGGTCTCCTCCTCGCCCTCGATCACGAACGTGATCGTGCAGGGCAGCTCGCCGTGGACCGCGAGCCAGGCGTCGATGGCGAACAGCCGCGCGACGAGGTGCCCCTTGTCATCACTCGCGCCGCGGCCGTAGAGCCTGCCCTCGCGCCGGGCGGGCTCGAACGGCGGAGACGTCCACTCCTCGAGCGGCTCGGGCGGCTGGACGTCGTAGTGGTTGTAGACGAGCAGCGTCTTCGGCCCGGTGCCGCGCCGGGACGCCAGGACCACCGGCGCGCCGGCGGTCGGCACGACCTCGGAGGTGAAGCCGCGACGCCGGAGCATCGCGGCGACGAGGTCTGCGCACTCGGCGATCCCGAGGTCGCGCGCGCTGACGCTCGGCTGCGCGACCAGCCGCTCCAGCTCGGTGAGACTTTCCTCGAGGTGCGCGTCGAGCCATGCGTCGAGGCGCGCGTCGTGCGTCACCGTGGTCAATACGCCCCCTCGCGGCCGATCACGACGCCGACGGTCTTGAGCAGCACGATCACGTCGAGCCACAGCGACCAGTTGCGCACGTAGTATTCGTCGAGTCGCAGGCGCTGCTCGAACGGCAGCGTGTTCCGCCCGCTCACCTGCCACAGCCCCGAGATGCCGGGAGGGGCCTTGAGGATCGTGTCGGCGAAGCCGCCCATGCGTTCCAGCTCGCGCGGCAGGTAGGGGCGCGGGCCGACGAGGCTCATTTCGCCGAGGAAAACGTTGAGCATCTGGGGCAGCTCGTCGAGGCTCGTGCGTCGCAGCCAGCCGCCCACCCGCGTGATGCGCGGGTCGCCCGAGCGCAGCTTGGCGAATTCCTGCCATTCGGCCAGCGCGTCGGGCCGCGCCGCGAGGTGCTCGTCCAGGCGCTTCGCCGCATCGACGTGCATGGTGCGGAACTTGATGCACTCGAAACGGTTCCAGCGGCGGCCGAGCCGCTGCTGGCGGAACAGCACCGGGCCGGGCGAGTCGAGCTTGATCGCGATCGCCAGAGCCAAGAGGAACGGCGCGAGCACGACCGACAGCGCCGCCGACACCGCGAGGTCGAACACCCGCTTGATGGCGAGGTTCCAGGGCTTCGCCAGGTTCCAGCGCATGTGCAGCATCAGCATGCCGTCCAGGTCCTCGGTCTCGATGCCGACCGTGGCGAGCCCGAACATGTCGGGGACGAGCCGGATGCTGCCGACCGCGCCCTCGCACGACGCGATGACCTCGAGCAGCCGGTCGCGCGACAGCCGCGGCATGGCGATCAGGATCTCCGAGGCGCGGAATTCGCGGACGAAGCGCGGCACCTCGCTCAGCGGGCCGACGACCGGGAGCCCGTCGACGCGGCCCTCCGGCGGCGGCGCGTCGTCGACGAAGGCGACGGGCTCGAAGCCGAGCACGGAGTTGCTGCGCACACGCTCGAGCACGCCGCGGCCGGTCTCGCCGCCGCCGAGAATGAGCACGCGCCGCCGCCACAAGCCGGCAGCCGCGAGCCCGCGCTTCACGTAGTGGCGCACGATGGGCACCAGGAACAGCGTCGCGAGCCAGGTCAGCGCGAGGACGAGGCGCGACAGACGGAACATCGACTGCGTGGCGAACGACACCAGCGTCGCGAAGAAGGTGGCGAGCGTGCAGGCGCGCAGGCAGCGGCGCGCTTCCTCCCAGAACAGCACGCGGCCGGAATAGAGACCCGCCTCCGCGAAAGCGACCACCCACGGCAGCCCGAGGTACAGGATGTTCCAGTAGCCGTACGGAGTGAGGAGCAGGGGCTGAAGTTGCGGGAAGACGCGCCGCATCACGCCCTCGCGGAACTCCCACGCGAGCGCCAGGCAGAAGGCGACCACGAGCCAGTCCACGATCGCGAGCACGCCGAGCGCGAAGACGAAGCCCGCCGGCGAGCCGCCCGGCCGCGTCGCGTGCGATGGCAGGGGCGTGGGCACGCCCGTCGGCGCGGTCGCCGGTGCGCGCCCGGCCTCGGGTGCGGCGGTCAGGCGCCGGCTCCGGCGCGCTCGCGCGGCGACGTCACGGGGGTGCTGCCCGATGGGCGCCGGCCGCTGAGCCCCTGTTTGCGGAACAGGCGCAACTTGCTCCTCACGTGGACCCACTTCCAGCGGCTGAACAGCCCGCGTGCGCTGGCGCGCTGGTGAGCGTGTGACATGGTGGACGACGGAACGTAGTACACGCTCCAGCCGGCGGTCCACATCCGGTAGCACCAGTCCTGATCCTCGCAGTAGAGCGCGTAGCCGGGATCGAGCGGGCCGACGTGTTCGATCATCTCGCGCCGCGCGATGAGCGCCGCGCCGAACACCCAGTCCACGTCGCGTGTCTCGGCGTGATCCCAGTCCTGCATGAGCACGCGCCGCTGGGCCGCCGTGCGCTCGAGCAGACGCTCGAGACCGAGGCCGCGCAGGGCGAACAGGACCGGCGTCGAGAAGTGGCGACAGGAGAGTTGGAGGCTGCCGTCGGAGTTGAGCAATCGCGGCCCCGCGGCGCCCGCGCCGGGATGCGCGTCCATGAAGCGCACGAGCGCGTCGAGCGAGCCCGGCGTCACGCGAACGTCCGGGTTGAGCAGGAGGACGTACCGCCCGTGGCTCGCGGCGATCCCCAGGTTGCAGTTCGCGGCGAATCCCAGCGGCTTCGGGTTGACGATCAGCTGCGCCGCGGGGAATCGTTCGCGCACGCGCTCGGGGGTTCCGTCCGCGGGCGTGTTCGCGACGACGATGACTTCGCGCGTACAGGCATCCGGCGCCCCGAACACGAGCGGCAGCCCGGTGGACAGTTCCTCGCGGTGCCCGTGGGACACCGTGACGATCGAGAGGTCCATCGAGGGCCCTGGCGAGAGCCCTGGCGAGGGCCCCATCGAGGGCTGTGGGGTGGAGGGGGACGAGGGATCGGAGCGCATCGAGTGAAGTGTAGGTATCGGCCCCATCAGCGGCAAGACCCGCGCCCCATTATGATGGCGACGCCAGACGCCCCCCGGAGGCGCCCGGACCACCCAAGGGAGGGCGCCGCGCTGTGACGATCGAGAGCCGCTGGGACTTCCGCGATCCCGCGGTCACCGAGACGCGGCTGCGCGAGGCGATTCACGCGGGCGCCGGGGACACGGTCGTACTGCGCACGCAGCTGGCGCGCGCGCTCGGGCTCCAGCGCCGGTTCGACGAGGCGCGCGGCGAGCTGGATGCGCTCGAGCCGGCGCTCGCCACGGCGTCGGGCGAGGCGCGCGTGTTCCACGCGCTCGAGCGCGGCCGCGTGCTCAACTCGTCGGGGGAGCGCGATCGCTCCTCGCGCTGGTTCCTGGAGGCGCTCAAGCACGCCGAGTCCGCCGGGCTCGACAACCTGGCCGCCGACGCGGCGCACATGCTCGCCATCGTCGAGCCGCCCGAGCGCCAGATCGAGTGGGCGCAGCGCGCGATCGCGATCGCCGAGCGGTCGGACGATCCGCGCGCCCGGCGCTGGATCGCCCCCGTCGAGAACAACCTGGCGTGGACGCTGCACGACCTCGGCCAGGCAGGCGAGGCGCTCGCGCACTTCGAGCGAGCGCTCGCGGAGCGCGAGCGGACCGGAGAGCCGATGCCGCTCCACATCGCGCGGTGGTCGGTCGCGCGGTGTCTTCGCACCCTCGAGCGTCACGCCGAAGCACTCGACCTCCAGCGCGCCCTCGAGCGCGACACCGCGGCGGCGGGCGAGGAGGACGGCTACGTGTTCGAGGAGCTGGGCGAGCTGTTGTTCGCGCTGGGTCGCGAGGCGGAGGCGCGGCCGTACTTCGCCCTGGCCCATGCCGCGCTCGTCACCGAGCGCGGGCTGGATCCGGTGCGACTGGTACGCTTGCTGCGTCTCGGAGACGTCAAGATCTGACCTTGCCGACGGGGTTGAGCGCAGGCTAGAATTGTCCCCCGAGGGGTACTCTTTTCGCCCCAATGATTTAGCCCTATGGCGCCGGGCCCGTGACGCGCGATGTTCCCCCGTCACCTTTACGGGTCAATGACTTGCGTCGCCAGAGGGTTCAATTGCGTCATGCGGGTCCACGCCCGTTCTCTGCCTGCTCATCATTCGAGGACTTCGCATATGTCGCATCGGCCATGGCTGTCGTCGTCCCTCGCCGCCGCCCTGCTGCTCGTCCTGACGCTCGGGGCGTCCGCCGCTCCCCGCGAGGCCCGGACCCTCCACGGCGACGCCGTGCGCCCGCGCATCTTCCGCTTCAGCGACCTGCCGCGCCAGGAGAACCTGGAGCACCTGCCCATCACGCTGCGCAAGGAGCACGAGTACGAGAAGCTGGCGGAGAAGGTCGAGGAGCTCAAGCGCCACCCGCAGACCACGATCCCGGCGAACCTGCACATCCTGAACGGCGACTCCCGCTCGCTCGCGGGCGGGCCGCTCGCCCCGACGACCGGTACCGGGTTCGAAGGCATCACCCAGGCGGGCTTCATCCCCGGCGAGCCGACCGTCGCCGGCGGGCCGCTGAACATCTTCAGCGCCGGCAACATCTCCGTGACCGTCACGAACAAGGACGGCACGAACCGTGTCGAGACGAACGGCCAGACGTTCTTCGGCGTCCCGGGTCCCGAGGGTGCCATCTCGGACGCCCAGTGCTACTACGACGCGCTGCGCAACCGTTTCGTGGCGCTCGCGTTCACGCAGGGCACGAGCCCGAGCAACTACTGCAACTACTACCTGGCGATCAGCCAGACGAACGACGCCCGCGGCGCCTGGTACCAGTACAAGTTCGACATGACGAAGGACGGCAACTCGCCGACCACGAACTGGGGCGACTACCAGGCGCTCGGCGTCAGCGATGACAAGATCGCCTTTACGTCGCAGCAGTTCTCGTTCGCCGGCAACTCGTACCAGTACCAGAAGATCCGCATCATCGATCGCGCCCTGGCCTACACGGGGGCACCCGTCGGGTACGTCGACTTCGTCGGCTTCACCGCGCCGTCGGGCGACGACGAGGACTGGTTCTGCACCAAGGCCGCCCGCAACCTGACGCTCGGCGACAACACGATTCACTGCGTGTGCGTCCGAGTGGGGGGTGGCAGTCGCGTGACCTATCGCACGGTGACGGGCCCGCCGGCGTCGCCGACGCTCAACCTGCCGTCCAGCGTGACGACCAGCGCGTACACCGCGCCGCCCGATGCCGAGCAGATGGGCACGGCGACGCTCGTCGCGACGAACGATTGCCGGCCGACCGACTTCTACGTACGCAACGGCGTGCTCACGCTGTCCTGGCACACGGGGGTGACGATCAGCGCCAAGCAGGTCTCGGGCATCCGGCTGTTCCAGATGCGCACGAGCGACCGCGCCGTGCTCACCGACGAGACGTACGCGTCCGCGAACACGTTCATGTTCTACCCGGCCGTCGTCACCGATTCGGTCGGCACGGTGTACCTGGGCTACGGGCGCTCGAACACGAACGAGTTCCCCTCCGCATGGGTCACCGGCAAGCGGCGCAGCGACGTCACGCTCCAGTCGAGCGTGCTGGTCAAGGCGGGTCTCGCCGGTACGTCACAGTCGCGCTGGGGCGACTACACGGGCATCGACAACGACGCCGCGGCGTCGGGGCCGGGCGGCACCGTCGCGTGGTACGCCGGCCAGTGGACCAAGGCGGCGAACACGTTCGGCACGTGGATCCAGCAACTGTCGTTCAGCTACGCGCAGATCGCGGGCACGGTCGTCGAGGACTGCGACCAGAACACCGGCACCACCGGCGACCGCGGCCCCGTCGCGGGCATCACGCTGACGCTCAAGCAGGGCGCGAACACGGTGGCCACGCTGCAGACGGACGCGGGCGGCGCGTACAACTTCGGCTACCTCGAGAGCGGCACCTACGACATCCTCGTGACGCCGCCCGGCGGGGGCGCTGCGCTCGACGCGATCCCGGGCAGTGGCGCCACGTCGCAGACGCGCATCAGCGAGAGCGACATCCAGGTCGCGATCACCAATACCCAGACGTCCACCGGCAACCAGTTCGTGATCACGAAGACGCACCCCGTGCCGACGGCGTCGAACCTGAGCCCGACCTCGGTGGCCTCGGGCAGCGGCGCGCTCACGCTCACGATCAACGGCTCGAACTTCAGCCTGTGCTCGATCGTGCGTCTCGACGGCAGCGACCGCGCGACCACGTTCGTGAACGCCGGCCAGCTCACGGCGGCGATCCTTGGGCCCGACGTCGCGTCGCCGGGCGTGCACACGATCACGGTGTTCAACCCGCCGCCCGCCGGCGGCACGTCGAACGGCCTGCCGTTCACGGCGACCGGCACCGACAACACCCCGCCGACCGCCACGATCACCTCGCCCACCGGCGGTGAGTCGTGGGACATCGGCTCCACGCAGTCGATCACCTGGACCGCGAGCGACGACATCGGCGTGTCCGGCATCGACCTGGACTACTCGACCGACGGCGGCGTGTCGTTCCCGTTCACGATCGCGCATGGCCTGCTCAACACGGGCAGCTACTCGTGGACGGTGCCCGGAACGCCGAGCACGACCGCGCGGGTGCGCGTCATCGCGAGCGACCCGGGCGGCAACCTGGCCTCGGACTCGAGCCATACCGACTTCACCATCGCCGGGTACACGATCACGGCCACGGCGGGAGCCAACGGCACGGTCACCCCGAGCGGCGTGACGGGTTACCCCCCGAACGCGACACCGTCGTACACGATCACGCCGAACACCGGCTACTCGATCGTCGATGTGCTCGTGGACGGCAACTCGGCGGGTGCCATCACCTCGTACGCGTTCGCGGCTCTGAGCGCGAGCCACACGATCTCGGCGACGTTCGTCGTCAACACCTACACCCTCAGCGTCACGGTCGTGGGCAACGGCTCGGTGGCGAAGGCGCCCGACCAGGCCACCTACGATCACGGCACCAACGTCCAGCTCACCGCGACGGCCGACCCGGGCTGGGCCTTCGGAGGCTGGAGCGGCGACGCCTCGGGCTTCACGAACCCGCTGACCGTGTCGATGACCTCGAACAAGAGCATCACGGCGACGTTCACACTGCACATCTACGCGTGGAACAAGACCGGCACGGCCGCGTGGGGCACGGCGGCCAACTGGACGCCGCAGCGCGCGACGCCCAACACCGACGACGTGCTGCTGTTCAACGGCGGCGGCGTGACGACGGTGACAGGCGTGCCGACGCAGGCGGTCAACCAGATCCTGCTCTCGAATGGCACGGGCGTGACGCTGCAGCCGACACTCAGCAACACGCTGACGATCAACGGCCAGTCGGGAACGGACCTGGACGTCCCCGCCGGGACGTCGCTGACGGTGACCGGCGGAACGCTGGTGTTCGCGCTGGGCGCCTCGGCCACGGGCAGTGTCGGTGGCGCGGTGACGCTGTCGGCCGCAGGCGACCGGCTCACGGCGCTCGGGACCGGTGCGATCGAGTTCCTCGGCGGCAGTCTGTTTACGCAGGGCGGCGCGTTCACCGGGAACCCGTTCGGGACCGGCGCGGGCACGAGTGCCCTGAACTCGGTGATCTTCCGCAACGGCGCCCTCTACGTGCAGGTCGCCGGCGCCAATCCGTTCGGCGCCAGCGCGCCGAATTCGGTCGTGACGTTCCAGCCCGGCAGCCGCTACCGCCTCGACGCGAACCTGACGCCGTCGTTCGCGGGTCGCACGTATGCCGACTTCGAATTCAACACGACCGGGCCCATCTCGGTGAGCGGTGGCACGGGGCTCGTCACGCTGGACAGTCTCATCGTGACGAAGGGCACGCTCAACATCAACATGACGACGTCGCCTACGGCCGTCGCGATCAAGGGCGCGGTTGTGGTGAAGCCCGCGGCGACGCTCACGTTCTCGCCCACGGTGGCCGCGACGACCACGCTGAACGGCTCGGCACAGCAGCGGGTCGACGTCGGCCTGGGCGCCGTCATGACGACGAACGCCAACGCGACGATGAACGTGAACAACGCGAACGGCATCGTGCTCACGGGGCCGGTCACGACGCTCGGCGGGCCGCTGTCGTTCACGTCCGGCAAGGTCCTCACGGGCGGCAATGTCCTCGCGATCGGCGCCACGGGCAGCGTCGTGGGCGCCAGCAACGCGACGGGCTACGTCGCGGGCAACTTGCGGCGCAACTTCGCGACCGGCGCCTCGAAGCGACTGTTCGACATCGGCGACCTCACGCGCTACGCGCCGGTCAGCCTGTCGGTGAACACCGCCCCGTCGGCGCTCGACTACACGGCGAGCACGACGGGCAGCGATCACCCGAGCCTCGGCACGTCGGACCTGAACCCGGCCAAGTCGTGCAACCGCTACTGGACGCTGGCCCAGGCGACGGGCCCGACGACCACCGTCGACACCGCCCTCGTGATGTTCACCGCCCCGGACCTCGACGCCGGTGCCCAGCCGCTCGCGTTCCTCGTTCGCCGCTTCGCGGGCTCGTGGAACGTGGTGACGAACGGCACGCGCACGACGACGAGTACGATCGCGACGGGGCTCACGACGCTCGGCGACATTTCCGTGGCCGAGCTCGCCGCCTACACGCTCGCCGTCACGGCCTCGGGCCCCGGCACGGTCGCCAAGGTGCCGAACCAGGCGACCTACCCCGGGAACTCGAACGTGCAGGTCACGGCGACCCCGACGGCCGGATATTCATTCGTCGGCTGGAGCGGGGACGCGACCGGCGCCACGAATCCGCTCTCGGTGACGATGACGGGGAACAAAGCGATCACCGCCACGTTCGCCGACACGACGCTCCCGATCATCACCGTCTCGGCGCCGAACGGCGGCGAGCTCATGCCCATCGGCAGCTCGCAGAACGTCACGTGGACGGCGTCGGACAACATCGGCGTCACGCTGGTGGACCTGCTGCTGTCGCGAGCGGGCGCGGGTGGCCCGTTCGATCCGATCGCGACCGGCATCGCGAACTCCGGCACGTTCAACTGGACGGTGACGGGCCCGCCGACCGGGACCGCGCTCGTGCGCGCGGTGGCACACGACGCGGCCGGTTACACCGGCGACGACGTGAGCGACCTCGTGTTCAACATCTACGACCCGACCGCGGTCGAGGCCGCCGTGACCGAGTTCGCGATGACCGGCGTGCGGCCGAACCCCATGCACGACCTGGGAACCATCGGCTTCGCGCTGCCGCAGGCGTCGACGGTGCGTTTGAGCATTCACGACCTGCAGGGTCGCGAGATCCGCGTGCTCGCGAGCGGCACGTACGGCCCCGGCCGCCACGACGCCGTGATCGCGGGCGTGGGTGCCAAGGGCCTCGAGCCCGGCATGTACTTCGCCCGGCTCCAGGTCGCCGGCCGCACGTTCGTGCGCCGGTTCGTCATGACGCGCTAATCTGCACGGGAGGGAGCGCCGCCCTGGCGCTCCCGTCTCACCCCGGGCAGGAGGTCGCGATGGGCGAGGACCGCGTCGTGCGAGTCGAGGGCGGGCTGGCGGGTGTCGTGTGGATCATCGGCTGGCTGTTCACCGTCGGCTTCCTGCACCTCGGCGTGCCCAAGTCCGTGTTCGCGATCGTGATCTCGGCGTACTACCTGGGCGCGGCTCACAGCCGCTAGGGTTCTCGCGGGCCGCGGGCGAGGCCGTTCTATTCGAGCCGGGTGACGGTGCTCGTCCACACTCTGCCTGCCGCTCGCAGGCGTACGAAGTAGACACCGGCTTTCGTCGGGCGGCCCGCGGCATCGCGTCCATCCCAGGTGGCCGTGTGGACTCCGGCGGGCATCGCGACGCCATCGACCAGACCGCGCACGCGTCGTCCGGCGATGTCGAAGATCGCCAGGTGCACCGGGCCGCCGCGGGCGAGGCCGTAATCGATGTGCGTTCCCGCGCCGGAGGGACTCGGCCACAGGCGCTGGAGGCCATCGCGAGCCGTTGCTTCGACGACCACGCCCGTGGTCGGATTCGACTGCGGATCGCCGGGATCGGTGCCGGCCAACAGCTCGTCGCCATCTCGGAAGCCGTCGCGATCGCGGTCCAGTCCCATGCGCTGGCCGCTGCCCACGGGGACGCCGGTCACGGTCAGCTCGCGCCCGCTCGAGGCGAGCGCGAGCAGATCGGCGGTGGAACGAGATGCCTCGGCGGCGAGGTCGGCGACCCACGACCCGGCTCCCTGGTATTTCCAGCCCCGCGGCGTCGTGGCGATTCGTCCCTTCGCGATCAGCTCACAGGATCCGCGGTTCGCCTCTCCGATCAGGGTATCGAGACGAGCGATCAGGCCCGCGTCCGCGTTGTTCGAGCCGTCGAAAGTCACCTGCGCCCCCACCGCCGGCGCCATGCCGGTATCGAAGGCGAGCAGGTATCGCTCGACGTCGCGCCGGGCCGCATCCGCGACGGATTCGCGCGAGCCGAAGTCGAAGATGGGCGACTTGAGGAAACGGAACAGATTGTCCAGCGAGCCGTCGTGCGTGAAGCCGAAGCCGCGCTTGTTGACGACTCCCGCCGAATCCTCGAAGCCGGTCTTCGTGTACAGGTTCCGAAGGTGCGGGATCTTCATGTCCTGCGGCCCCAGGATCGCCCCGCCGTCGACGATCTGACCGTTGGTTCCCAGGGGCAGCGCGTGGCAGTTGACGCACCGGAGTCCCTGGAAGGGCGGCCGGGTGAACGTGGGCGACGTCTTGAAGAAGGTTTCGCCGCGCCTGGCGCTGGCCACTCCGGGCGGCGCGTCCGGCATGGAGCGATCGAGGAACTGGTGCGGATTGGGCGGGTACACGAGCGGCAGCACGAAATCGGATAGGGCCTTCATCTCGCTGTCGGGCAGTGCCGATGAGCGGCCCATCAGGCCGACGAAGGCGGGGTTGAACGCGTTCAGGTCCGCGCGATCGGCACGCCAGTGGAGCCGCCCGGTTCCGGCGAGCCCGCGGAGGCTCTGGGTCATCATCGGCCCCTTCACGGGATGCGAGGGCAGGAGCAGGGGATCGATCATCCCGCTCGGCACGGGCGACATCGCGCCCTGGGGGTCGCCCAGGTTCCACGCGAAGTGGTCCACGTCTCCGAACACGTGGCAGCTCGCGCACGACTGATCGCCGTGCCCGGACGTGAAGCCCCCGTAGAAGAACCTCCGGCCGTTGACGATCGCGTCCGGCGTGGGATCGAACCCGACCGAGGCGACGCCCAGGCTCGAGAAGTCGGACGAGGACAGTGTCTGGAGCTGGTTGCGGAAGCGCCCGACGACGTACAGCCGCGGCCGCGCCGGATCCGCGAAGACTCCGGTGGGGCCGGCGACGACGGGCACGCGAGCCACGACGGATCCACTCGACGGGTCGATCACGCCGAGCTTGTCCGTGGCCAGCGACGTGACGTAGACGCGCCCGCCGTCGGCGGACCAGCCGACACCCGTGGGTATCCCGAGTGCGGAGTCGGCGTCCGACGGGGGGCCCGGCGTCACGGAGTAATCGACATGCGGATTCAATTCGATCAATGCGGCCGGCGAATCGGCGGTGAAGATCGCCGCCCGCTGCCGGGTCATCCGTCCGCGAATGTTGGGTTCGAGTTGGATTTCGAGCGCGGCGTACGTCCCCGACACGGCGGTCGCTCCGGACGCAGGATGCACGGCCAACCCCATCACGATGGACGCGATCTCCCCTCGCGTCGCGAGTACGGTCCGCGCCGCGGCGTCGAGCGTCACGATTTCGACGAGTGGGACCTCGTAGGGGATCTTCGAGTCCCACAGGTGACCGCTCGCGTCCGTCCAGTGACCCTGATCGCGCTTGAGCACCAAGCCGGTCCTGGGCGCGGGGGGGAGGCTCGGCGAGAGCGGGGGATCCAGGGGCGGCAGTGAGTCGCCGGCTTCGGCGGCGGACAGGGCGGTCGCCGCAGCACTCGAGTTGAACACGTCCACGAGGACTCGGTCGCCGCCCCCATTGCGGGCGAGCGAACGGGGCGCGCGGCCGGGGATGGGAATGACGGTGGGCGGCGCCTCAAGATCGTTCGGATCGTAGACCTTGACCGCGTCCTCCTGGGACACGCTCACGAATGCGGCATCGCCAGGGCCGGCGAACACGATGTCGCTCGGCTCGTCACCGACCCGAAGCGTCGCGCGCGTGTGCATCGTTGCCAGGTCCACGATGCTCACGTCATCCGACAGGTGGTTCACGACCCAGGCCTCACCGTTCCCGCGAACGGCGACCGACACGGGCTCGAGGCCCACGGGGATTTCGGCGACCCGGACGGGCGCCGGCCCGGTGATGTCGAATACCGAGAGCCGCGCGTCCGGCGTGTTGACCACCAGCAGCCGGGTGCCATCGGGAGTCATGGCCACGGGATGGACGTGACCGCTCTCAAAATGGGTGAAGTCTGAATTCACCGCGGGTGCCAAGGGCGGGATGACCGCGGCCATGCCGGTGCCGAACAGTGGCCCGGCGACGGCGAACATCCGAAGGGTGCGACGCATGGGGTGCCCTCTCGCCGGACGGCCTTGCCCGGACGCGCATGAAAGTACACGAAAAGCAGGTCGACATTTCCGCGAATCCTCATGCGTGGAATCCTGCCTTATGCTCAGGGCCATGCCACCACGTCTAGGCGCCTTCCTCGCGATCGCCTTCTGGGGCGTCTCGTTCGTCGCGACGAAGGCGGCGCTCTCGGAGGTGTCGCCGATCACGCTGGTGTTCACGCGCTCCGCGATCGGCGCGGTGCTGCTGATCGCGATCCTTGGGCTGCGCGGCGAGCCGCTGGTGCCGCCGCGCGACACCTGGGCGATGCTCGCCGTGATGGGCTTCGTCGGCGTGTTCTTCCACCAGATGCTGCAGGCGTGGGGGCTCACGCTGACGAGCGCGGTCAACACGGGCTGGCTGATCGGGCTGATCCCGATCTGGTCGGCCGTGCTGTCGGCGATCGTGCTCCGCGAACGCTTCGGGCCGGTGAAGCTGCTGGGCTTGGGGCTCGGCGCGATCGGCGCCGCGGTGGTCGTCACGCGCGGGAAGTTCGACACGGGCGCGTTCGCGCTGCCGTCGACCCGCGGTGACCTGCTGATCCTCGCGAGCACCGTGAACTGGGCGATCTACACGGTCCTCGGCACGGCCACGCTACGGCGGCTGGGCGCGAAGCGCGCGACCGTCGGCGCCATCACGCTCGGCACGCTGATGCTCGCGCCGGTGTTCATCGCGCGCTCCGGTTGGCGCGAGTACGCGTTGCTCACGCCCGGCGGCTGGGGTGCCCTGCTGTTCCTCGGCGTCGGCTGCTCGGCGCTCGGCTACCTGTTCTGGTACGCCGCCCTCGAACGGCTCGAAGCCTCACGCGTGGCGGCGTTCCTGTACGTCGAGCCGCTGGTAACGCTGGCGGCCGCCGCGGTGCTGCTCGGAGAGCCGGTGACGCTGACGGCCGTCGTGGGCGGCCTGATCGTGCTCGCGGGCGTCATGCTGGTTCAGAGCGCCCGGTCGCAAACGGGGACGGCGTAGCCGCTTGCGTCGGCACCTTTACACGGACCCAAGAAACAGGGCGCAACCCCGCATAAAATAATCACCTAAGTCTTGTTGGCCCGCCGCGCCGGATGATACGCTTACCGTATTCCCCCCAAGGTCATACCCCACCCTGGAGTTTTCATGCGCCTCCTGCCCCGGCTCACATCCCTGTACGTCGTTTCAGCCTTTGCCCTCGCCGTCACCTTCACGGCGCCGGCGCAGGCG
>JANLWK010000305.1:0-5598 GCA_031364505.1 Candidatus Eiseniibacteriota bacterium | reverse complement strand
CGCCCGCAGCATCGGGGCACACCCCCGGAGGCGGAGCGGCACGACGCGGAGGTTCGCGATCCCGTGCCGGCCGCGCCGTGGCGTTTCACCACCCGCGTCGACCCCATGACCGCACTCGCCGAACTGATCCAGCACCGGCTGCTTCCCCGTGTGTCGAAGCCGAACCGATACCTGGGGAACGGCCTGCACGTTCCGCGCAAGCCGCTCGAGATGGCGGATGTGCGGGTCCTGCTGGCGTTCCCGGATGCCTACGAGATCGGCCTGTCGAACGTGGGGATCCGGATCATCCACCACGTGCTGAACCAGCGGCCGGACGTGGCCGCCGAGCTGACGTTCACGCCGTGGCCGGACGCCGAGGCCGAGATGCGCCGCTCGGGCATTCCGCTGTTCTCGCTCGACTCGCACGCGCCGGCGAGTTCGTTCGACGTCATTGGCTTCTCGCTCCAGTACGAGCTGCAGTACACGAACGTGCTTACCATGCTCGACCTCGCCGGCATGCCGCTGCGCACGCTCGACCGCGACGAGCGTCACGCGCTCGTCATCGCGGGCGGCGCCCAGGCGTTCAGCCCGGAGCCGATGGCCGAGTTCATCGACGCGTTCGTGATCGGCGACGGCGAGGACGCCATCCACGCGGTGGTCGATCACGTGAAGCGCGGCAAGCGCGAGGGCTGGTCGCGGCCGGAGCTGCTGCGCCGGCTCGCGCACGTGCGGGGCGTCTACGTGCCGAGCGGCTACGACCTCGATTCGACGCCCGAGGGCTGGGTCGTGCCGGTCGCGCGGCCGGGCTATCCGTCGCGCGTGAACTCCGTGTGGGTGCAGGAGCTCAAGAGTGAGTACTACCCGTCCGCGCCGCTGCTGCCCGTGGGCGAGATCACGCACGACCGGCTGTCGGTCGAGATCATGCGCGGCTGCACGCGCGGCTGCAGGTTCTGCCAGGCCGGCATGATCAACCGCCCGGTGCGCGAGAAGCCGGCCCAGCAGATCGTCGAGGAGGTGCTGCGCGGGCTCGAGGCGACCGGCCTCGAGGAGGTGTCGCTCATCTCGCTGTCGTCCACCGATCACACCCAGATCGTGGACCAGGTGAACGCCCTGGCCGACGAGCTGTGCCCGACACGCGTCCAGATATCGCTGCCGTCGACGCGGCCCGACAACGTGCCGGTCGAGGTGGCGCGGCGCATGGCGGCGCAGCGCAAGGGCTCGATCACGCTGGCGCCCGAGGCGGGCACGCAGCGGATGCGCGACGTCATCAACAAGAACCACACCGAAGAGGAGCTGCTCACCTCGGTGGGCACCGCGGCGCGCGAGGGATACACGAGCGCCAAGCTCTACTTCATGTGCGGGCTGCCGACCGAGACCGACGCTGACCTTCGCGGCATCCTGGACCTGGGCGACAAGGCGCAGCGGCGCGCGCGGGCCGAGGGCAACCCGGGCTTCCGCATCACGGTGAGCGTGTCGCCCCACGTGCCCAAGCCGCACACGCCGTTCGCCTGGGCCGAGCAGGTGACGACGTCGGAGCTGAACCGCCGGCTCGGCGTGCTGCGCGAGGCCGCGCGCGGCAAGCGCGTGACACTCAAGTATCGCGACGCCGAGACGTCGATGCTCGAAGGCGTGTTCACTCGTGGCGACCGCCGGCTGTGCGGCGTCGTGGAGGACGCGTTCCGCCGCGGTTGCCGGTTCGATGCGTGGACCGAGCACCTGCGTTACGAGACCTGGCTCGACGTGTTCCGTGACCACGGCATCGATCCCGAACGGTGCCTGGCCGAACACTCGACCGAGCTGGACCAGCCGTGGGACGTCGTGCAGTCCCCGGTGACCAAGAAGTTCCTGGTGCGCGAGTGGATCAAGGCCGAGCAGGCGGGGATCACCGAGGATTGCCGCCTCGAGGACGTCTGTTTCTCGTGCGGCGTCGTCGAGTGCCCGCAGCGGCCGTGGGTGAAGCAGCCGCACGCGCCGCTGGATCTGCCGCGCGCCCGCGAGACCGCGGTCGGCTTCGGCCGCCGCCAGAAGCTCGAACGGACGCTGCCCGTGCGGCCGTCGTCGCGGCCGTCCGCGGTCACGACCAGCACGCGGTTCCGCATCGTGTTCCACAAGTCGGCCGAGATGCGCTTCACCTCGCATCTCGATCTCATGCGTACCTGGGAGCGGTCGTTGCGCCGCTCCCGTCTGCCGCTGGCCTATTCCCAGGGACATCATCCGCATCTCAAGATGTCGTTCGGACCTCCCCTGCCCCTGGGGTATCGCTCTCGGGTCGAGGTGTTCGACCTCGAGTTCTCCCAGCCTCCCGGCGCCGACCTGGCCGAGCGGCTGAACGCCGTGTTGCCGGCGGGAGTCTCGGTGGCCGAGTACCGGCCCATCCTGTTCAAGACGCCTTCGCTCATGAGTCAGCTCGAAGGCGCGTCGTACCGGGTGCGATTCCCGGAGGTGTTCCGCGCCGACGCCGGCCTCGATGGTCCGGCGCTGCGGGACACGCTGACGGCGCGCATCCCCGAGCTGCTCGGGCGGGAGCACGCGATCGTGCGCCGCCAGGGCGATGGCACTTCCCGCGAATTCGACGCCCGGCCCTCGATGGTCGCACTGGAGCCGGGAGACGAGGAGGGCCACGTCGTCCTGGACGCCGTGGTCCGGTTCACCGCCCGGGCCCAGGTCCGGCCGGACGAGGTGGTGTCCTTGCTGCTGCCGCAAGCCGACGCGCGATCCGTGGATGTCGAGCGGGTCGGGCTGTGGGCCGAGCGGTCGGGGCGCCGCCTGAACCCCCTCGAGCTCCTGAGCGCCGGTCTTTGAGCGCCACGTCGACGCGAGACTCCGAAAGGATCGCACGCGCAGTGAAACAGAAGATCATCATCAACGCCGATTCCTACGAGACCCGCATCGCGATTCTCGAGGACGATGAGCTGGCCGAGTTGTTCGTCGAGCGCGCCGACCAGCGGCGCCACGTGGGCGACATCTACAAGGGCCGCGTCAACGCGGTGCTGCCGGGCATGCAATCCGCGTTCGTGGACCTCGGACTGCCCAAGACCGGTTTCCTGCACGCCTCGGACCTGGCCGAATCGCTGAACCAGGTCGACGACCTGTCGGACCTCGAGGAGGCGGGCGACTCCCACCGCCGTCGCCGCGCGCCGGTGCTCAAGATCGAGGACCATCTCAAGAAGGGTCAGGAGATCCTCGTCCAGATCACCAAGGAATCCATCGGTACCAAGGGACCGCGCGTGACGCAGCAGGTGAGCCTGCCCGGCCGCTTCTGCGTGTTGATGCCGGGCGTGGAGCACGTCGGCGTGTCACGGCGCATCGAGGATCGCTCGGAGCGCCAGCGCATCAAGGCGATCATCACGGACCTGAAGCCCAAGGGCGTGGGGCTCATCGCGCGCACGGTGGGCGAGGGCAAGGAGGATCCGGAGTTCGCGGCCGACGTGAAGCACCTGGTCAAGCTGTGGAACAAGATCGACCGCAAGTCGGCCGGCTCGCGCGCGCCGAGCCTCGTCCACCGCGAGCTCGAGATGACGGCGAGCCTGATCCGCGACCTGTTCACGGACGACATCGAGGAAGTGCAGATCGACGACAAGGACGCCTTCGCCGAGATCCAGGCGTACCTCAAGGCGGTGTCGCCCGAGCTGCGCGACCGGGTCATCCTGCACAAGGGCCCCGAGCCGATCTTCGACGCCTACGGCATCGAGCAGCACATCGAGAAGACGTTCGAGCGCAAGGTGTGGATGAAGAAGGGCGGATACATCTGCATCGACCACGCCGAGGCGCTCGTCGCGATCGACGTGAACACCGGCCGCTTCACCGGCAAGAAGAACCAGGAAGAGACGATCTTCCGCACGAACATGGAGGCGGCCAAGGAGGTCCCGCGCCAGCTCCGGCTGCGCGACATCGGCGGCATCATCGTCGTGGACTTCATCGACATGGAGAACGAGTCGAACAAGCGGGCGGTGATCGACGAGCTGCGCAAGGAGCTGCGCAAGGATCGGGCGCGCACCAAGGCGTTCGCGGTGTCCGACCTCGGACTGGTCGAGATGACGCGCCAGAGGGAGCGGTCGAGCCTGCTCCACTACTACACCGAGGACTGCCCGCACTGCGCCGGGCTCGGCAAGGTCGCCTCGCTCGAGACGATGCTCGTCAAGCTCGAGCGCGCCATGCGGCGCGTGTCGTCGATGGGCGACGAGCGGCGCATCACCGTGAAGGTGTCGCCCGAGGTGGCGCTGTTCTTCGTCGAGCAGGAGGGCCGCCGCTTCAACGAGCTCGAGAAGCGCTTCAAGCTGATGGTCGACCTGAAGGACGATCCGCAGCTCAAGCGCGGCGAGATGCGCGTCTTCACCGCGAAACGCCACGACATCACGAAGCAGGTCGTCGGGGCGGTGCCCGGGACGTAACCACGGAATAGGCGCGCATCGGCGGCGTAGTCGCTCAGGGAGGAGCCATGCGAACCATTGCCATGCTGTCGGCCGTCGCGCTCGCGACGGTTTCGTCCACGGCGCTCGGCGTCGAAGTGAAGCCATCGTCGGTCGAGTCGCGGGTGACGTCGATCGCCCTGTTCAAGAACGGCCTCGCGTTCGTGACGCGCGAGGCCGTTCTGCCACGTTCGGGCGGTGTGGCGCGGCTCGACGGCCTGCCTGTGCCGGTGCACGGCACGTTCTGGGCCTGGACGCCGGGCCGGCCCGACGGCATCCGGCGGTTGACCGCCAGCCTCGAGCCGAGCACGTCGACGCGCCCGGCCCTGTCCCTGGCCGACCTGGTCCTCGCGAATGCCGGCCGCGAGCTGGAGATCGTGCTCAACGACGGGAAGAGCGTGCGCGGCCGCCCGGTGGCGTCCGCGACGGTTGCCGAGGACGATCCCCTGTCGCCGGCGCGAAGCTACCTGCCGGTGGGTCGTGAGCCGATCCTCGTCACCACCTCCAGCGGCACGGTGGCGATCGATCCCGGGACGATCACGCGCGTGAACGTCGAGGGTGCTGCCGCGCCCCGCACCGAGCTCGAGCGCCGCACGCCGCGCGCGCGGCTGGATCTCGAGACGGCCGGCTCGGGCGACGACCGGCTGGCGCTCGTGTACCTGAGCCGTGGCGCCACGTGGGCGCCGAGCTATTCGGTCGAGCTGATGGGGCGCGACAAGGCGCGCGTCACGGCGAAGGCCGAGATCGTGAACGAGCTGGAGGACCTGGACGCCGCCGAGGTGAAGCTCGTCACCGGATACCCGAACATCGCGTACAGCGCCGTCGACGACCCGATCGCGATGCGCGGCGATCTCGCGGCGTTCCTCGCGGCGCTGAACGGCAGCGCGTCGCGCGCGGACGAGTACGCGGCCGCGGCGATGCGCCAGAACATCGCGTTCGACCGGCTGCAGGAACGGCGCGAGGCCGATGCGCCGTCCTACTCGACGAAGCCGCCGGCGGGCGAACGGGCCGACGAGCTGTTCCTGTACCCGTTGCCGAAGTTCTCGCTCGCGAAGGGCCAGCGCGCCTACGTCCCGCTGTTCTCCGTCGACGTCGCGGCCGAGCATCTGTACGAGCTGGACCTGGACGACCGCGTGCGCGACGACCGCTACGCGCCCGCGCCACCGCAGGCGCCGCTCGAGATCTGGCACCGCGTGCGGCTCACGAATTC
>JANLWK010000458.1:0-2085 GCA_031364505.1 Candidatus Eiseniibacteriota bacterium | reverse complement strand
GTGAGGTTCGTGCCGACGTAACGCGGGCCGCCGATGAAGCCGTAGCCGACGTTGTGCCGCCAGCCCATGCGCGTCGCGCGGCTCACGATGCGCGAGGCGGAGTCGTAGCCGAACGATTCGCTTTCGAAGCCGGCGAAGTCGATCACCAGCACGTCGCGCGCGGCGTCGGTCGGCGGCGCCAGGTCGTCGCGCGTCGCGAGCGTGAGGCGTCCATGAGAGCCCGCGCCACCGGCGCGGGCGGCGGCGGGCCGCGGCGCCAGCGTTTCGTGCAGCAGCGGCACCCGGTCGAGCAGCCGGACGATGCCGCCCTCGGCGGATCCATCGGCGGCGCGGCCGCCGTCGGTCACGTACTCGATGCTCGACAGCGCCTTGCCGCCGAGATCCGTCAGCGCCACGCGCATGCGCAGCTCGGTGAGCACGCGCAGCGCGACCGCGCGCGGCGCGTCACCGCCGCCGGCGAACTCCGGCAGCGCGTGCTCGACGAGGTAGCGGTAGTCCTCGAAGCTCGCGGTCTTGAGCCGCTCGAGCGCCGTCTCGACCAGCTCCGAGGCCGGGCCGGGCAATGGATCGTCGGGCCCGAACAGGCGGCCGCGGGACGCGGGGTTCGCGACGGCGGCGCCCAGCAACACGAGCGCGTCGGCCACCGCGCGGCGCCAATCGATGGTCACGCCGGCCACGACGCGGTCGAGCGGCAGCGAGAGATCCGCCTTGGCTCCGCCGCGCTCGACCACAACGGGCTCGCCGAACCGGTTCGCCAGCTCGATCCTGCCGCTGCCGCGCACCGTGAACGCCTCGACGACGCCGCCGTACTCTCGCCGAGCGGGGTTACCGCCGGGGCGCATCGAGAAGCGCAGGTCGCTGCCGGCATCGGCGAGCACGCCCTGCTGGTGCAGCACGCGCAGCATGCTGTCGGCGATTTTCGCTTCGCTGCCGTTCGCCACGGCGTGCACGCCGCCGTCGGCCGAGTCCTCGCTCACCGCGATTTCGTGCGGGCGCAGGAACTTGATGTCCATGTTCTCCCGGAAGCCGACGATGCGCTCGAACCGCGGCATGCCGCCCTCGCCGCCGGGCAGCGCGCGCCGGCGTGATTCGACGATGGTGAACTTGTACGGGCCCGTCGGCGTGAGCTGGACGTAGTTCGTCATCAACACGCCGAGCCGCATGCGGCGCGCCTCGTCCATCGCCGCGAGGTCGAGCCCCGTGATCGGCGAGATGATCTGCGTGGCATCCTCGGTGCCGAGGCCCAGCACGCGACGCGTGAAGTCGACGAGGTAGGCCGCGTACTCCGTATCGGTGAGCGCCTTGCGCTCGTAGATCGAGTCGGCCTGGTAGTCGGCGTACCCCTCGCCCATCGACGCGTCCGCGTGGACGTAGCCGAACTCGCCGAGGAACGGCGCCGTCGAGTCGACGCCCACCTGCTCGCCGTTGTGCATGAGCAGAACGTTGTACGCCTTGAACGGATGGGCGCCCGCGGGATTACCGCGGCCCTCCGCGTCGATCGCCGGCGAGTTCGTCGGATAGCGGTGGTGCATGCCCCAGACGTGCGCGTGGAGCGCCGTCGTGCGGAACGTGCGGCCCTGCTGCGTGACCTCGACGCCGAAGCGCTCGGCGGCGCCCGGATATCGCGCCCAGAAGCGGTCGAAGTCGAAGTACTCGGGAATCGTGTGCGTCCAGCCCGACATCTTGACCGCGCCCAGGTCCTCGCCCATCGACACGACGAAGCCGCGGCGCTTGGCCGCGTACTTGCCGGGCTTCACGTCGCGGCCCGCCGGCGCGTGCGTGCGGTAGTAGCGCGAGTCGAGCAGGTGGGCGAGCGCCGAGAAGTATTCCTCGCGCACGTCGGCGGTGAACGACGCGAGCCGCTCGAGCTGACCGGACGTCGGCTCGGCGCCGCCCGACGCTTCCAGCACACGCCGGGCCTCGGCCGGATCCGTAATCACCGCACGCAGGGCCGCGTCCGGCATGTCGCCGTAGCGCGTCTTGCGCTGGAGCCAGTGCGGACTCGCGATGAGCGTCTCGGCGTAGCGCGCGAGCACGTCGTCGCGCAGCTGGACGAACAGCGTGGTGATGTCGCCCGGATCCTCG
>JANLWK010000280.1:0-18994 GCA_031364505.1 Candidatus Eiseniibacteriota bacterium | reverse complement strand
CGGCGGCGCGGACGAGATCACGCTGCTGGCGGTGGATCCGCTCGCGGGTGCTCCGATGGGGCGTGTGTTCCTGGCGCAGAACGCGCCGAACCCGGCGATGGGACGGACGAGCTTCGCCTACGCGATTCCGGCCAAGTCACGCGTCAGCATCAAGCTGTTCGACGTGGCCGGACGCGAGGTGCGCTCGCTCGTGAACCAGGAGCAGGCGGCGGGCTCGTACCGCGTGGACTTCCGCGCCGGCGGGCTGAAGAGCGGCGTCTACTTCTACCGGCTCGAGGCCGGTGGCCAGACGACGCAGCGCAAGATGCTCTTCATGAACTAGGGGCACGTAAACGCGAACGGCCATCCCGGGCGACCGGGGTGGCCGTTTTCGTTTGCACAGCCGCAGTCGTCACGGACCCGAGATGTATTCCTTCAGGTAGCGGATCTCGACTTCCTGCTGGCGCGCCAGGAACTTCACGAGATCGCCGATCGAGATCACACCGGTGACGCGTCCCTCGGTCAGCACCGGCAGGTGCCGGATGCGTTCGCGGGTCATGATGCTCATGCAGTTGTCGATCGACTCGGCGGGCTCGACCCACACGAGCCGCCGCGTCATCACGTCGCGGATGGGGGTCGTGCGCGAGGCGCGATCCTGGAGCGTGATGCGGCGCAAGTAGTCGCGCTCGGTGAAAATTCCCACCACGGCGTCATTGTCCATGATGAGCAGGGATCCGACGTTGTGCTTCACCATGCGTTCGATGGCATCGAACACCGTGGCATCGGGGCCGATGCTGAGCACATTCTGGCCCTTGGTCTTGAGGATCTCGGCGACGTTGCCCATGTGCATCCTCCCGGGTCCGCGACCCGCGGGCCCCATGGGGGACGGAGCCCGCTACCACGATCCTCCGCCCAAACAGGCGCGCCGCCAATGGGAAAGTGAGGGTCCGCAATCGGGCGGAAGGCCGGCCGCGGCGGTGCCGCCCGGTGGGACCGGCCGACACGTGCGATCGCCGACGGGCTGGAGCGGCCGGCGGACGATCGCCGACGGGCGCGATGCGGGCAGGGGCCGCGGCGTCGCGGTCGATTGCGCAATGTTGCGGATCGGCGACGCCCTGTGCGTTGCGTTGAAGGCGTACTGCAGACACTTCAAGTAACACTCGAACTGGATCCAGATCCAGTTGTTGCAACACACATCTCGTGGCAATCGACGCGAACGGGACCGCGCACCGTCGAATCGCGCCGGCCGCGGCCAGCGCGCAAACCATACGGACAGTTGAACGCCATCAAACGAAACTGTCCTCAAGGACAGTTGGGGTGTCTGCGCAGACACCTCGCGCGGCGCCCGGAATACGCGCGCCCGCCGCACACCGCGTTGTCGCGCCCGCCGCCTCTAGGGCGTGTAGCGCTTCTTCTCCGTTGTCGCGACCGCCGCGCCTACGGCGTGTAGCGCTTCTTCTCGACGACTGCGGCGGCCGAGGACGAACCGAGCGTGAACGCCGAGCGGAACTCGCCCTCGACGCCGACGGTGGCGCCGGAGCGCGGCGCGCCGTTGGAGTTCGTCACCACGGTGAGCGTGCCGGTGCCGTCGTTGATGCGATAGACGCCGTAGCCCATCACGCCCGCGGCGTCCTCGACCGTGCCCGCGATGCGCACCGTCTGTTTGTCGAAGCGCGACGGGTCGTCCTGCAGCGTCTTGATCGTGGTGACCGAGCCGCCCTTGCAGCCCGCCAGCGCGATCGCCGCCAGCACGAGCACACCCGCCATCCGTACGCGCATGGGTTTCATCGTTCCTCCTGGATCAGGTGGCCTGGGTTGCGACCCTGGGTTCGAGCCGCAACCATCGCCCGCGCCACATCTCCGTGGCAAGTGGCGACCGGCGGCGGGGTAGCCTCGGGCGTCATGGCACGCCCCGCGGATGTGCGCCCCACCGATGCAGGCCCCTCGGATCGAGCCCGCCGCCGCGCCCACCGGCACGCCCGTCGGCACGCAGTGGGCCGCATCCTCGCGATGGCCGCGCTGGCGCTCCTGGGGTCGAGCCGCGCCGGCGCCCAGATCACGCTCAGCGCCGGATTCGAAACGCTCCACTGGGTCGAGGACACCCGGCCGCGCAAGGTGGAGGAGCGGGGCCCGCTGGCCACGCTCGAGCTCGCGTGGACGCGCCGCACGGCCAGCCCGCTCCGGCTGGCGTACCGGTCGCGCTACTACTACGGCTGGGTCGACTATCACGGCAGCTACCTGTTCGCGGACGACCAGGCGGCGACCGGCAACTCGCGCTACGTCGGAACCGAGCAGGCCGGCCTGCTGCTCGCGCGCGTGACGTCAGCTTTGGACGTCTACGGCGGCATCGGCGGCGACTGGTGGGGGCGCACGCTCGGCGCGAACGAGCGCGAGGACTTCACGGTCGGGTTCACGCGGTTCGGCATCATCGCGACGCTGCCGCGGGTCGAATCGCTGTGGATCGACGCGGGAGGGAAGTTCGTGTTCAAGACGATCGAGGACGCCCACCTGCGGAACCTGGGCTTCGACCAGAATCCGTTCCTCCACCCGAAGGGCCGCCCCAGCGCCTACGCGCGCGTCGGATTCCGGGTGCTCGACGCAGTGTCGGCGCAGGCGTACGTCGACGGCTACCGCTTCGGCGCCTCGCCGCCGGTCGAAGTGACCCGCCCGGGGCAGCCGCCGAGCGTCGTCCACCAGCCGGCCAGCGACCTGCGCCTCGTCGGCCTCAAGCTCACCTACGCGTTCTAGTACGCCTTCTAGCGCCGGCCGCCGCCCGGCGCCGCGGGCGCCTGGGGCGCCGGAGTCGTCTTCGGCGCCGGCCGGCTCGCCGCCCGCGCGCGGCGGATCGCGTTCTCGTAGGCGGGCGGCAGGTTCAGCTGCACGCCGTGATCCGACCACCATCTCGGCGACTCGGTGTAGATCCACACGTACTCGTCGGTGCGCCGGAGCGCCTCGCGAACACTCGTCGTGAGCGCGTCGGCGGTGAAGTAGTTCCGGTTCGTGCGGCGCGTGTCCCAACCCAGCCTGCGCCAGTCGTTGTCGACCCACACGCCGAACGCCGCCGACACGTACCGCTTGTAGCGATCGGGCCGCGCCACGATCGGCAGCACGCCCTCCTTCATCATGCGGTAGCCGTCGGCGAACTGCTTCGCGTGCTTGTAGCCGTACGACAGCTCGAACCCGTCGACGATGCGCGTCCGGCCCTTCGCGGCTTCGACCATGCCATCGAGGAACGCCGGCAGCAGGCCGTAGTCCGTGCGTTCCAGCCGGTCCGGATGCGCTTCCGTCTGGACCCACGGCAGGCAATACCCGTACGTCAGCATGATCGTGAGATCGGGGTACCCCGACTGGAACGCCTGCATGACTTCGCGGCCGCGTTTGCGCGCCTGCGCGGCGTACACCGCGAACGACTTGCGCTGGGCGTCGCGCTGGCGGCGGTAGTCGAACAGCCGCCCCTGGTACTGCTCGATGTCGAACATCAGGCCCACCGAGCCGGCCTCACGGGCGATGCGCGCCGCGAGGCGGGCGTTGTTCAGGATCGGCGCATGGTCGTCGAACCAGTCCACGTTCCCCGGCGTGGTGTTGAAGCGCAGAAAATTGCTGCGCAGCCGCCGGAATCGCGTGGCCTTGAGGTCGACGAGCGCGGAGTCGAACTCTTCGGCGTGGAACACGCGCGTTCCCCACGCCTGCCAGTGGAACTGGCCCAGGTATCGCTCGCCCTTCGGCAGGACGCAGTCGAGGTGGTACACGACGCCGTCGAACGGCGAGCGTTCCATCTCCGCGAGGTGTGCACGCATGAACGCGGGGCCCGGCTCGTCGAAGCCCCATTCGATCAATTTCGCCCCCGCCGCGTGCGACGCGATGACGCACGCCAGCACGGCTGTCCCACCGAGGGCCCGCAACGCCAAGACAATGTGCCGCCGACGTGAAATCGACCGGATCATGCGATGGATCATAGGGTAAACCCATCGAATCACCTTGGTCCGCGATACCGGCCGGCGTAGCGTTACCGCGCTGATCCCCTCAGTCGGCAGACAGCCGCTCCCCGTGGCATGAATGGTGTAAGAGGGCCGACGTCGCCCCCGTTGTGGGTTTCGTAGGCGGCGACAACTGAATACGTCGAGTGCGCGAAATGACCCCGCGCGCCCGGCCCAGGGATCAGAATGCACGCCGGTTTTCGGTGCCACACGCTCCTCCAGTGTGGTGGCCCCGGTGCACTGCACGAATTCTTGACGCCGGGACACCGAGTCGCCGAACCGATGGCGCCAATTGGCCCATCCTAAAGAGGCGATCCGCGTCTCAACACGACACTCGACGAGACCGGCGCGCTGGGCGGGATGATCTCATCCCGGTTGCAGGATGCCCTCGGAAGCGTGCGCAACGCGGTGAAGGATGTGGAGGACAACGCATGGCACCATCGAGGAATCTGATCATCGGACTTGCCGCCGGGATCCTGCTCGCGGGACCATCGGCGGAGGCACGCACGATGTGGGTGGGTCCAACGGGGAACGATGCCAACGCGGGCACGCAGACGAGCCCCTACAAGACGATCGCCAAGGCCAATGCCGTGATGGTCCCCGGCGACATCGCGCGGATCCTGCCCGGCACCTATACCTCCCTGCCGAACCCCACCGCCGCCGCCACCGGCGGTCTGCGCTTCACCTTCCTCGGCACCTCGGCGAACGGCGACCCGCTCGTCGACTCGCTGTCCCGCGCGACGATCATCCTGCCCGGCGGCTACGTGTCCAAGCCCTACGTGACGCTGCGTGGCGTTCGCGTCTCCGGCAATTTCGGCTGCTCCGAGAGCGGCGACCGCGATTCCATCACCGACGTGATCGTGGACGGGAACTTCGACCACCAGGGCGGCGACTACAGCATCTATTCGCGCTGCAAGTTCAAGGGCGGGAAGTTCAACTTGAACAAGGGCACGCTCGGCTCGAGCGATGGCGTGCAGATCTACCGCTGCGACTTCCCCTACGTCGGGCAGGGAGTGACCTCCGGCGACCACAACTGGCTCGTCTGGGGCGCCGACTCGACGGTGGAGATGTTCAACCGCCGCCTGATCACGATCGAGGCCGGCCTGCCCAACGAGTTCGGCGGCGAGTGGCACTTCGACGACCGAAACCGCGTGAGCCGCGGTAACTACACGAAGATCAATCTCAACCGCACGTGCTACGCCGTGTGGCGCTGGCGGTCCGATACGAGCACCGACATCGGCTCGTTCGGCAACAAGTTCATGAGCGACACCATCCTGGTCACCGGCACGAGCCCGAGCCCGAGCACGATGCTGCCCACCTCGAGCGCCAACTGCGGCGCGGGCACCTACCTGCCCCAATGTGTCGGCGCGTGGAACGCCACGATGGACTCGTGCTTCATCAACGCCACGGGCGTGAACGGCGTCGTGGACATCGTGTGGGAAGGCGGCATGACCGGCTGGACGATCAAGAACACCGTGATCGCCACGAACGGCGGCGCCGTTCGCGCGTTCGACGTCCACGGCAGCTCGGTCAAGAACTGCACGATCGCCGGCATGCCCGCCGCGGTGTGGACCGACAGCTACAGCCGGGCGCTGTGGCAGGCCGGTGACATGAAGTTCGACCACAACATCGTCGTCGCGTGGAGCGGCAGCCCGATCCAGTTCGACGCCACGATGCTCATCGCGGGCGCGTACGTCGTCGGCAACAACCTGTACTGGGGCGGCGGCATCGTCCCCACGTGGCCCGTCGACACGTCGTCCCGTTATGGCGACCCGCTGTTCGTGAACGGGAACAAGGGCGTCGCCTTCGACCCTCACGTGCGCACGGGCTCGCTCGCACTCACGCTCGGCGCGGGCGCCTACCAGGGCGCGGCGACCGGCCCGGACACGACACCGCCCGCGACGATCGCGGACCTGAGGAACCCCTAAGGGCGCGAACGCGAACGCGCCTGAACGGGGAGGCCGAGTGGGCCGTCACGCTACCCGCGTGACGGCCCTCGGCGTTGTGGGACGCACGAAGGTTGTCGCCCCCGTGACTCGTTCACGGCGACGCCCCCGTAGAGTGCTGCTACTTCACGTTCTGTTTCTCAACGACCGTCTCGAACCTCGACGTGACGGATGGCTTTCGGACCCGCTCACCTGAGCGGGAAATCGGCGGCGATCAGGGAAGGCAGCTTCACGATAAGGACGCATCACATGCTGACAGTCCAGGACAACACCACGATGGTTCGCGCGCACTACGACGCCTTCAACCGTCGTGACATCGAAAAGAGCCTTTCGCTCGTGACGCATGACGCGAAGTGGATGAACATCGCCTTCAACGTCAACTTCATCGGGCATGCAGGGTACCGAGAATTCCTCACCAACTGGACGACGGCCATGCCGGACTGCAAGGTCGAGATCGTGACGTTGATGGGCGGGGACGAGTGGGCCGTCGTCGAGCTCGTCGCGCGCGGCACCCACACCGGACCGCTGGCCGGACCGCAGGGCACGTTCCCCGCGACGCAGAAGAAGCTCGAGATCAAGGTCTGCGAGATCCTGAAGATCAAGGATGGCCAGATCTTCGAGGCGCACGTCTACTTCGACGCGGCGACCATGCTGCGCCAGTTCGGCCTGCTGCCGCAGACGCACGTGCCGAATCAGCCGGTGGCTTCCAGCCGCCCGTAGCGATTCTCCCGTTTCGACCGCCGTGGTGCTCACTCGAGACCACGGCGGTTTTGCTTTGGTGCGCGGATCGGGACTACGGTGGGTGCGCCGCAGCGCAACGCTTCATCCCCCTGATCGCCACAAGGAGAGTCCCATGCTGCTCGTCCGCGAGATCATGTTCTGCAAGCCCGGCAAGGTGAAGCCGCTCGTCGAGAAGTTCAAGGCCATGTCGGCGCTGAGCGAGAAAATGAAGATGCCGAAGATGACCGTCATGACGGACGTGAGCGCCGAGCGCTACTGGACGGTCGTCGCCGAGATGCAGGTCGAGAACATGAAGCAGATGGATGACATGTTCGCGGGCACCGGGCAGAGCGAGCAGGACATGAAGGAGTTCGAGACGATCATGCAGGGTTACCACGACCTCGTGGTGAAGGGGCGCCGCGAGATCTACAAGCTCGAGAACTGACGCGGCAGGCGCCGCAACGTATTGCACGGCCGATCCTAACGCCCCGCGACAGCCGGCGTTAGGACGGCCCACGGCGGGCGTGCACTTGAGCCTCGATTCGCCGCGGCTTCGGTGCTTCAATCCGGAGTGCTGGCCGCCGAAACACGTCCTCCCATCCAAGGAGCAGCACGATGACCTCCATACCGATGAGCACCCAGACGGGCGGCCGGGCCACGATCACCGCCGATCGGCTGGACGCGCTGCGCAAGGGGCTTCGCGGCCGGCTTCGCGTGCCCGGTGATGCGGGCTACGACGAAGCCCGCACGATCTGGAACGCGATGATCGACCGCAAGCCCGCCGTGATCATCAGCGCTGAGACCGCGGACGACGTCGTCGCCGCCGTGAACTTCGCGCGCGACAACGGTCTCGTGCTCGCCGTGAAGGGAGGCGGACACAACATCGCGGGCAACGCCGTGTGCGACGGCGGGCTGATGCTCGACCTGACGCCGATGAAGTCGATCGACGTGGACAAGAACGCGCGCACGGCGCGCGTCGGCGCGGGCGTGCTGCTGGGCGAGCTGGACCAGGCGACGCAGGCGCACGGACTGGCGCTGCCCGTCGGCATCAACTCGACGACCGGCGTCGCGGGACTCACGCTCGGCGGTGGCTTCGGCTGGCTGAGCCGCAAGCTCGGGCTCACGATCGACAACCTGACGGCCGTGGACATCGTGACGGCCGACGGCCAGAAGCGCCGCGCGAGCGAGAAAGACGACGCGGACCTGTTCTGGGCCGTGCGCGGCGGCGGCGCGAACATGGGCGTCGTCACGTCGTTCGACTACCGACTCCATCCGGTGGGACCGGAGGTGTTCGCGGGGCTCATCGTCCATCCGTTCGACGGCGCCCGCGCGCTGCTCGAGCAGTATCGCAAGTTCGTCGCCGGCGCGCCCGAGGATCTGACGGTGTGGGTGGTGATGCGCCAGGCGCCGCCGCTGCCGTTCATTCCCACGGAATGGCACGGCCGCGAGGTCTGCGTGTTCGCGTTCTGTTACTGCGGGCCGGTGGCGAACGGCGAGCAGGCGCTCGCCGGGCTGCGCGCGATCGGCAAGCCGATCGCCCAGAACATGGGCCCGATGCCGCTCGTCGGCTGGCAGACGGCGTTCGATCCGCTCCTCACGCCGGGTGCTCGGAATTACTGGAAGTCGCACGACTTCACGGAGCTGAACGACGGGGCGATCGGCGCGATGGTCGAGGCCGTCGGGCGCCTGCCGGGACCGGAGAGCGAAGTGTTCATCGGCAATCTCGGCGGCGCGGTCAACCGCGTGGCCGCCGACGCGACGGCGTACCCTCACCGCGACGTCCACTTCATCATGAACGTGCACACGCGCTGGCGCGAGCCGTCGCAGGACCAGGAGAACATCGCGTGGGCGCGCAAGCTGTTCGACGCCGCGACGCCCTTCGCCACCGGCGGTGTGTACGTGAACTTCATGCCGGGCGACGAGGGCAACCGCGTTCAGTCCGGCGCCTACGGCCCGAACTTCGCGCGGCTCGCGAAGCTCAAGGCGAAGTACGATCCGAAGAACCTGTTCCGGCTCAACCAGAACATCGCGCCGGCATAGACGAGCGGTCCTCATGTCGGTGCAACGGGGCCCCTCGTCCAGGGGCCCCACGTCTTTTGCGGCCGCGGGGATGGGGCGCGGACGATCGGTGCAGTCCGGCGTCGAGCCGGCGCTGTTCCCGATCAGCCCGCCGTCTCGGGCGGATCCTCGGCCACGGTCTTGTACTCCAGCGGTGAGCCCGGTATGCCGGCAGTGCAGAGCATCTCGGCGAAATCATCCGGCAGGTCGCTCTCGCGGATGCCGGCCATCGTCCGCTCGATGTCGTAGTCGACGCGAATGAACTCGGGCTTCGGTTCGGTCTCACCGACTTCGAGGAGCGCGTAACAAGCACGCCAGTGCCCGTCCTTGGGCTTGCCGACCGAGCCGGCGTTGAGAAAATGCACGCCTTCGACGACGCGGTGCCAGGGCTTGTGTGTGTGACCAAAAGCGATCACATCGCCGGCCTTGGCCCCGGCAAGACCGGCCATCTGCGTGCAGAACGAATCCGGGCGGTCCTCGGTCCAGTAGAGCGTATTCAGGGTCGGGCTGCCATGGACGAGCACGACCCTCGGCCCGCCCGAGACGTGGCCACCCCTGGGCCAGAGGTCGATCCGGAACGGCAGGCCTGCAAGGAATCGTTTCGTCTGCGGGGTGACCTGGGCCCGTGTCCAGGCGTAGCTGAGATGTGAGAGTTCTTCCTGGCGCGCATCCTCGTAGCGGCAGCCGCAGTGCTTGTAGTCGGTTCCGGTCGTCGAGTCGTAGTTGCCGGCAATGCCGGCAATGGCGCGGCTCTGCAGGAGGTTCGCCACCTCGTTCGGCCACGGGGCGTATCCCACGAGATCTCCCAGGTGGTAGATCGCGTCGACGTCCGGCCGACGGTCGATGTCCGAGAGCACGGCCTCGAGGGCCGGCAGGTTGGCGTGGATGTCCGAGATGAGCGCGTACCGCATCAGGTCCGTCCCTCTGTGGCCATGCCGGTGCTCGAGGTGAGCGCCGGCGCCTCCGGGAACCAGTGCCGAGTGCGGTTACAGGCTGCGCACACGGACAGCATGACCGGCACTTCGACCAGCACGCCGACGACGGTGGCGAGTGCTGCGCCGGAGTCCGGACCAAAGAGGGTGATCGCCACGGCCACGGCGAGCTCGAAGAAGTTGCTTGCACCGATCAGCGCTCCGGGCGCCGCCACGTTGTGCGGTACGCGGAAGAATCGCATGAGCGAGTAGGTGAGCCCCGCGTTGAAGTACACCTGGATGAGGATCGGCACGGCGATGAGGAGCACGTGGACCCAGCGCCCGGTGATGTTGTCTGCCTGGAAGGCGAAGATGAGGGTCAACGTGGCGAGCAGCGCCAGGGTCGTGATCGGTTGGAAGAACGTCAGGAAACGCCCTTCAAACCAGGGCCGCCCCTTCGTGCGCAGAAACACCGCACGACTGAGAGATCCGAGGGCCAGCGGGATGACGATGAACGCTACCACGCTGTAGAGCAGGACCTGTAACGGCACCCGCAGACTACTCGCGCCGGCCACCAGCAGGCCCACGATCGGGGCGAACAGCACGAGCATGATGAGGTCGTTGAGGGCGACCTGCACCAGCGTGTAGGCCGGATCGCCGTCCGTGAGGTACGACCAGACGAACACCATCGCCGTGCACGGGGCGGCGGCCAGGATGATCGTACCGGCGATGTACTGGTCCGCCAGCTGCGGCCCGATCAGTGGCAGGAACAGGTGCTTGAAGAAGAGCCAGCCGAGCACGGCCATCGAGAATGGCTTCACGAGCCAGTTGACGAAGAGCGTGACGAGAATCCCACCGGGCCGGCGCCTCACGCCGGCGATGCTCGCGAAATCGATCCTGAGCATCATCGGATAGATCATGAGCCAGATGAGAACGGCGATCGGAAGGTTGATCTGACTGCCCCGACCGAACTCGAGGCGTCGCACGACGGCTACGAACCCGGGCAGAAGCTTGCCGATCGCCACGCCCAGCACCATGCACGCGGCCACCCAGACGCTCAGGTACCGCTCGAAGACCGCCAGGCGCTTGGGTGCCGGAGTCGCAACCGTCATCGGAGCCTCACTCGCAGCGGTCCCGGCCGCGGGCGGGTCGTCGCCGCTCGCCGACGAGCTTCGTCAGTCGGGTCGCCATGTCTCGCACCGCGTCTTCCTCAACCGCGTAGTACATCCAGCGTCCCTCGCGGCGATCACGCACGAGCCCCGCGTCCTTCAGCGTCTTGAGATGGAACGACAACAACGACTGGCCGAGATCCAGTGCCTCGGTCAGCTCGCAGACGCAGCGCTCGCCGCCCCGGAGTAGCTCGAGAATCTGCAGCCGCGTCTCATCTGCAAGCGCGCGAAACGGCTCTGTGCGCGGAACCGTTGGGCGCCCACGAGTTGAAATCATGCGGCGAGCAATACATCAACGACTGTTGATGCGTCAACACGAGACGCCCTGCCGGTGGTACAGTCTGCGTGGGCCGAGCATGTTTCGATCACCCGAACCAGGGAGGTGCTCCATGGGCGACAAGTCACCGAAGAACAACGAGCGAAAGAAGAAGCAGGACACGGCGGAAAAGGACCAGAAGAAGGCGAACGCCTACACCAAGGCGCATCCGGCTCCGACCGTGCCGGGGAAGAAGGGCAAGTAGCCGGAGATTTGCCCTTCTGGCGCTGCTGTTCTCCTCAGCCATGCCGTAGCCACCTCGCGAACGAGTCGCGACGTCAGGGTCATCGTGAGCGGTTTTCCCGCCATCATGTGAGTCTTCCGGGATGGTACGATGGAAGAATCAGACCGCCGCTCACAACCCCTGCGGGGCGTGCCATTGGAAGCGAGAATTACCAGGCGGATCCAGGCGGGTCGGTGGGTCGCAATCGGTGCGATCATCGCGACCCTAACGGGAGTCGCCCACGCCGGGCCCGTCGAATTTGGTCTGGATGCCTACTTCGAGGCGTTCGACGTCGGCGAGAATCCCCAGCACGTGGCCATCGCCGATCTGAACGGCGATGGGCGGTCCGACCTTGTGACGGCCAACATGTCGGGTTCGATCACGATCCTGATCGGCCAGGGACATGGCATCTTCGGGCTGCGCACGGACGTCGCGTTCGACCAGGCGCCCTTCGGAAACCCAGCCACGTGCGTGGAGGCGGGGGACTTGAACGGCGACGGTGCCCTGGATCTCGTCGTCGAGTGCGGCGGAGTGCAAGTCTTGATGAATACGGGTCACGGCGCCTTCACGCCACCCGTTCGCGCCGCCACGATCAGCTCGAATGGGCTTGCCGTGGGTGATCTCAACCACGATTCGAAGCTCGACATCGTGGCCCCAGGCATCTTGGATAATTTGATCGGCGTCCTGCTCGGGCGTGGGGACGGATCGTTCGATCCGATTGTCTACTATCCGGCGCCGACGTTCGCGTTCACGGCCGCCGTCGGTGACCTGAACGGTGACGGACACTCGGACATCGCGGCGGCCATCTACGACTCGCCCGGCACGCTCAGCATTCTCCTGAACCTCGGAAACGGCACGTTCGGACCGCATAGCGAGATACCCGTCAGCACAGGTCCCCGAGCGCTCGTTGCATGCGACCTGAACGGCGATGGTCACGTCGATCTTGCGGCGGGGTGCACCAAGGCGTCGGTCCTGATCAATCGTGGCGATGGGACGTTCCTGCCGCACGTGGACTATGCGACGCGGGGAGGGGGCGCGCTGTGTGCGGCGGATCTGAACGGCGATGGCGCATTGGATCTGGTGCTGGGAGGAGGAAACAACTACATCTCGATCCTGATGAATCGAGGGAACGGCACCTTCGAGAGCGACCGGGACGTTTCTGCCGGGGATGACCCACTCGGGGTCGCCGTCGGGCTGCTCGATGATGACGCCACGCCGGACATTGCGGTGACGGATCAGCATCCCAACGGCATCTCGGTCCTGCACGGCAAGGGGGACGGGACGTTCGGTCAACAACGAACGTTCGGCGTGGTGAACGGCGGATTCACCCTCGATTCAGGCGATCTCGATGCCGATGGAGTGCCCGACGTCGTGACGGGCAACCAATACACCGGGACGTTCTCCGTCTTGTTGGGAGACGGATCCGGGGGCTTCCTGCCCCATCAGGACTACTTTTCTGCGTATCAGGGCCAACCTCGACATGCGGCGATGGGCGATCTGGATGAAGATGGGCGAGTGGACATCGCCGTCGCGAGCGACAATCGAAGCGTGTTCGGGGTTCATCGCGGACTGGGCGGCGGCGCTCTCGCGCCGGTCTACGAGGTATCCGCGAAGTCGGCTCCCTACTCCATCGCACTCGGCGATCTGAACGAGGACGGCCACCTCGACGTCGTCATGGGATGCCTTGATTCGAGTTGGATCCTGGTTTCGATCGGCCATGGCGACGGTTCCTTCGACGCCAGTCGCGTCGTGCCGCCCGGATACTTCGCGTATCGCGCTCCGTCGGACCTGCGACTTGCGGACATGAATCGTGACGGACACCTGGACATCGTTGCCGTCACGGAAGGCTCCGCCAGTGTCGTCGTCGTTCCCGGGCTCGGGGATGGAACGTTCGGCACGCGCGCCATGTACGCCGTCGGGAGCGGACCTCGCGCGGTCGCCGTTGGTGATCTCAACGGTGACGATTGGCTCGACGTCGTCGCCACCGTATCGGGAACAGGACTCATGGCCGTTCTCCTGAACCAGGGCGACGGCACGCTCGGCGCACCGACGCAGTACTTCGTCGGCAGCTTCCCGGAGAGCTTCGTGCTCGCGGACCTGGATCACGACGACCTTCTCGACGTCGCCGCAGTGAGCCTGGGAGGGGACCGAGTTGTGATTCGATTCGGCCAGGGTGACGGGACGCTGGCGGGCGTGAGGTACTTCGGATGCGGTCGGCAGCCCTTCGGGCTCGTGGCTGGCGATCTGAATCGCGACGGCATGCCTGAGTTGATCGCGCTCGATGGAGGATACGATCTCACCGGTTTCCACGCGCAGGTGTCACGCTTGAGCGTGCTGACGAATCGCACGGGCCAAGTCGCCGTCGCCACGGCTCCCGCGCTCGCTTGGGCGCGGGTCGAAGGAGCGCACGTGTCCCTGGGCTGGCAGTGCCCGGATCGAAACCAGACGCCGTGCACGGTGTACCGTCGTACTACCGGCACGGAGTGGAAGAGCGTCGGCGCTGCGCGAGATGACGGGTTCGGACGTTTGAGCTTTGATGACGACGACGTGCGTGGGGGAACGACCTACTGGTATCGGTTGGGGGCGGTTCGCGCCGGAGTTGAGCAGCTCACGGCTGAGACTCGAGTCGACGTCGCGCAGGTCGGATTCGCGATGCGCAGCGAAGCAACACCTTCTCGCGCAATGACCGTGCGCTTCACGCTCCCGTCATCGCGTCCGATCAGGATCGACGTCATCGACACGACGGGGCGGCGTGTCGTATCGCGACAGGGCGAATGGGCGGCGGGAACCCACGTGATGAACCTGGCCAAGCGCGGCGAGCTGGCACCCGGCGTGTACTACGTGCGCCTCGAGCAAGGAAGTCGATCCATCGCGACGAAGTCGGTCATCGTCGACTAGTCGCCATGAGCGGCTGGTCCACGGGGACCCAGGCCGACACCGTCGGGCTGGGACGCTACGGCCCCGCTTGAACGCTTCCGCTGGGCGCGCCCGCGCTCGGCGCCTTGGGACTCGGCAGGCTCACGAGAATGGACGTGATGGCGAGCACGACTCCCGCGACCACGAGTTCGGTCGTCGCTGTGCGGCGCAGGCTGACGGCGCCCGCCTCGGAGCCGAGCAGGGGCGGTTCAGGGCTGCCCATCGATTCTCCAGTCGAGAGTCATTCAACCGTTGGATCGTGCTCGAAACGCGGCGTAGGCGAGGATGATGGCGAGAACCAGGAGGATGAGCCGCGCCACACCCATCAAGCGCGTACGCGCGAGGTGCTGCGTCCCCTTCGGCTTGATGCCGGTCACGGCGGCAACCGCCGTGACGACCACCGCGAGGCCGAGCAACGCGAACCAGGTCATGATGCGATGCTACAGATCATGACCCACGCCGCAAAGAAGGGTACAAAGCACCAATGGCCACCATCCGGGAACGCGATGGTGGCCATTGTTACCGTTTGAAGCCGATCCAAGCCTTCATGCGTGACTCAGTCGCGCACGAACCTCCGGGCCTCGGCTTGGCCACCCGAGCGCAGCCGTACCCAGTAGACCCCGGATCCCACGGGTCTTCCCGTCTGATCACGGCCATCCCAGGTCACCGAGTGGCGGCCGGCGGTCTGTTCACCGTCCACGAGTGACGCCACCCTGCGGCCCTGGAGATCGTGGATCCAGAGCGTTGCGTGACCCGTCCGCGGCAATGCGTAGAGGATCACCGCCCGTGAGCTGAAGGGGTTGGGGCGGATCATCTCGACTCGTAGTCCGCCATTCCCGGTGGCAGGTTCGGATACAGCCAGTGTGCCGCTTCCGGTGCGCAGGTCGGTCTCGCTGGTGCTGTTGTAAGGCAGCGAAAACCACGGCGAGCGCGGGAAGAACGGCGAGTTCGTCAGGATACGGAATCGCCAGCGATAGGGAGTGTCGTGAAACAGTCCATAGATCGGACCGGTCAGTGTCGTGGCGCTGCCGATCCCGGGGACCGGCGCTCCCGTATTGCGGGCCGATCCCACGCCGTGATCGGAGGCGCTGAAGGCAATTCCCATGGGCTTGGCTTCCCACTCCATGCGAACGCTTCCTCGCCCGGCCGGAGATCGGCCAAGGCCGAGGAGACGCACCGCATTCGCCGGTGCCTTGCCCAGCAGGCTGAGTGGATTCGGGGTGCCGGATCCGTACTGGCGAGGAGCCCGGTCGAGCCCGTCTCCGCCATTGCCGTAGTAGAGAATTGCCCGCCCCTCGCTCGTCTGCCCGTTGGAATAGAACGCGGCGCCGATGATGGCGTCGGAATAGCCGTCTCCATTGACGTCTCCTGCCGCCGCCACCGCGTCGCCGAGATTCGCGCTGGGTACATCGCTCTCGGCGGTCCAGGCGGCGGTGGTGGCAAGGCCTACGGCAGCGCCGAGGTAGACGAACGCCCGGCCCTCGTCGGTTTCTCCATGGTCGTAGTAGGGAGCGCCGACGATGACGTCCGAGTAGCCGTCCCCGTTGACGTCGCCTGCCGTCCCAACCGATGAGCCGAATTGGGCACTGGCTTGATCGCTCTCGGCGCTCCAGGCGGCGGTCGTGGCCGGTCCCGAAGACGACCCGAGGTAGACGAACGCGCGCCCCTCGTTCGTGTCGCCATCGTCGTACAGCGCGGCGCCGACGATGATGTCCGAATAGCCGTCGCCGTTGACGTCACCGGCCGTTCCCACCGAGAGTCCAAATACGGCGATCGTTTGATCGCCCTCAGCGGACCAGGCAGGCGCGGCGGCGAGACCCGAGGAGGAGCCGAGATACACGAAGGCGCGCCCCTCGGAGATCTCTGGGTCGGTATAGTTGACGGCGCCGATGATCACGTCGGAGTACCCATCGCGGTTGACGTCCCCCGCGGTCGCGACGGAGTGGCCGAAGCTGGCATCGGCCTGATCGCTGTCGGCCGTCCACGCGGCGGTCGCGGCGAGGCCGGAGGCGGAACCCAGGAAGACGTACGCCCGCCCTGCAAAGCCCAGCCCGGCGTCGTAGTACTTGGCGCCGACGATGACGTCGGAGTAGCCGTCCCCGTTGACGTCCCCCGCCGTCGCGACCGCATAGCCGAAGTTGGCGCCATCCACGTCGCTCTCAGCCGTCCACGCGGCGGTGGCGGCGAGGCCAGAGACCGAACCCAGGTAGACGTACGCTCTGCCGTTATCGGTCAACCCGTCGCCGTTGTGCATGCGGGCGCCGACGATGACGTCGGAGTACCCATCACCATTGACGTCTCCCGCAGTGGCGACCGACCCGCCGAATTGGGCGTTGATCTGCTCGCTCTCGGCGGTCCAGGCGGCCACCGTCGCGAGCCCCGATGGCGAGCCGAGGTACACGAAAGCGCGTCCCTCGTTGGCCTGCCCATTGTCGAACAGAGGGGCGCCGACGATGATGTCGGAGTAACCGTCCCCATTGATGTCGCCCGCCGTCGCCAGGGAGGAACCCAACTGGGCACTGCCCTGATCGCTCTCGACGGCCCAGGCGGCCGTGGGGGCGAGGCCGGAGGCGGAGCCGAGGTAGAGGTACGCCTGGCCTCCGTCGGGCTGAGCCGTGTCGTAGCCGTAAGCGCCGACGATGACGTCGCTGTAGCCGTCCCCGTTGACGTCCCCCGCGGTTGCCGCTTTCCAACCGAAATAGGCTCCGGCCTGATCGCTCTCCGCGGTCCAAGTAGCCGTCGTCGCGAGTCCGGTGGCGGAGCCGAGATAGACGTACGCACTGCCCTCGACACTTTCCGGGTCGGAGAATTGTGAGGCACCGACGATGACGTCGGCGTATCCATCGCCGTTGATGTCGCCCGCCGTCGCCACGGAGATGCCGTAGAGGGCACCCACCGCTCCGCCTTCTCCAGTCCACGCGGGGGAGAGGGCAAGACCGGAGGCGGAGCCCAGATAGAGGAATGCCCCCCCTTCGAAGAAGTCTGGGTTGGCGTAGCCGGCCCCGCCGACGATCACGTCGGAATAGCCGTCACCGTTGACGTCGCCCGCCGTTGCCACGGAGAAACCCAGGAGGGTTTCCGCCCCTGCCCCGTCGGCCATCCACACGGCGGCGGTCGCGAGCCCCGAGGCGGAGCCGAGGTACGCGTACGCCCTTCCCTGTTTGGTCTGCGTGTTCTCGAAGTGGACAGCGCCGACAATGACGTCGGAGTAACCATCGCCGTTGACGTCGCCCGCCGTTGCCACCGAGGCGCCGAGGTTGGCGCCGGCCTGATCACTCTCTGCGATCCAGCCGGCAGTGGCGGCAAGGCCGGAGGGGGAACCGTAGTAGAGGTGTGCGGTCCCCTCGTCGGTATCCCCGGCGTCGTAGAAGGGGGCGCCTACGACGACGTCGGAGTAGCCGTCGCCATTGACGTCCCCGGCGGTTGCCACCGCATAGCCGAATCTCGCGTCCGCCTGGTCGCTCTCAGCGGTCCATGCGGCGGTGGCGGCAAGGCCCGAGGGGGAGCCCAGGTACACGTACGCCCGCCCGGCGGCGCCCAATCCGTTGTCGTAGTAGTCGGCGCCGACGATGACGTCGGAGTAGCCGTCGCCGTTGACGTCGCCCGCGGTCGCCACGCAGATGCCAAGGTCGGCACCGGTCTGGTCGCTCTCCGTGGTCCACGCGGGGGTGACCGCGAGGCCTGAGGCGGAGCCGAGGTAAACGAATGCTCGCCCCTCGTCGGTTTCCCCATTGTCGTAGAGATTCGCGCCCACGATGACGTCTGAGTAGCCATCGCCGTTGACGTCCCCCGCCGTCGCCACCGACCAGCCGAATTGTGCACTTTCCTGATCGCTGTGAGTGGTCCATGCGGCGGTGGTCATCAGGGGATCAATCGTGATCGGGTAGGTCGCGCCGCGATCGTTCACGCCGATCGAGAGCGAGCCGCCTGCAACGCTCAGCCGGGCGTCGAGTCGGGCACCCCGCGCGTCGCGCACGAGCAGGCCGCCATAGCGGAGCACGCACGCGCCGTGCTCGTCCACGAACTCCACGGCGTCTCCACTGTCGCTCGCTCGCGGACTCAACTCCGCCGCGACCCGGCCCTGGATCAGCAGCCGTCCGTCACCCGCAGGTCGGCTGGTGAGGGTGAAGCCCTGCTCCAGGCCCTCTTTCCGATTCTCGTACCATTCGATCAGGTCACTGCGCCGATACTCGATCCTCGGACCGTGAGACACCGGCGCGATGGGGGTTGCGTGTCGAATGCTTCCATCCCGCCCCCAGGCCGTCGTCTCCCAGCGCCAGCGCCATGCGCCGCCGCCGTCAGCCTGCGGCACCAGCTCCACACCGTCGCTACGAAACCGCGTGCGCAAGTTCTGCACGCGGTTGGGTGCCTGCCAGCCGTCCTCGGTCGCAGAGCCGATGTATTCCTGACGCTCGATATCCCTACGAGCCTGAGACCACCAGTTTCCCGTCGCGCCGGCCGAGGTGGCTTCGCTCGATAACGGCGAGCGCGTTGCCACTGCTGGGGGGACGCGCGGCGCTCCTATCTTCAGTGATGGTCGTAGCGGAGCCGACGCCGAGAACGCAGGCAACAGGGCCAACACGAGCAACACTGGCAGCAAGACCGAACGGAGCATGGGAAGCAGACGCGAGCGATGCATGGCGGCTCCTGAGGAGGCGGGGGTCGTGTGCTCGAGGGGGTCACGAGCCAATATCAAGCTCCGCCGTCACAGCCAGGGAATCCTACGCGCATGCGGAGGGTATGAACAGAAGCTTCCACGCGTCCGCGCTGCGAGGCTAG
>JANLWK010000239.1:0-1962 GCA_031364505.1 Candidatus Eiseniibacteriota bacterium | reverse complement strand
CGCCCACGCCGACACTTCCTCGAGCGTGCGCTTCGATGGCTCGTTCTTCCCCTTGCCGCGCCGCAGCACGACGTGCGAGCCCGGGCAGCCGTGGACGTGGAACCAGTAGTCCTCGGGCCGCGCGAGGTGGTGCGTCAGGTGATCGTTGCCCTCGTTGTTGCGGCCAATGAGCACGTCCCAGCCCTCCGTCGTGCGCAGGCGCCGCGGTGCGAGGCGCGCCGGCACCGCGGGCGTCTTGCGGCGGCCCGGTCCCGCACCCCCCGGCGCGGCGCCCGCGCCCGCACCCTTCGCGTTCTTCCCGCCGGCGGCGGGCTCCGGCAGCCCGCGGCGCAACGCCGGCGGCAGCAGCGTCCACGCGTGGACGAGCGCGCGCGGCAGCGGGGCCTCGGCGCCCGGATCGCCGCCGGCCGCGCCAGCGGCCTCCGACACGTCCTGGATCGCCGCGTCGACGCGCGTCAGCTCGGCCTCGGCGGCGCGGAGCCTGGGCGGCACCTCGTCGAGGCCCCGCTCCGCCTTGGCGGCGCGCTTGAAGCACCGCGCCGCATTCGCCTGCGGCGTCAGCTCCGCATCCAGTTCGATGTCGATCGTGCGTTCCGGGTCGGCCGGGTCGGGGAGCGTCACGCGTGCCGCGCGCCGCGGCACCAGCCTCAAGTAGGCGAGCAGCGCCTCGCCCGCCCGGCGATGCTCGCCGGCGCGCCGGGCCTCGGCGAGGTCGCCCTCGATCGCCTGGTACTTGCGCGCCAGCCGGCCGCGGTGCCGCCGCAGCGCCCGGAGTATCGCCGTCGCGCGCTCGTCGTCGGTCGGGGGAGTGGGCCGCTTCGCGTCGACAGTGGACATGCCGCGCAACCTACGGTGCCCGGGGCACGGGGGTAAAGTCGTGCGCCGGCCGACGGCGGGCCCGCGCGCGCGTGCTCGAGCAGTTGACGGCGGGCGCGGGACAGGATGCTATCGACGCTCGGCTGCCGTTCCCCCCGCATGCTGCAAGGATCCATCGACGATGCGAACCTCACGACTTCCGATTTCGATCGCGCACGCCGCCGTGGCCGGGGCCATCACGCTGATCGCCACGGTCGCGGCGCGTGGGCCCGGGACGGCGCCGCCGCCCCGGCCGCCCGGCGGAACGCTGCTCCGGCTCACGATGGCGGCACCCGCGATGGGTGAACACGCGCGCCGCGTGCGCGTATACCTGCCGCCCTCGTACGAAGCCCGGGGCGACTCGTCGTCGCGCCGTTACCCGGTCGTGTACATGCTGCACGGCTGGCCGGGCTCGGAGGGCAACCTGCCGGGCAGCGGCCACGCCGCCGCGATCGCGGATACGCTCATCGCATCGGGCGCGATCCCGGAGATCCTCATGGTGTTCCCCGACGGGAACGGCTTGGGGCTAGCGGGCCGCTCGTACTGGATCAATGCGCGGAATGGCAGGAAGCGGCTGGAGGACTACGTGACGCGGGACGTCGTCGGCTGGGTGGATGCCCGCTACCGCACCATTCCCGCCGCCTCGGCGCGCGGCATCATCGGGATCTCGGACGGCGGCACCGCCGCGTTCAACCTGACGTTCAAGCATCCCGAGCTCTTCTCGGCGTGTGGCAGCCACAGCGCCGACTACGTGCTCGAGCGCGCCTTCGGCACGGGTGGGTTCCTGGGCCACGGGCCGGGGGCCGACAGCCTGCTCGATGACAACAGCCCCGCGCACTACGCGGCGGACATCGTGCCGCGGCTCGGGGCCGCGCGGATCTACTTCGACTGCGGCGCCGAGGACGGCTCGATCCGGAGCAGCCGCTCGTTCGACTCGTTGCTCACCGCACTGGACGTGCCGCACGAGTTCCACGAGTTCCGCGGCTCGCACACGTGGCGTTACTGGCGCGCACACCTGCGCCAGTCGCTGACCGCCGTCGCCGGGGCGCTCGCCGCGCACACGACCGGCGTGGGGGAGGGCGGGCCGTGACCGCGTACCGATGCCGC
>JANLWK010000227.1:0-2494 GCA_031364505.1 Candidatus Eiseniibacteriota bacterium | reverse complement strand
AATAACCACGCACCCCCCCCGCCCGCCCCTTCCGGCGCGGCCACCCAGATCCTCGCGCAGCGCCTCGCCCGGCGATGTGGGCACGGCGAAGTACCACCACTGGTCGTCGGCGTTCCAGCCTTCGGCATCGGCGACGCGGGCGCCCCACAGGCACTCGGTCACGCGGCGCGTGCCGGCCCTCACGCGCTCGTCCGCGGCCTTGAGCCGCTTCTCGAGCGCAGGCGTCGCCGCACCCGGAACGGCATCGCGCAGCTCCTCGAGCAGCTGGCGGCCATCCAGGTCGTTCAGGTAGTCGTCGAGCCCGAGCGGGTAGCCGGCCTCCACCTGGCCGGCCGCGTCCTCCCACGCCTCGACCAGCCCCTTCGCACCGCCCGTCACCACATCGTCCGGGCACCCTCGCGACTCGAGGAACTGCCGCACGTCCGACGGATCGCCCATCATCGTCCCCCCGATCGAAGCGCCTGCCGGCGGAAGTAGCGCTCTCCGTCCCGCGGCCTGAAAAACGTGCGGATCACGCCCGAGCGGCCGAACGCCAGGAACGCGCCGGTCGAGCGGTCGAACCGCGTGATCACCCCGTCATCGCGCACGATCTCGAGCACCTCGCCGCCGGCCTCGCGGTCGCGCAGCGCCCGCGCGCGACGCAGGTACTCGTCCATCGTGATCGCGCCGAATTCACGGCCGTGCTTGCGGTAGTGCTCTTCCAGCAGCGCGCGCGTCCGGAATCCCGCGACTGCCGGGGTCGCGCGCCGCCCCGATCCGGCGTCGCCGCGGGGCGCTCGCGTCTCCACGCGCGGTGCCGGAGCATCCGCGCGCGTGTCGCGCTGCGTTTCGCGTGGCAATTCGCGAGGCGTTTGGGCGCGCGGCGCGCAGGCGAGCCCGAGCGACACGAGGGACACGAGCAGACCCAAGCCGATCGCGACGCGTCGCGCGACGCGCGACACGAGCCGCCGCAGTCCGTTGCGAGCCTCTGGGTGATTCGACACGCCGCCATCATGCCTCACGCGTTGCGCAATCCGCACCTGTTGTTTCGTGTCGCAATGGGGCAAACGACACGCTCACGCAGCGATGGGCACATGCAGGTGATTTTCGCGTGGCCCTGCACTTGCAGTTCTTCCCGGTGGGCGATGGACGGGCCTGACAACTTTGCACGACATCGATTCGCACGGAGGACTGTTACATGCCGCGCAGCGTGACTGTCGCATGCATCTCAGTACTCTTCGCGACCAACGTGTGGGCCGCCGATCCATCGCCCATGAATCAGACCAACCATGCCGACCCGCCGCGAGTGTTCGCGCCGGTGTCGACCGAACCCGAGGCCGCGACACTCCAGATCGGCGCCCCGGCGCCCATGTTCTCGTACATGGGCCCCGACGGCCGCTGGTACCGCTCCGAGGAGCTGCTCACCCTGGGCTCGGTGGTCGTGATCTTCGCGCCCACCGACGAAGACCTCGTGGGTCTCAAGCGGACGCGCGAGGCGCTCGACCAAATCGGCGTGCGCACCATCCCGGTGCTCGACCTGCCGACGCGCAAGACGACCTCGCTCGCCAGGCGCCTCGCGATCGAGGGAACGCTGGTGAGCGACCCGATGTCGGCGATCGCGGGGCTCTATCACGCGGTCGACCGGACGAGCGGCACGCATGTCACGTCGTACTTCGTCGTCGACGGCAAGCGCTGCCTGCGGGCGATGTACTACGGGCCGCTGCCCAGCCCGGAGACGCTGCTCGCCACGGCGGCGCGCAGCCTCGGCCGCCCGCTGCCGTCGTCAGTGTTCAGCACCACGGACGACCGCTAGCCGAGGAATCCGTGCGGGGGGTTGCCTCCGGGGGCGTCGCGACAGGGGAGCGGCGCCCTTCCCCGCTTCGTGAGCCCCTCGCTTCCCTGGGGCCGCGTTCCGAACCGCGGGTCCGCGCTTGCGGTTGGCCGCCGTCGCGGGCAACCTCTCGCCATGTCTTCCGGCGACGAATCGCTCGCGGGGTTGGACCCGACCGGCCGCTTCAGCGATCGCGCCGCGGACTACGTGCGCCATCGCCCCGACTATCCCGCGGCCGCGATCGATACCATTCTCGATGGCCTCGGGGATCCGGGGGACCTCGTGGCGGCCGACGTCGGCGCCGGCACCGGCATCTCGGCGCGCCTGCTCGCCGATCGAGGGGCCCGCGTGCTCGCGATCGAACCGAACGCCGCGATGCGGGCCGCCGCCGCCGCTCACGCGGGGGTCGCATGGCGCGACGGCACGGCCGAGGCGACCGGGCTCCCGGCGACGAGTGTCGGCCTCGTCCTGTGCGCCCAGGCGTTCCACTGGTTCGACGGCCGCGCCGCGGTCGCCGAGTTCCACCGCGTGCTCGAGCCGGGGGGCCGGCTGGCGCTCATGTGGAACATGCGGGACGCGAGCGATCCGGCGACGCTCGGCTACACCGAGGCGATTCATGCGGTGAACGGCGTGCACCCGGCGGAATCGCGCGCATTCGACTTCGACGACCTGATCGGCGACGGA
>JANLWK010000218.1:0-25792 GCA_031364505.1 Candidatus Eiseniibacteriota bacterium | reverse complement strand
TGGCGCTCGCGCTCCCCGGCCTGTGCCCGCTCCACGTCCTCAACGAATTGCTCGTGCTGACGCAGCCCGCTCACCTGCAACGCAAATTCGGAACCGAGCTCAGCCCGGCCGAACGCAACATCTACCGCGCCCAACTCGTGCGCGAGCGGCTCGCAGCCGCCGAGCGCGAAATGGAAGGAACTCTCTAATGCATGACAAGTTTACCGAACGGGTCCGGAAGGTGATCTATCTGGCGCGCGAGGAAGCGGCGCGGTTGCAGCACGACTACATCGGCACCGAGCACCTGCTGCTCGGCGTGATCCGCGAGGGCGAGGGAATCGCCGCCACCGTGCTCAACAACCTCGGGCTCGATCTCGACCGCATCCGGCAGGAGGTCGAGAACATGGTGAGCGCCGCGGGCGGCACCATGACCATCGGCGAGATCCCCTTCACGCCGCGCGCCAAGCGCGTGCTCGAGCTGGCGGTCGAGGAAGCGCGTTCGCTCGGTCACAACTACGTCGGCACCGAGCACCTGCTGCTCGGATTGATCCGCGAGGGCGAGGGTGTGGCGGCGAAGGTGCTGCTCGAGCTCGGCGTCGATCGCAAGCGGGTGCGCGAGGAGACGCTCAAGCTGCTCGGCGGCACGCCGTCGTCCAGCAGCTCGGAGCGCGAGGAGCGGCCCGAGACCCCGGCTCTGAACCAGTTCGGGCGCGACCTCACGCAGCTCGCGCGCGAGGGCAAGCTCGACCCGGTGATCGGGCGCGACAAGGAGATCGAGCGCGTCATCCAGGTGCTGTCGCGGCGCAAGAAGAACAACCCGGTGCTGATCGGCGAGCCGGGCGTCGGCAAGACCGCGATCGCCGAGGGCCTGGCGCAGCGCATCGTTTCGGCGCAGGTGCCGGAGAGCCTCAAGAACAAGCGCATCGTCACGCTCGACCTCGCCGCTGTCGTCGCCGGCACCAAGTACCGCGGCCAGTTCGAGGAGCGTCTGAAGACCGTGATGAACGAGATCCGGGAGTCCAAGGACACGGTGATCTTCATCGACGAGCTGCACACGATCGTCGGAGCGGGCGGGGCGGAGGGCGCGATCGACGCCTCGAACATGCTGAAGCCGGCGCTCGCGCGCGGTGAGCTGCAGTGCATCGGCGCGACGACGCTCGACGAGTACCGCAAGTACATCGAGAAGGACGGCGCGCTCGAACGGCGGTTCCAGCCGATCATGGTGGACCAGCCGAGCGTCGAGGACACGATCCAGATCCTGATGGGCCTGCGCGACAAGTACGAGGCGCATCACGGCGTCAAGATCACCGACGAGGCCGTCGTCCAGGCGGTCAAGCTCGCCGACCGCTACATGAACGACCGCTTCTTCCCGGACAAGGCGATCGACGTCATCGACGAGGCGTGCGCGCGCGCGCGGCTGTCGGTGAGCACGGTGCCGTCCGAGATCCACGAGCTCGAGAAGCGGCTCGAGGAGGTCGTCAAGGAGAAGGAGGCGGCGATCCGCGGCCAGGAGTACGAGAAGGCCGCGCGGCTGCGTGACCGCGAGAAGGAGCTGCGCGCCAAGCGCAACGAGTTCAAGAAGTCGTGGAGCGAGTCGACGCGCGGCAAGGACGTGCAGGTCAACGAGGAACTGATCGCCCACGTGCTGTCGACGATGACCGGCATCCCGATGGTCAAGCTGGCCGAGGAGGAGACCCAGAAGCTGCTGCGCATGGAGGCCGAGCTGGCCAAGCGGGTCGTCGGCCAGGACGAGGCGGTCACCGCGGTGTCGCGCGCGGTGCGCCGGAACCGGGTGGGCTTGAGGGATCCCAAGCGCCCCATCGGATCGTTCATCTTCCTTGGCCCCACGGGGGTGGGCAAGACCGAGCTGGCCCGGGCGCTGGCGGCTTTTCTTTTCGATGACTCCGAGGCGTTGATTCGGATCGACATGTCGGAGTATATGGAGAAGTTCTCCGTCTCCCGGCTGGTGGGAGCACCTCCCGGGTACGTGGGGTATGAAGAGGGCGGCCAGCTCACCGAGAAGGTGCGCCGGAAGCCCTATTCGGTCGTGCTGCTCGACGAGATTGAGAAGGCGCACCCCGACGTATTCAACGTGCTCCTGCAGGTGCTGGACGACGGCGTGCTCACCGACAGCTCCCGTCGGCGCGTCGACTTCAAGAATACGGTGATCATCATGACCTCCAACCTGGGAGGTCGGCAGATCCTTTCCGGCGGCCGGCACCTGGGCTTCAAGCAGGCCGAAGGAGGGGCGGAGCAGTTCGCCGCCATCAAGAGCACCGTCCAGGACGAGCTGAAGCGCGCGTTCAACCCGGAGTTCCTGAACCGAATCGATGACGTCATCGTCTTCCATGCGCTCACGCGCGACGACATGCGGAACATCGTGGCGATCCTGCTCGGACAGGTCGAGGGCCGCCTTCGCGTGCAGCAGATCGAGCTCGAGCTCACGCCCGAGTCCGTCGAATTCCTCATCGACAAGGGATTCGATCCGTCCCTCGGTGCCCGTCCGCTCAAGCGCGCCATCCAGAAGCACCTCGAGGATCCGTTCTCGGAATTCATCCTGCGCGGCCAGTTCGTCGGCGGCGGACGCATTCGGGTGCGGCGCAACGACGATCATCTCGAGTTCGAGGCCGTCTCCGCCAGTGCGGCGGCACTGCCTCCGGCCAGCGTTCCTCGCGCTTAGCGCCGTCCTCACCGCCATCACGCTGTTCGTCTCCCCCGGGGCCGCCCAGGTCCCGGGGGAGTCTTCGTCTCCGCCGCTCGCGGTCGATTCGACCGCGAGCGCGCTCGTGGACACGTCGGGCGGGGCCATGGCCGACAGCCTGGCGCCGCCGCCGCCGCCGATGCTGCCCGATTCGGCGGCGCCCGCCGCCGCGCCCGTCCGCATCGGCACGATCGACGTCGCGGGCAACGCGCGCACCGAATCCGAGCGCGTGATGCGGACGTTCGAGGTCGCGCCGGGCACCCGCTACACGAAGGACGCCCTGCGCCGGGGCCTGCGCAAGCTGTTCGGACTCGGGCTGTTCCGCGACGTGTGGATCGAGGAATTCCCGCGCGGGGAGAGCGTCGACCTGCTCATCCACGTGGTCGAGCGCCCGCGCGTCGGGTCGATCGTATTCAACGGCAACAAGAAGCGCGAGACCTCGGAACTCGAGAAGAAACTGTCGGTGCGCACCGGCGACATCCTGACGCCGGCGATGTTCCAGACGCAGGTCGACTCGCTGCTCAAGTACTACCGCGACGAGGGCTTCTCGCGCGCCCACGTCACGGCCGCGGCCGACACGAACGCGGCGACGAACGAGGCCGCGCTCCGTTTCCAGGTCGACGAGGGCGAGAAGGTCCGCGTCAAACGCATCCGCTTCGAGGGGGCCTCGGCGTTCTCGTACAAGCGGTTGCGCAAGGCGATGAAGACCAAGACGAAAGGGTTGTTCGGCGGCGGCGACATCAAGGACGAGAGCTTCACCGACGACCGTGACAAGCTCGAGAGCTTCTATCACGACCAGGGCTACCGCGACGCGCGCGTTCTCGCCACGGACTTGACGCCGGGTGCTCGCCCGCGCGACCTGACCTTGGTCGTCCGGCTCGAGGAGGGCCGGCGCTACCGCACCGGCACCGTGGGCTGGACGGGCGCCACGGTGGTGGACTCGGCATCGCTGCGCCGGCTGCCGCAGGCCAAGCCGGGCGAGATCTACAACGCCTCGCGGATCGGGCGCGGGCGGGACGAGGCGTTCGCGCTGTACGCCGAGCACGGCTACCTGTACGTGAACATCGAGCCCCGCGAGGCGGTGCGCGACTCGCTCGTGGACATCACCTACACGGTGACGGAGGGCAAGCCCTCACACGTCCGCCTCGTCAACATCCTGGGCAACCGCGGCACGCGCGAGAAGGTCATCCGGCGCGAGATCAACATCCACGAGGGCGACCTGTTCAAGCGCTCGACGATCGTGCGCTCGCGCGACGACCTCATGCGCCTCGGCATCTTCGAGGACGTGCAGCCCGACGTGAGCCCGGCCGAGAGCACGGACGTCGACGTCGTGCTCCGCGTCAAGGAGAAGCAGGTGGGCACCGCCTCGGCGGGCGCCGGCTACACCGGCGACACCGGCGTCACCGGCTTCCTCGAGCTGGCGCACAACAACGTGCTCGGCAACGCCCAGAGCCTGTCGCTCCACCTCGAACGCGGCGGCAAGCGCGAGGACTACTTCCTGAGCTTCACCGAGCCGTGGTTCCGCGACACGCCCACGCTGCTCGGCTTCTCGGTGTTCAACACGCGCACCGAGCGCGATCTCTACGAGGAGAAGCGCGTCGGCGGCTCGGTGCGGCTCGGCCGCCCGCTGCCATGGCCGGACTATTCGCGCGGATCGATCGCCTACCGGCTCGAGGACGTCACGATCTCGGGCCAGAACTTCACGCTCCAGGACAGCATCGCATTCTCGGGCCAGCCGCTGGGCGTCGCGGTGCGCACGAGCAGCGTCGAGACGGTGTTCAACCGGAACACCAACGACCACCCGCAGTACCCGACCAAGGGCACGCGGCTCGACCTGAACGACGAGTTCGCCGGCGGCCCGTTCGGCGGCAAGGTGAACTTCCACAAGCACCGCTACGAGGGACGCGTCTACTTCAAGTCGCCGATCAAGGGCGTGACGACCATGCTGCGCGGCCGGCTGGGCATCCTCGGCGGCTACGCCGACCAGAGCTCGGCGCCCCCGGTCTACGAGCGCTTCCGGCTCGGCGGCGGCAGCACCGCCGACCCGCTCCGCGGCTACGACGACTACCAGGTCGTCCCCGGCAAGTTCGTCCAGAACGTCTACCGGACCGAGATCGCGGGGATCGATTCCGTGACCACTCCGGGCGTCAAGGATACGACCTTCCGCAGCGTGTTCACGGGCCGGCTGCGCTACCCGGGCGGGCGGTTCATGACGCTTTACACGGGCGAGCAACAGTTTCCGATTGTTCATCCGCTTCACGGTGTGCTCTTCTTCGACGCCGGAAACACGTGGGACCTGTGGCGGGAGATCAAGCCGTTCGATCTGAAGATGGGGGCCGGACTGGGACTGCGCATGGAGATTCCCCTGCTCGGAAAAATCGGGCTCGACTACGGCTACGGCTTCAATCGTGACGATGGACCGCGCCCGAAGGTCAACTTCCTGTTCGGCAACGTCAGCTTCTGACGGCCCGCTCGATGCCCACTCGACCTGGACGACCTGGACGACGGGGGCGAGGCCGCTGGCTCGCCGTCCCCGCCTTGCTCGTGATGCTCGCCTTGGGGTGCGGTCTCGCGCCCCAGGCATATGCCGCCGACCTCAGGGTCGGCTACATCGACTCGGGCCGGCTGTTCCGCGAGTTCAAGGATGCCCAGGACGCCCAGGCGCGCTTCGACCGCCAGGTGCAGGGCTGGCGGGACGAGGCGGCCGAGAAGCAGACCACGGTGAAGAAGCTGCGCACCGAGGTGCAGGACCTGTCGCCGATCCTGTCGTCGGTCAAGCGCCAGCAGCGCGAGGAAGAACTGCAGCGGGCCATCAGCGACTACGAGCGGTTCGTCCAGGACGTGTGGGGACCGCAGGGCCGCGCGGCGCAGGAGAACGACAAGGCGACGCAGGACGTGGTCGCCAAGATCCGCTCGGCGGTCGAGAAGGTGGCCAGCGACCGCGGGCTCACGCTGGTGCTGGACGCGGCGAGCGGATTCATCATCTACGCGGACAAGTCGCTCGATCTCACGGGCAACGTGCTCCAGGAGCTGGCGCTGCGCGCCGGCGCCGCGGGCACGACACCGCGCTAGGCCGATGACGACGCGCACGCTGGCCGAGTTGGCCGCCATCCTGAATGGCGAGGTCGAGGGTGATCCGGCGACGGTGATCCGCGGCGTCGCGGGGATCCGCGAGGCGCTGCCCGGCGACATCACCTTCATCGCGAACGCGCGCTACGAGTCCTACCTGGTCGAGACGCGCGCCTCCGCGGTGATCTGCGCGCGCGACGCGGCCTCGGCCCCGGTGCCCCTGCTCCGGGTCGACAACCCGTACCTGGCGTTCCAGCGCATCGTCCGCCAGTTCCGTCCCGAGGTGCAGCGGCAGGCGCCCGGCGTCCATCCCACCGCGGTCGTCGCGTCCGACGTGGAGCTGGGCGAGGGCGTCTCGATCGGCGCCCATTGCGTCGTGGAGTCGGGCGCCACGATCGGTCGCAACGTCGTGCTGATGCCCGGCTGCTACGTCGGCGTGGCGTCCCGGATCGGCGACGACACGCTGCTGTACCCGTGCGTCGTGGTGCGCGAGGAATGCTCGCTGGGCGAGCGCTGCATCGTGCACCCCGGCGCCGTGATCGGCGCCGACGGATTCGGCTTCGCGTTCGACTCGGGCCGCTACCACAAGATTCCGCAGGTGGGGAACGTCGTCGTCGGCGACGACGTGGAAATCGGCGCGAACACGACGATCGATCGCGCGACGACCGACAGCACCCGCATCGGCGACGGTTCGAAGCTCGACAACCTGGTCCAGATCGGCCACAACGTCGTGATCGGCAAGCACTGCATCGTCGTGGCGCAGGTGGGCATCTCGGGCAGCACGCAGCTCGAGGACTACGTCACGATCGGCGGCCAGGCCGGACTCGGGGGCCACATCCACGTCGGCACGGGCGCGACGATCGCCGCGCAGAGCGGGGTCACGAAGTCCGTCCCGGCGCGCACGACCGTGATCGGCTTCCCGGCGACCCAGGTCGCCCGGTTCAAGCGGCTCCATGCATTCCTACAAAGGATTCCGGAGCTGTGGGAGCGGACCAAGTCGGTCGAGGAGCGGCTGCAGCGGCTCGAGACGCAGGTCGGGTCCCAGCCCGCCCAGGAGGAGCGCGTCCCGTGACGGGGGATCCCCAGCTCACGCTGCGCGGACCCGTTTCGTTCGAGGGCGTCGGGCTCCACACCGGCGAGCGCGGCCGCCTGACCTTCAGGCCCGCCCCGGCGAACTCGGGCATCGTGTTCGAACGCGCCGACCTGCCCGGCCGCCCGACGGTGCTCGTGCGGCCCGAGAACGCCATGTTCGACCCGCGCGCCGCGCGCCGCACCATCCTGATGCAGCACGATGTCCAGATCCACACGATGGAGCACGTGCTCGCGGCACTCGCCGGCGTCGGCCTCGACAACGTGGTCGTCGAGACGACGACGATGGAGGTCCCCGAGCCGGCCGACGGCAGCGCCGCGCCGATCGCCCGGCTGCTGATGGAGACCGGGTTCGTCGAGCAGGACCAGCCGAAGCGGCACATCAAGGTCACGAAGCCGGTGCGCTGGGCGGAGAACGGCGTGGAGCTGTCGGCCGTGCCCTACCGCGGGCTCAAGATCACGTTCACGATCGACTACGACCACGCGATGATCGGCCGCCAGACGCTGTCACTCGACATCACGCCCGAGTCGTTCATCCGCGACATCGCCCCCGCACGCACGTTCGTGCTCGAGCGCGACCTCGAGCAGCTGCGGAAGTGCGGCTGGATCAAGGGCGGCACGCTCGACAGCGCCGTCGTCGTCGGCGACACGAAGATCCTGAATCCCGGCCCGCTGCGCTTCCCCGACGAGTTCGTGCGTCACAAGGTGCTCGACCTGCTGGGCGACCTGACGCTGCTCGGCGGGCCGCTGCTCGGCCACGTTTCGGCCCTGCGCTCCGGGCACCAGGGCCACGTCGCCTTCGTGAAAGAGCTCAAGCGGTCGCTGCCGCTGCCGGGCCGCCGCGCCGGCGGACCGCCGGGCGAGTGGGACATCACGGCGGTGATGGACATCATGCCGCACCGCTATCCGTTCCTGCTCGTCGACCGGATCACGTCGCTCGTCGAGGGACGGTCGATCGAGGGGCTCAAGAACGTCACGATCAACGAGCCGTTCTTCCAGGGCCATTTCCCCGGCCACCCGATCATGCCGGCGGTGCTGATCCTCGAGGCGATGGCCCAGGTGGGCGGGCTGCTGCTGCTCAACTCCGTCGACGATCCGTCGGAGAAGCTCATGTACTTCGCGGCGATCGATGGCGCCCGCTTCCGCCGCCCGGTGACGCCGGGCGACCAACTGCGCTTCAAGCTGGTGCTCGTCAAGCACCGAGGCGCCACGGCCAAGATGCGCGGCGAAGCGTTCGTCGACGACCAACTCGTGGCGGAAGCGGACCTGCTCGCCAGATCGTCGACCGGAACCCGTTGTGAGCGGGCCGTCGGTCCACGCGAGCGCGGTCGTCGATCCCGCGGCGCGGCTCGGGCCGGGGGTGGTCGTCGGACCGGGCGCCGTGATCGGCCCGCACGTCCGCATCGGCGCGGGCACGCACGTCGGCAGCCACGTGATGGTGGCGGGGTGGACGACCATCGGGTGCGACTGCCGGCTCCATCACGGCGCGGCGGTGGGCGGCCCGCCGCAGGACCTCAAGTACACCGGCGCCGCCTCGTACCTCGAGGTCGGCGACCGGACCGAAGTTCGCGAGTTCGCGACGCTCCACCTCGCGACCGAGCCTGGCGCGACGACGCGCGTGGGCTCGGACTGCCTGCTCATGGCGTACTCGCACATCGCGCACAACTGCCACATCGGTGACCGCGTCGTCGTCGCGAACGGAGTCCAGTTCGCCGGCTACGTCACGGTCGAGGACTGGGCGATCGTCGGCGGCGTGACCGTCGTCCACCAGTTCGCTCGAATCGGCTGCCATGCCATGATCGGCGGGGGGACGCGCATCTCGCAGGACGTGGCGCCCTACATCAAGCTCGCCGGCAGCCCGCCGCGGCTCGCCGGCATCAACCAGGTCGGGCTCGAGCGCCGCGGCTTCGGCCCGGAGACCCGCGCGGCGCTCGACCGCGCCTACAAGCTGCTGTTCCGCGGCGCGCGGCCGGCGGCCGAGGCGGTGGCGCAGATGCGCGCCGAGTTCGCGGGGTGCGCGGAGGTCGAGCACCTCGCGCGGTTCGCCGAGACGTCCGTGCGCGGGCTCACCCGCTGAGGCGATGACGATGCCGAAGACCCGAATGGGTGTCTGGGGCGTGGGCGTGTGGGGCGAGAAGCACGCCCGCGTCTACGCGTCATCGCCCGAGACCGAGCTGGCCGGCGTCTACGACCGCGACGCCGCGCGCGCCGCCGAGGTTGCCGCGCGCCACGGCGTGCCGGCGTTCCCGAGCGCCGCGGCACTGCTCGCCGAATGCGAGGCGCTGTCGATCGCGGTGCCGACGGTGGCCCACTTGGAGGCGTTCGAGCAGGCCGCGGCTGCCGGGCGATCCGCGCTCGTCGAGAAGCCGATGGCCGTGACGCTCGAGGAGGCCGACCGCATGATCGAGATCGCGCGCCGCGCCGGCGTGACGCTCCAGATCGGCCAGGTCGAGCGCTTCAACCCCACGCTCATCGCCGCGCGCCCGTGGATCGGGCGCGTGCAGTTCGTCGAGGCCCACCGCATGGCGCTGTTCCAGCCGCGCTCGCTCGACATCGACGTCGTGTTCGACCTGATGATCCACGACATCGACATCGTGCTGCAGGCGGTGGGCGCGCGTCCGGAGACCGTCTCGGCCGTCGGCGTCGCGGTGCTGTCGGACAACGAGGACATCGCGAACGCGCGGCTCGAGTTCGCGAACGGCTGCGTCGCGAACCTGACCGCGAGCCGCGTCTCGCAGGAGCGCCTGCGCCGCATCCGCTTCTTCCAGGAGGACGCCTACCTGTCGCTCGACCTGTTCGAGAAGCGCTGCGACCTGCTGAGCCTCGACCGTGCCGTGCTGCAGGCGCCGAAGCACCCGCTCCAGATGGCGGGCGCGATCCGCAAGCGCGACGTCGAGATCGGGTCCGCCGAGCCGCTCACGCTCGAGCTCGAGGCCTTCGTCCGCTCGCTGCGCGGCGAGGGCGACGGCGCCGCCCCGGCCGAGGCCGGCCGCGACGCGCTCGCGGTCGCCGAGGCGGTTCGCGCCGGCATGCGGCAGCGGGCGCGGCAATGGGCGAGTACCAGCCCCGTCTCCTGATCGTCGCGGGCGAGGCCTCGGGCGACGCCCACGCGGCGCGGCTCGTTCAGGCGCTCGCCGGGCGCCGCGCCGTCCACCTGCGCGGCGCCGGGGGACCGGCGCTCCGGGCGCAGGGCGTCGAGACCCTGGTCGACATGAGCGAGCTCAACGTGCTCGGCTTCTCCGCGGTGCTGCGCCGCCTGCCGGCGCTGATGCGCGCGCTCGAGCGCCTGCGCGACAGCGTGCGCCGCGACCGTCCCGACGCGGCGCTGCTCGTCGACTCGCCTGGCTTCAACTTCCGCCTCGGGCCGTGGCTGCATGCGCGCGGCATTCCGGTCTTCTACTACATCGCGCCGCAGGTGTGGGCGTGGCATCCCGAGCGCGCGGCCCAGATGGCGCGCTGGGTGACACGGCTGGCCGTCGTGTTTCCGTTCGAGGAGCCGCTGTTCCGCGACGCGGGCGTCGACGCGCGGTTCGTCGGCCATCCGTTGCTCGAGACGCTCGCCGCCGAGACGGATGCGGCGACGCTGCGGCGCGAGGTCGGCGCGGGCGCGGGCGCGCGCCTGCTCGGCATCCTGCCGGGCAGCCGGCCCCAGGAGATCCGCGCCCACGTGCCGGTGCTGCTCGACGCCGCGGCCCGGCTCGCGGCGTCGCGTCGCGATCTCGTGACCCTGCTGCCGCTGGCGCCCGGACTCGAGGAGGACGCCGTGGCGCGCTGGGGTGACGCCCGGCTCGAGCGCGCCGCGGACGGCCGCACGATCCTGCGCCGGGGTGCCGCGACGGCCGTCGTCGTCCGCGGCCGGACGCGGTCGGTGATGGCGCACGCGGCTGCCTGCGCCGTGGCGTCGGGCACGGCGACGCTCGAGACCGCGCTGTTCGCGACGCCGCTCGCCATCGTCTACCGTGTGGGGGCCGTGAACTACTGGATCGCCCGACGACTCGTGCGCCTGCCGCGCATTGGATTGCCGAACATCGTGGCGGGGGAGGAGGTCGCGCCCGAGCTGATCCAGGCCGGGCTCACGCCCGCGCGCCTCGCCGAGACGCTCGCGCCCTGGCTCGACGATCCGGCCCGCCGTGAGGCGGCCAGCGCGAGGCTCCGCGTCGTGCGCGCGCGTCTAGGCGAGCCCGGTGCCTCGGACCACGCGGCGCGCTGGCTGGAGGAGTTGCTCCCGCACAATCCCGATCCGCGTTCGCCGCGCGCGCTCGACGTGCGGCTTGCGGGCGTGGCCGCCGAGCAGCCTCCGAGCGAGCCCGACGAGCGGTCAAAATGAACGAAGAGAAGTCGCCGCTGTGGCTGCCGGCCGCTGCCCGCGTGGCCTCGGGCTTCGTGCTCGGACTCGGCGGCACCTGGCGCGTCGAGCGCGCCGAAGGCTACGACGCGCTCGATCGTGAGCTCCTCGCGGGGCGCAAGTGCATCTACGCGCTCTGGCACGCGCGACTGCTCCCGCTCGTCTGGAGCCACCGCGGGCGCAGCGTCGCGGTGCTCGTGAGCCGCCACCGCGACGGCGAGTGGGTCGCGCGCGTCGTCGAGTCCCTGGGCTTCGTCACCGCGCGCGGCTCGAGCACGCGCGGTGGCGACTCGGCCGTGCGGGAGATGCTCGAACACGCCGGCCGCGGTCACGCGCTCGCTGTCACGCCCGACGGTCCACGCGGCCCCGCGGGACGCGTGAAGCCGGGGCTCGTCTATCTCGCGAGTCGCACCGGCTGGCCGATCGTGCCCGTCACCGCCGCGGCGAGTCGCAGCTGGACGTTCCGGTCGTGGGATCGTTTCCGCGTGCCGCTGCCGTTCACGCGCGTGCGCCTCGCCTACGGCGAGCCGATCACCGTGCCGCCGGACCTGGACGACGCGGCGGAGGCCACCTTCGGCGCGCGCATCGGCGAGGCACTCGAGACGCTCACGCGCGCGGCGGACGCGGCCGTCGGGAGCGCGGCGTGAACGTGCCGTGGACGCTGTACCGGTGGATCGCCCCCGGGATCGGTGCCGTCGCGCCGTGGGCTCGGCTGCTGGCCTCGCCGTCCGAGCGCCCGCTGTGGAACGAGCGCATGGGCGACGTGCGGCTCGACGGCGGCTGTCACGCGTGGGTGCACTCGGCCTCGCTCGGCGAGGCGGTCGCCGTCGGGCCGCTCGTCCGCGAGCTCGCCGCCCTCCAGCCCGAGGCGCGCATGTTTCTCACCGCGACGACGCGCACCGGGCGCGCGCGGCTCTCGTCGCTCGGGCGGCCGGCGGCCCTGGCGCCCATCGATTCACCGCAGGCGGTCCGCCGGTTCTTCCACGGCATCCAGCCCGAGCGGCTGTTCCTCGTCGAGACCGAGTTCTGGCCGCACTGGCTGCTGCGCGCGCGTGACGAGGGCGTGCCGGTCGCGATCGTGAGCGCGCGCATGTCGCACACGTCGCTTCACCGCTACCGCCGGCTCGGGGGCGGCCTGCGCGAGTTGGTCGCGGGACTCGCGGGCGTGCTGTGCCAGACCGACACCGACGCGCAGCGCTGGCTGGCGCTCGGCGCGAATCCTTCGCGCACGTGCGTGGTGGGCAATCTCAAGCACGACGCGCTGCCCGACACCGAGCCCGACCGGCGCGCGGCGCGCACGCGATGCGGGCTGGACCGCGACCGGCCGGTGCTCGTGCTCGGCAGCATGCGTCCCGGCGAGGCGCGCGTTCTGGCCGAGGCGTGGCGCGAATTGCCCGCCGGCCTCCGGGCGAGCTGGCAGGTCGTCGCCGTGCCGCGCCACGCGCACGCGGCCGCCGACCTGCGCGCCGAGGCGGCGTCGGCCGGCGTCGCCGTCGCGGGCGGTGTGGGATACGGGGGATCTGGGGGATCTGGGGGATCTGGGGGATTTGGGGGATCCGGCGGATCCGGGGGATCTGGGGCGGACACGCCGGTGGGCGACGCGTGGCGGTGGGACGCGCGCCCCGGCGTGCTGATGGATTACTACGCCGCGGCCGACATCGCGTTCGTCGGCGGGAGTCTGGGGCCCTATGCCGGCCACAACCCCATGGAGCCCGCGGCGAGCGGCTGCGCGGTGATCATCGGGCGCCACCATCGCTCGCAGCTCCAGAGCGTGCGCGCGCTGCGCGCGGCCGGAGGCATCGACATCGTGCGCGACGGGCGCGAGCTCGCGGGGTGCCTCGAACGGCTCGTGCGCGATTCCGAGGCGCGCGCCCTGCAGGCGGCGCGCGCCCGCGAGACGGTGCGCCTGCTGCGCGGCGGGTCGCGGCGCGCGGTCGCCTGTCTCGCGGCGTGGGACCTGTGGCCGGCCGCGTGACGCGCGCGCTGTCGCACGCCGCCGCCGGGCTCTACGCGTGGGGCTGGGACGCGCGCCGGAACGCCTACGCGCGCGGCTGGGCGCCGGTGCGGCGTGTGCCGGCGCGCGTCGTGAGCGTGGGTAACCTGGCGGCGGGCGGCACGGGCAAGACCACGCTCACGCTGGCGCTCGCGCGCCAGCTACTCGAGGCCGGATGCGACGCGGCAGTGGTGTGCCGGCGCTACCGTCCCGGCCCCGCCGGTCGCGGCGACGAGGAGTTGTTGTACGCCGCGGCACTCGGCGAGCCGCGCGTGGTCGCGGGGCGCGCCAAGTGGCGGCTCGCCGCGGCCGCCGCCGCGGCGGGGCGCGAGCTGGTGATCGTCGACGACGGGTTCTCGCACTGGCCGCTCGCCCGCGACGTCGACATCGTGCTGCTCGACGCGCGCGATCCGTGGGCGGGCGGCCTGCTGCCGCTCGGACGGGCGCGCGAGCCGCGGCGCGCGCTGCAGCGCGCGGGGTGGATCGTGCTGTCGCACGCGAGCGGAGCGGCCGAGGCCCTCCGGGCCGCCGAGGCGCTCGCGGCCTGGGCGCCGGCCGCGCGATTCGCCGCCGGACACCACCGGGTGACCGGCGTGCGCGCGCTCGCGGGCGGCGCGTGGACGCCGCGCGGGCCGGCGCGCGTCGTGACGGCGACGGGCAACCCCACCGCCGTCGCGCGCAGCGCGGCCGAGGCGGGCTTCGCGCCGGTCACCCTGTCGGCGTATCGCGATCACCACTGGTTCTCGGCCGCGGAGGCTCGCCGCGAGCGCGCCGCCGCGGCGGCCGGGAACGCGACGCTGCTGCTCACGGCGAAGGACGCCGTGCGCTGGCCGCTCCGCGACGATCCGGCGGCGGTGATCGAGGTCGACTGGGCGTGGTGGTTCGGCGGCGACGCGCTGGTCGCCGACGTCCTGGGCATGGGAGGGGACGCGTGAGTCGCAAGGGGACCGACACCGACACCGACGTGCTCGTGCTGGGGAGCGGCCTGTCGGGACTGATGACGGCGCTGCGCATGGCCGAGTTCGCCGACGTGGTCGTGGTGAGCAAGACGGCCGCCGACGAGACGAACACGAACATGGCGCAGGGCGGCATCGCCGCGGTGTTCGATCCGCGCGATTCGTTCGCCGCCCACGTGCGCGACACCGAGGTGTGCGGCGCCGGCCTGTGCGACCCCGCCGTAGTGCGCGCGGTGGTGCGCGACGGCCCCGACGCGGTGCGCGAGCTGGAATCGCTCGGCGTGCGGTTCACACGCTCGGCGCGCGGCTTCGAGCTGGGCCGCGAGGGCGGCCATTCGGCGCGACGTATCGTGCACGCGAGCGATTTCACGGGCCGCGCCGTCGAGTCGGCGCTGCTCGAGCGCGTGCGGCGCCATCCGCGCATCCGGCTCGTCGAACGCGCGCTGGCGCTCGACCTGCTGCTCGGCTCGCGCATGGGCGCCCGGCGCGCGACCGGCCGCGGGGCCGAGGCGTGCTGGGGCGCCTACCTCATGGACCGCGACACGCGGCGCATCCGTCCGCTCACCGCGCGGGCGACGGTGCTCGCGACCGGCGGTTGCGGCAAGGTGTACCTGTACACGAGCAACCCCGACACGGCGACGGGAGACGGCGTGGCGATGGCGTACCGCGCGGGCGCGCCGGTCACGCAGCTCGAGTTCGTCCAGTTCCACCCGACCTGCCTCTATCACCCGCAGGCCAAGTCGTTCCTGCTGAGCGAGGCGTTGCGCGGCGAAGGGGCGCGCCTCTACACCATCGACGGTACGCGCTTCATGCCCCGCGTCCACCCGCGCGCCGAGCTGGCGCCCCGCGACGTCGTGGCGCGCGCGATCGACCGTGAGCTCAAGCGGCGCGGTGACCCGCACGTCTACCTGGACATCAGCCACCGCCCGGCCGCGTGGGTGCGGCGGCGGTTTCCGAACATCGCCGAGCGGCTGCGCCACTGGGGCTTCGACCTCGGCCGCGAGCCGATTCCCGTGGTGCCGGCGGCGCACTACATGTGCGGCGGCGTGCGGGCGACGCTGGGCGGACGGACGCCGATCGCGGGGCTGTTCGCGCTGGGCGAGACCGCGTGCACCGGGCTCCACGGCGCGAACCGGCTGGCGAGCAACTCCCTGCTCGAGGCGCTCGTCGGCCCGCGGCACGCGGTCGCGGGCCTGCGCCGGCGCCTTGCCGAGGCGGGCCGCGCGCCGCGCGTCGCCGCGTGGTCGACGCACGGTACGCACCCGCCGCTCGAGCGCGTCGTGTTCGACCACAACTGGGACAGCGTGCGCCGCGTCATGTGGGACCTGGTCGGCATCGTGCGCACCGACCAGCGCCTGAGTGTCGCCCGGCGGCGGCTCCAGCTGCTGCGCGACGAGATCGAGCACGACTACGACACGCTGCGCCTCACCCCCGACCTGGTCGAGCTGCGCAACATCTCGCTCGTCGGCGCGCTGATCGTCGAGTGCGCGGTGCGGCGGCGCGAGAGCCGGGGCCTCCACTTCAACCTCGATCATCCGCGGCCGCGTGCCGCGGCGGCGCGCCGCACCGCGTCGATCCGGCTCCCCGGCGCGGGCGGCACGCCCGCCGTGCCGGTTTGATTGTGCTGCGCAGAGTGTTGTTGAAGGCGGGCGCGGGCCGGTTGAGACCCGCGCCTCTTGCATTTCAGGTGGCGCGCATGAGCGTGTGCCGGCGCGGGTTGCGGATCCCCGGCGTGTCAATTTCCCGGCGGTAGTACTCCCGCCAACTCCCCGGTAGTTCCGTACGGGAGTCGAACCGCCGGGCGCTCAGCAGCCGTCGCACGCTCCATGGCCTCGTCGCCTGCCCCAGCCGCATCGCCGGCGTGCCATCGCGTTGTCGCTCCGAGAAGTGCTTGCCCCAGTTACGCCACGCCAGCAGCCACGCCGCGCGCTCGATCACGCTCTGGTGCCGCTTCGAGAACGCGATCGTCTCCCGCTTGTGGTTCGCGCTGTTGTGCCGTAGCAGCAGGTCCAACAGGTTGATCGGGAACAGCGGGTTGCCAGGGGTCCGAGCCTGGACCGACGGCGTGCGCTCGTGGCGGATCGCGTAGCCCGAGAGGCGACGGAATGCTCGCGGATAGGCCGGGTGCTCATCGGAGCGGATCGTCAGCGGTTGCGCGGGCACGGCAATCCGGATGAGTTCGGCGATGCTCGCCTCGAGCGCCTTGGGATCGGGCCGGCCATGCGTAACCTCGATTGCCGCACGCCGCGCCTTCTGGCCGGCGGTCATGCGGCCCTTACGGCGCAGCCGGGCGAACGTGAAGGCGTAGGTGAAGTGGCTATGGGCGCCGACGGCCAGGTTCAGATGGAGCGGGTGGTACTGGCTGTAGGCGAAGCTCTCGAAGCCGTCGATGACGAGCGGCTCCTCCACCGGCCCATGCGGTTTCAGCTCCCTGAAGAGCAGCAGAGCGTGCTGGCCAAGGCGGGTGGCGAGGCCCATGACGGTGGTGTGGTGGCAGCGGGCCTCTTTCGAGATCTGGCGATAGCCTGAGCACGCGAGCAAGCGGTGGGCGACCGGCTCTAGCAAGTCCGGACGCTTGAGGTAGTAGGTGGTGGAGAATGTCTGTGTGCTGAACGTGGCGCGGCAGTGACAACAGCGGAAGCGGGGGATGCGCCGTGGGTGACAGTCGCGCGTGAAAGAGCCAATGCGGATCCAGCGCCATCCGTCGGCGCAACGGTGGTAGCGGCAGGATTTTCTGGGACAGTGCGGGGGAACGAAGGCAGCGAGAGTGGTAGCCATGGCGCTGCATCACTGCACCTCACGCGCCAGACACACTCTGCTCACCACAATCTGCCGGTTTGAAGGGGCTCGGCGCGCCGCCTATAGTCCGCTCCGATGGACCCATCCCCGGTGCCCCTGCTCGAGGCCGTCGACCGCCTGCGCGACGAGGATCCGCGCTACGCGCGCGAGGGCTACCTGTTCGTCGTGGCCGCGCTCGCCTACGCCGTGGAGCGGTTGCCGGGCTCGCGCCGCGAGGACCCGGTGCTGCGCCACCTGACGGGCGCCGAACTGGTCCGGGCCGTCGTCCAGCTCGGCCGGCAGGAGTTCGGACCGCTGGCGCCCGCCGTGTTCCGCGAATGGGGCGTGATGGCGGGGGACGATGTCGGCGCGATGGTGTTCCAGCTCATCGAGTGCGGCCAGCTGAGCGCGCGGCCCGAGGATTCGCGCGAGGACTTCCTCCACGTGCCCGAGTTGCTGCGCGCGCTCGGCGCGGGCGAGTCGGCCCGGCAGAGCGGTTCCGCCTGAGCGGCGGATGAGCACTTACTTCCGGCTGCTCGGGGTGCTGAAACCCTACCGCGGCCGCCTCGCCGTGGCCCTCGCGTGCATGGTCGTCTACGCGGCCATGAGCGGTGCCACGCTCGGCCTCATCGCCCCGTTCATGCGCGTGTTGTTCGAACAGCCGGCGACGGCCGCGGCACCGGCCACCCCGGCGCCCGCGGCGAGCCGGGTCTCGCCCGCGTCGCCGGCGCCCGCGCCGGGCGTCGTCGTCGCGCCGTCCGCCCCGGCGGATTCACGACTGGCGGGCTGGCCGGGGCCGCTCCGCGCGTTCGCCCGGCGCTGGATCCTCGACGTGAGCCCGCTCGTGGCGCTCGAACGGCTGTGTGTGTTCCTGCTCGTGACCCTGCTGCTCAAGAACCTCGCCGACTACGCCCAGGCGTTCCTGATGGTGTCCATCGAGCAGGCGGCCATCCGGGACCTGCGCGGCCGCCTGTTCGACCACCTGCACCTGCTGCCGATGTCGTTCTTCGATTCGCGGCGCACCGGCATGCTCGTCTCGCGCGTGACGAACGATCTCGAGTACCTGCGCGCCTCGCTGGCGGCCGGGATCAGCAACCTGGTCAAGGACTCGCTGACGCTGGCCGCCTGCCTCGCCTGGGTGTTCATCGCCTCGTGGAAGCTGGCACTCGTGTCGCTCGTCATACTCCCGCCCGTGGCGATCGCGCTCGTGAGCATCGGACGCGCGATGCGCCGCCGCTCGGGGCGGGCGCAGGACCGCATGGGTGACGTCACGAGCATCCTGCAGGAGACGATCGTGGGGGCCCGCATCGTCAAGGCGTTCGGCATGGAGCGATACGAATCCGAGCGCTTCGGCCGCGCCAACGAAGCGTTCTTCCGCGCCTTCGTGCGGCTCCGCCGCGTGTCGGCCGCGGCGCGGCCGGTCAGCGAGTACGCGGTGATCGTCGTGGCGGTCGCGATGCTATGGTTCGGCGGGCGTGAGATCTTCGAGCGGCACGGCATGGCGCCCCAGCAGTTCGTGCTGTTCGTGACGGCGCTGCTGAGCACGATCTCGCCGCTCAAGAGCCTGTCCGAGGTGAACGCGAACGTGCAGCAGGGGGTCGCCGCGGCCGAGCGCGTGTTCGACCTGCTGGACACGCCCGCCGCGATGACCGACGCGCCCGGCGCCCGCACGCTGCCGCCGTTCCACCGGACGGTGCGCTACGAGCACGTGACGTTCGCCTACCGGCCCGGGGAGCCGGTGCTCGAGGACGTCAGCTTCGACCTCCGCGCGGGCGAGGTCGTGGCGCTCGTCGGATCGAGCGGGGCGGGCAAGAGCACCGCGATGGATCTGCTCGCGCGATTCCACGACCCCGTCGCCGGCCGGATCACCTGGGACGGCATGGATCTCCGTGACGGTTCCCTCGCCTCGCTGCGCGCCCAGCTCGGCATGGTGACGCAGGAGACGATCCTGTTCCACGACACGGTGCGCGCGAACAACGGGTACGGTCGGCCGGGTGCCCCGCAGGACGATATCGAGGCGGCGGCGCGCGCGGCGTTCGCGCACGACTGGATCATGCGCATGCCGCAGGGGTACGACACGGTCGTCGGCGAGCGCGGCGCGCGGTTGTCGGGCGGGGAGCGCCAGCGCCTGGCGATCGCGCGGGCGCTGCTGCGAAACCCGCCGATCCTGCTGCTCGACGAGGCCACCTCGGCGCTCGACACCGAGAGCGAGCGCATGGTGCAGGCCGCACTCGACCGGCTGATGAAGGACCGCACGGTGCTCGTGATCGCCCACCGGCTGTCGACCGTGCAGCACGCCGACCGGATCGTCGTGCTCGAACGCGGACGGCTCGTCGGGTGCGGCACGCACGCCGAGCTGATCGGGAAGGGTGGGCTGTACCGCCGGCTCTACGACCTGCAGTTCACCGCGTGAGCCGCCGCGCGCTCCCGGCGCCGGCGGGCGGGTTCCGGCGCATCGCGGTGCTGCGGCTGTCGTCGCTCGGCGACTGCGTGCTCACGCTGCCGGTCGTTCACGCGCTGCACGCCGCGTACCCGGACGCCCGGATCGACTACTGGATCAAGCAGGAGTACGCCGACGTCGTGCGCTTCGATCCGGCGATCGCGCACGTGCGGGTGCTCGAGCCCGACGCGCGCCGGCTCGAGGACCTGGTGTCGATGGGCAGCGAGCTCGAGGAGCGGGACCTGATCGTCGACCTCCACGGCAACAGCCGCACGCGCGTGCTCACGTTCCGGCAGAAGGCGCCGGTCCTGCGCGTGCGCTCCGAGCGCCTGCTGCGCGAGCGATGGGTGCGCGCGCGGTGGACGCGGCCGCGCCCCGTCCCGCACGCGCTCGAGCGCTACGCGGCCACCGTGGCGCCGCTGGGCATCGCGGTGACGAGAACGCCGCGCGTGTCGGCCGGCCCCGACGCCGAGCAGTGGGCCGCCGCGGCGCTCGCGCCCGGTGCCCCGCCGGTCGCCTTGTGCCCGGGCGCGCGCCACGCCACGAAGCGCTGGCCCGAGGAGCACTGGGTCGCCCTGCACGGCGCGCTCGTCGCGACGGGTGTGCCGGTCATCGCGCTGTCGACCGAGGCCGAGCGCCGCCAGGCACCGGCGCTCGCCGCCGCGGTCGACGCGGCAGGCGGCCGGTGGTTCCGCGAGCCCCTCGCGCGCGCCGCGGCCGTGCTGTCGCGCTGCGCCGTCGCCGTGTCGGGCGACAGCGGGCTCATGCATCTCGCCGCCGCGCGTGAGGTGCGCGTCGTGGCGCTGTTCGGCAGCACCGCGCCCGAGCTGGGCTTCGCTCCGGCGGGCGAAGGTCACGCGGTGCTGTGCCGCCACGAGCCGTGCCAGCCGTGCACGCTCCACGGCCTCGAGCGGTGCCCGCGCGGGCATTTCCGATGCATGCGCGAACTCCTCCCGGCACTCGTCGAGACGGAGGTGCGCCGCCGCCTCGCGCCGGCGGCGGTGCCCATCGCACCGCAGGCGCCCGCGGACCCGCGCGCTTGAGGGCGCCTTCGCCGCCGCCCTATACTGCGGGGCTCGAACGCGTCCGCGCGTGCGCACCTCCGCGCCCGCGCCCGTTCGCCCGCTCGATCCCGGAGAAGGCGTGACCGATACCGTCGCCAAGAAGCAGTTCGTCGAGGACCTGACCGACCAGGGCGATGACTTTTCGCGCTGGTACACCGAAGTCGTGCGCAAGGCCCAGCTCGCGGACTACGCGCCCGTCCGCGGTTGCATGGTCATCCGGCCGTACGGCTACGGCCTGTGGGAGCACATGCAGCGGCTCCTCGACGCGCGGATCAAGGCGACGGGGCACCAGAACGCGCAGTTCCCGATGCTCATCCCGGAGTCGTTGCTGCAGCTCGAGGCCGACCACGTGGAGGGGTTCGCCCCGGAGGTGGCCTGGGTGACGCACGGTGGCCACGAGAAGCTCGAGGAACGCCTGGCGATCCGGCCGACGAGCGAGGCGATCATCTGCCGCATGTACTCGCGCTGGATCGAGTCGTACCGGGACCTGCCGGTGCTCATCAACCAGTGGTGCAACGTCATGCGCTGGGAGAAGGTGACGCGGCTGTTCCTGCGCACCACGGAGTTCCTGTGGCAGGAGGGCCACACGGCGCACGCCACGGCCGGCGAAGCGAAGGAAGAGGTGCTGCGCATGCTCGACGTGTACCGCGACTTCGCCGAGACGGAGCTGGCGATCCCGGTGTACGCGGGCCGCAAGAGTGCCGCCGAGAAGTTCGCCGGCGCCGAGATGACGTACGCCATCGAGGCGCTGATGCGCGACGGCAAGGCGCTGCAGGCCGGCACCTCGCACGATCTCGGCCAGCACTTCGCGAAGGTGTTCGACATCACCTACCAGGACGAGGCCGGCGTGCGGCAGCACGTGTGGCAGACGTCGTGGGGCGTCTCGACGCGGATGATCGGCGCCGTGATCATGACGCATGGCGACGACCAGGGACTCAAGCTCCCGCCGCGCGTGGCGCCGGTGCAGGCCGTCGTCGTGCCGATCTGGCGCAAGGACGGCGAGCGCGCCTTGGTGCTCGAGTTCATCGATCGCGTGAAGGCCGCCGCCGGTGACGTGCGGCTCGACGTCGACGCGCGCGACCAGTACTCGCCGGGGTGGAAGTACAACGAGCACGAGCTGCGTGGCGTGCCGATCCGGCTCGAGGTGGGGCCGCGCGACGTGGCGCAGGGCTCGGTGATGAGCGTGCGCCGCGATACGCGCGCCAAGGAGCCGATCGCGCTCGGAGCGCTGGCCGAGCGGCTGCCGGTGCTGCTCGACGACGTGCAGCGTTCGATGTTCAGCGCGGCGAAGACGTTCCGCGACGAGCAGACGACGCGGGTCCGGACCGTCGAGGAGCTGGAGGCCCACTTCGCCGAGCGTCGAGGCTTCGTGGCGCTGCCGTGGCCGGCGGACGATGCGGCCGTCGAGGCGCGCATCAAGGAGCGCACCGGCGCGACACTTCGCTGCGTTCCGGCGGACCCGTCCTCGGTTCCCGGCGCGGCCGTCGACGACTCGCCCGTCGCGCTGTTCGCGCGCGCCTACTAGTGACCGCCGCCGGCTCGGGCGACTGAAGGGGACGGCGCGCGTGCCGCCGCGCATCCTCGTCCGGCTACCGAACTGGCTCGGTGATGCGCTGCTCGCGCGACCGCTGCTCCACGCGCTGCGCGCGGGTGCGCCCGGCGCCGAGCTGATCGGGATCGCGCCCGCGCCGTTGCTCGGCCTCGTGGCATGGGACGGCACGCTCGACGTGGCCCACGCGTGGGAGCGCGATGGCCGCGCGCGCGCCGCGCTCGTGCACACCCTGCGGGCGACGCCGCCCGACGCCGCCCTGGTGCTGCCACCGTCGTTCTCGAGTGCGTGGTTCGCCTGGCGGACCGGTGCGCGCACGCGCGTGGGCTACGCCTCCGAGGGGCGGAGCCCGCTCCTCACGCACGCGCTCGCGCGCGCCGCCCGGGGCGACCACCACCTGAGCGACGAGTACCTGGAACTGGGCCGGCCGCTCGGCGCGGACGTCGGACCGGATGCGGGCGTGCGTGCCGTGCCGGTGCCGCGCCTGGTCCCGCCGCCGGAAGCCGTGGCGGCGGCGGCGGAGACGCTCGTGCGGCTGGGCCTCGCGCCTGGCGCGCGCTACGCCGTGCTCGGCCCGGGCGCGATCTACGGACCCGCCAAGCGCTGGCCCGCCGAACGCTACGCCGGACTGGCCCGCGCGATCGTGGAGCGCGGCATGCGCGTGCTCGTGTGCGGGACGCGCGCGGAGTCCGGCGTGTGCGCCGAGGTCGCGGCGCGCGCGGGAGAGGGCGCGCACGATCTCGCCGGGGCGACCGGGCTCGAGGCACTCGCCGGGGTCGTGGCGGGCGCGCGGGTCGCCGTGTGCAACGACTCGGGCCTCGCGCACCTGTGCGCGGCCGTGGGGACGCCGACCGTGGCGATCTTCGGCTCGACCAGCAGTGCGTGGACGGCGCCGCGGGGCGAGCGCGTGACCATCGTCCAGCAGCCGCCGGTCTGCTCGCCGTGCTTCGCGCGCACCTGCCGCATCGGTTACGGCTGCCTGACCGCCATCGGCGTCGAGCGGGTGGCCAGGGCGTGCGACGCGGCACTCGAGGGCCAAGCGGCGTGAGGCTGCTCGTCCACGGCGCCTCGCTCGCGCGCCGGCCGCGCATGGCGCTCGCGGCGCTGGGGCTCGCACTCCGCGGCCACGACGTGCGCTGGCTCGGCGGCGCGTTGCCGCCCGGCGGTGGCGACGCGGTCGTGCGCGTGGCCTCGGCCATCGCCGCGGGCCCGGTCGACATCGTCATCGGGGGCGCCGAGTCGCTGGCTCGCGTCGCCTGGGACGGCTGGATGGCGGGGGCGCACGGCGCGGTGGTCGACGCGGACGCCGGCGGCGCGTTCGGGTTCGGCGCGCGCGTCGTGTGGGGCATGATCGACGGCATCCGCTTCGAGCCGCCCGGCTCGGCGCTGCCCGATGACTTACCCGAAGGTTCCGCGGAGGAGGAGCGGCACGAGGCGTGGGACGCCATGCCCGAGACGGCCTCGCCCGATCCCGCGCACCCCGACGTCGAGCGGCTCGAGCGCGCGTGCGAGCGGCTGGCCGCGTGGCGGCGGACGCGCGGCGGGCGCGCCGCGGTGTTCCTCGATCGCGACGGCACGCTCGTGGTCGAGCGCGAGTACCTGTCCGATCCCGACGACGTGGAGCTGCTGCCCGGGGTGCCGGGCGCCCTCCGCTCCCTGCACGCCGCGGGCTACGCGCTGATCGTGATCTCGAACCAGTCCGGGGTGGGGCGCGGCCTGTTCGGCGTCGAGCGCGTGCACGCGGCGATGGCGCGAGTGAGGCGCCTGCTCCGACGCGAGGGCGTCGAGCTGGACGCGGTCTATTTCTGCCCGCACCGGCCCGAGGACGCCTGCGCGTGCCGCAAGCCGGCGCCCGAGCTGCTGCTGCGCGCGGCGCGCAACCAGTGGCTCTCGCTGCGCGACTCGGCGATGGTCGGCGACAAGGCGCTCGACGTGGAGACCGGGCATCGAGCGGGCGCCCGCGGCGTGCTCGTGCGCACGGGTTACGGTCGCGCGGAGGAGGCGGCACTCGCGGCCGCCGGAATCGCGGCCGACGCGGTGGTGGAGGACCTGGCGGGTGCCGCGCCGTGGCTGATCGAGCGCGCCCCCGACGGCGCGATCGCGGCTCAGGGACGCGAGGCGCGCTCCAGCACGTAACCGTCCGCTCCGTCGTCGAGGCGGTAGTCGAGCGGCCGGCCATCCACGACGAGTTGCGAGGCGTCGAGCCACCGGTCGTGCACCAGCTCGTCGAGTTTCGCGGGGAGCCGGCCGGTGTCGCGGCGGTAGACCTCGACCGCGAGCCGCACGTCGCGCACGCGCGCGTCGGCGAATTCGGCGGCCGGGCCGCTCCGTACGGGTGCGATCCGCGGGGCGAGCAGCATCAGCGCGCCGATGACGGCGAAGACGCCCGCGGCCACCGCCACTTCGCGCAACAGCGGGAGCACGGCCGGGGACCGGGCGGGTGGCGCGGGGGCCGCGGCGGTTCCGGGCGCCTCGGTGGCGGGTTCGTCCTCGCGGTGGCCGAGGAACTCGACCCAGCCCGACTCGATCATGCGCTGCAGCGCCTCGTGCGCCTCGTAGTCGGTGAGCGGCGCCAGGGCCACCACCTCGCCCACGGTGTGCTGGCCGTCGATGATGCCGAACAGCTCGGACTCCTCGTCGGCGATCTCCTCCTCGGGATCGGGGAGGTCGCGCACGCTGACGATCTGCCGGCCGTCGCGGAACAGCTCCTGGAATCGCTTGCGCTCGTCGGCGCGGCGGGCGGCCTCGATCAGCGAGGCCTCGATGCTGAGCCGGACGAGCACCGGCCGTGGCCAGCGCCGATCGGCGTCGAACTCGTAGGTGCCGGCCGTCCACTCGATCATCTCGGTCAGCTCGTCCAGCACCTGGCGCTCGATCAGGGCGCCCAGCTCGTCGGCTTCGAGATAGCGGCCCTGGACCACGAGGTCCTCGAGATCGCGACCGGATTCGGCGTGGAGGCCGGCGATGCCACGCAGCTGGTCGTCGTTCAGGCGGCGCGTGCGGCGCAGGAATCGATAGAGCGAATCGTCGGAGAGCCCGGCGGCATCGCGCGTCGAGACGATGCGGCCGTCGAGCACGAACACCGACATGTGGTGCGAGCCATTCGAGACCTTGAGGCAGCCGGTCTTCCGCTGCGAGGCGACGAGCTGGAGGATCTCGGTGGCCGAGAAGTCGCGGAGGTTGCCTTCGAGCGACATTACGCGGCCTCCCGTCTCGGTGCGGGGGCATCGCCACGCTCGCCGGTTCGCGACGCCCGCGCCGGCTTCTCGGCGACCGCGCGCTTGCGCGCCCGCGCGCGCTCGCCGAGCAGGCCGAGCCACGATGGCACGTATACGCACAGTGCTGCGACGGCGATCGCGATCGGCGCCACGCCGGCACCCGCGTCGAAGCGCGGACGGGCGGCGAAGGCCCAAGGCGAGCCGGCCAGTGCGAGGCCCGCGCCGGCGCCGACGACGAGCAGCATCAGGGCACGCCACACGCGACGATGGAGCACGAGCCCGGCGGCCGGCAGGGCGATGCCGGCGGCGAGGCTCGCGACATGGGCCCAGCGCGTGCTCCGCTGCTTCTCGCGCGCGAGCAGGATGCGCGCGAAGTCGGGCGACGAGGCGCTCCCGGCGACGCGCGCGCAGGGGCGGCACAGGGCCTGGGCGCGCCGGCGTTCCGAGCAGCGCCGGCACACGACGCGCTCGCAGTTGCCGCAGCGGTGGACAGGCAGCCCGCGACCGAGGAACCAGCCGAGAAGCAGACCGACTGCGGCGGCGACGGCCGCGGCGATGCTGAACCCGAGTCCCGACGTCTCGAGCCGGCCCGCCGCGAACGGCGGCAACGA
>JANLWK010000181.1:0-2897 GCA_031364505.1 Candidatus Eiseniibacteriota bacterium | reverse complement strand
GCCTCGCGCCGCCATGGCGCGGGGACGTCGGCCGCGTCGGTGAAGCACCAGTAGTCGATCGCGGGGTCGACGCGCTCCGGCGCGCGGATGGGATCGTAGCCGCCGGTGACGCAGGTGTAGACCGCGATCCGCCCCGTCACGACGGCTTGCGGTCCGCCCAGGCCAGGTACGTGAGCACGGGCCACAGACGCAGCGAGAAGTCCCGCGGGCCCGCGAGGTGGCTCGCGAAGAGCCGCTGGCACGCCGTGGCGTCGAGCACGCCGGGAGCCAGTCGATCGCAGGCGCCGATCAAGTCGCCCGCCCATTCGCGCAGCCCCGCGCGGAGCCATTGTCCCAGGGGAACGCTGAATCCCTGCTTCGGCCGGTCGACGAGCGTCCGCGGCACGTGCCGGTGCAGCACGGCGCGCAGGGTGCGCTTGGTGACGCCCCCCTGCACGTGGAACGCCGGCGGCAGCGACGTCGCGAACTCGATGATGCGATGGTCGAGCAGGGGTGCGCGGCTCTCGAGGCTCACGGCCATCGTCGCGCGGTCGACCTTCACGAGCACGTCGTCCGGGAGGTAGCCGTCGCGGTCGAGCAGCATCGCGTGCTCGAGATACGTCCGCCCCGCCGCACCGTTGCCGGGCACCCCGATGCGCGGCGCGGCGACCACCGGCGACGTCAGCTCGGACTCCGCGGCGTTGATGGCGACCAGCGCCTCCGCGAGGCCGTCGTCGCCCGGCGCCAGCAACAGCGAGCGCACCGTGTCGAACCGGTGGGCCGCGAGCGTGCGGCGCGCCCCCTCGCCCGCGAGCGCCGCGGTGCGCTCGATCGCGCGCGTCGGCAGCCATTCGACGAGCCGCCCGAGCGTGCCGCGCGCCGGCAACCGGTCCAGCTCGATGCCGAGCTGGTACTTGTTGTAGCCGCCGAACAGCTCGTCGCCACCGTCCCCGGACAGCGACACGGTGACCTGCCGGCGCGCGAGCCGCGCCACCAGGTACGTCGGAATGATCGACGAATCGGCCATCGGCTCGTCGAAGATGTCGGGGAGCCTCGGCACCAGGTCCATCGCCTCACGGTCGGTGACGAGCAGGTCGTGGTGCTCGGTGCCGATGTGAGCGGCCACGGCCCGCGCGTGCTCGGCCTCGTCGAACGCCGGATGATCGAACCCGATCGAGAACGTCTTGATGCGGCGCGCCGAGCGCTTCTGCATCAGCGCGACGACGACGCTCGAGTCGATGCCACCGGACAGGAACGCGCCGAGCGGCACGTCCGCCTGCATCTGCATCCCGACGGCGTCGCCGAGCAGCGCCTCGAGGCGGTCGCAGGCCTCGTCGAAACCGCCGCGAAACCGCTCGCGCTCGCCGCGCGCCGCGGCCGCGCCATGCGACCAGTACTCCCGCAGCACGAGGCGCGCCTTCGACGCGCCGTCGCGGGGATGCGCGGCGCCGAACTCGAGCCGCAGGATGTGCGCGTGCCGCAGCTTCGCGACGCCGCGGTAGATGCTGCGCGCTCCCGGGATGAATCCATAGCGGAGCAGAGCCGCCACGGCCTCGTGATCCACCTCGCGCGGCAGCGCCGGGTGCGCCTCCAGCGCGCGCAGCTCGGAGCCGAACAGGACCCGGTCGCCACACGCGGCGTAGTACATGGGCTTCTCGCCCGCACGATCCCGCGCCAGCGACAGCACGCGCTCCTCGCGGTCCCACATCGCGAACGCGAACTGGCCGATGCACCGCGACAGCGCGCGCTCGAGCCCGTCGCGCTCGGCCATCTCGAGCAGGATCTCGGTGTCGGACCGGCCGCGCAGCGCCACGCCCGCGGCGATCAGCTCTTCACGCAACGCGGCGTGGTTGTAGATCTCGCCGTTGTAGACCATGACGAGCCGGCCCGACGCCGTGCTCATGGGCTGGTGCCCGGTGGGCGACAGGTCGAGGATCGAGAGCCGTCGATGGCCGAGCGCCAGGCCGTCGTCATACCACGTACCCCAGTCGTCGGGGCCGCGATGGGCGATCCGGGCCAGCATCGACTCCAGCCGGGCCGCGCGCGCGTCGGGCGCGAGCGTCGGATCGATGAAGCCGGTCAGTCCACACATGGGGGATTGCCTCCGCGCGGGGCCGCCGGGAGCATCGCAGTGCCCGCGACGCCGGGCCGTCGCATCGAACGCCGCCGGGTCACGCCGCGACGTCCGCGAGTTTCGCCTCGTGGCTCCACGCGCGCCATACCTCGAACAGGGTCACGGATTGAGCGGCGCTGAGCGCAGCCAGCCAGGCCCACGCGCCGAACCAGTATACCCCGGGAACACCCAGCGCGATCGAGACCACCAGGACACGGAGCGTCAGCGGCAGGACACGCCCGCCCTGCCCGCTAACGGTCCAGTAGCCCGTGAGCGCCGTGCCGAACGAGCCCAGCATCAGCCACACGAGCGCCACGGCGACGAGCCGGCCGTGGCCCAGGGCTTCGTTCCCGAACAGGAAGTGGTTCACGGAGTCCCATCGCACCAACACGAACGTGGCCGCGAGCCCCGCCATGCCCAGGTAGGCGAGCACGACGAGCCGGAGCACGTGCAGGTAGCGGCGCCGATTCGTGGCGTAGAGCGCGGCGAGCCGCGGATAGGCCACGGTGTGCGTGAGCAGGCAGGCGCCGATCACCGCGTTGACGACGCGCTCGACCTCACCGTAGGCCCCGGCGGCCGCGACGCCGATGAGCGCCGTCACGATGATCGGGCCCGAGGCGGAGTAGAGCGTGGCGAACATCTGCGACGAGAACAACGGCCAGCCCTCCGCCAGCGTTCCCCAGGGCGCGTGCCACCGCAGCCGGCCGTATCCCTCCCGCGCGATCATGCGCGTGCTCACGGCGAAGGTGCCGAGGCCCGCGATCAGCGGTCCGCACACGAGTGCCACCGAGGCGATCGCGACCGA
>JANLWK010000175.1:0-11158 GCA_031364505.1 Candidatus Eiseniibacteriota bacterium | reverse complement strand
CTCGTTCGATTCGATGATGCGAATCGCGGGATCGGTCAGGTGGTCGGCGAGCCAGTCCGTGGTGACGAGGACTTCCGGGTGTGCGTATCCGCGCGCGGCGATTTCCGGCAGGACGGTCGTGCTCATGGGAGTGCCTCTTCGGGAGCCCGGGGGAGGGATGTGACCCGGCCCCAGAATACTCCCGATCAGGCCGTTCCGGTGTGCCCGAACCCGCCGCCGCCGCGCGCTGTCTCGGACAGCGCCTGGGCCTCGTCCCATTCGATGCGCGGGGTGCGCGCCAGCACGAGCTGGGCGATGCGCATGCCGGGCTCGATGCGGAACGGTTCGGCCCCGTGGTTGATGAGCGCGACGAACACCTCGCCGCGGTAGTCCGAATCGATCGTCGCCGGGCTGTTGGCGAGGGTCACGCCGTGCCGCGCGGCGAGCCCCGACCGCGGCCGCAGCTGGATTTCGAAGCCCTCGGGCACCTCGACCGCGAGCCCCGTGGGAATGCGCTCGATCGCGCGCGGCGCGATCTCCACCGCGGCGGCGACGGCGGCGCGTACATCCATGCCGGCGGCTCCCGCGGTCTCGTAGGCCGGCAGCGGCTGGGACTCGCCGTGCGGCAGGCGCGTCAGGCGGACGCGCACGATGTCATCCGGGGCGTTCATGAGCGCACCGTAGCCAGCCGGGGCGTTTGGATCAAGGCCCGGTGTTTGGATCAAGGCTCCGCCCGCACGCGCCGATAACGCAGGGGTCCCATCACGCCCACGAAAGGACGCCTGCCCGATGCCGTTCGTCACCCTAGCGTTGTTCGCCGTCGTGCTCGTGGCGCTCCTCTCGCGCGATCACGACCTGTCGGCGTCGCAGGAGACGGTGGTGACGGCCGAGCTGAACCTCGACGACGTCGTGCTCGGGATGTTCCCCGAGCACATCCGGCTCTCGCACTGCTCGTTCTCGACGCTGGCACGCCCGCACGACGTGCGCCGCGCGCAGGAGGCGTTGCGCGTCGAGGGATTCTCGGACGCGGGTCACTACGCGATCGACGAGATTCCGGGTGTGTGCCTGTCGCTGATGGTCAATCGCCGCGACCACATGTTCGCGGTGCTCTACGACCACGAGCGCGCGGGCGTGTGGGCCGAGATCGACTCACGTTACGCCGACGGCTCGCGGTGGATCCACTCGACGCTGGCGTCGCCGGCGCATCCATCACGCCCCGGCACGACGCTGATCTCGCTCCCGGGCGTCACCATGGCCGAACTGCTCGCCCGCGCGCGCGGCGACAGGCCGCCCAACGGCCTGCGTCCGATCAACAAGCTCGACGTGGCTCCGCTGTTCGAGCAGGGCTACTCGGACTGGATCGCCTGGCGCCGCTCGCAGAGCGAACGGCCGGGACTGCGGCTCGTGCCCCGCGAGGACGAAGAACTCCGCGACGCCGCCTGAACCGGCGCGGCGTCTTCCGAACCGGCGCCGCGCGAGCGGGTTGCGGCCTCGCTGGCCAGCAGGTCACGCCGGCACTACCATTCGCGGCCTCGAAGATCCCCGGAGGCCGCATGCCGCGTTGGCTTCGCGTCGTCGTCGTCGTCCTGCTGTTGCCGGCGCAGTTGTCGCTCGACGGCTGTGCGCCTGCCTCGCAGGGCCCGCTCCGGTCGGCGGCCGACGTGCGCGCGAAGCGCAAGTCGAGCTACCTCGACGCCCATCTGCGCGACGGCGGGTTCATCGCGTTCACGAAGTGGACGTACGAGAGGAACCTGAACGCCGTCACGGGCACCGGTACCCGGCTCGATGCCGACCGGCACACGGTCGCGCGCGGCGTCATGACGATTCCGATCGACTCGGTCGCCGTGTTCGAGGCCGGCACGGTGGATGGCATGCCGCCGGCGATGAAGGCGCTCACGGTCATCGTCCTCGTGGCACTCGGCGTCGTCGTGATCGGGCTCCTCGTATTCGCGATCGCGTGCGCGTCGGATCCCAAGTGCTTCGGGTCCTGCCCGACGTTCTACGTGACGGACGGCGACCACCCGATGCTGCAGGCCGAGGGCTTCTCCGCGAGTGTCGCTCCATCGCTCGAGGCGACCGACATCGACGCGCTGTACCGCGCGCGCCCGTCCAGCCGTTCGCTCGACGTGACGATGACGAACGAAGCGCTCGAGACCCACGTCGTGCGCTCGGTGCGCGTGCTGGCCGTCCCGCGCGCCGAGGGCGGGCGCGTGTTCGCGACGCCGGCCGACGGCTTCTGGCAGGCGAGCGACCTGCGCGCGCCCGTGCGCGCCGCCGGGCGGGAAGGCGACTGCCGCGCCGCTGTCGAGCGCTTCGACGGCACGGAGCGCGTGTCGCTCGCCGACTCCACCGACCTCGCCGCGCGCGAGACGCTCGACCTCGAGTTCGACGCGGGTCCCGGCCGGCACGGGCTCGTCATCGGGTCGCGCCAGACGTTGCTCACGACCTACCTGTTCTACGAGACGCTGGCGTCCATGGGCCGCTCGACGGGGCGCTGGATCGCGGCACTCGAGCGGGGCGACGCATCGGTGCGGCGCCGCGTCGGCGCGCTGGGCGCGGAGCTGGGCGGCATCGAGGTGCTGGCGCCCGACTCGAGCGGCGGCTGGTCGCGCGTGGCGGGCTTCGAGGAGACGGGGCCGATCGCCACGGACGTGCGCATGATCCCGCTGCCACCGGGCCCGTGCGGCCGCGTCACGCTCCGGCTGCGCATGGCGCGCGGCAGCCACCGGCTCGACTGGCTCGCCCTCGCGCGCATGGACCGGCCGGTCGAGCCCGTGCGCCTGGAGCCGGTGCGCGTCGAGCGCGACACCATCGAGGACGCGGACGCGCTCGCGTCGCTGCTCGATCCGCGCCGCGTGCTGACGACGGGGCCGGGCGATCGCTACGTGCTCCACTACACGCTGCCCGACGACCCGCAGCGCCTCGAGCTGTTCCTCGAGAGCCGCGGCTACTATCTTGAGTGGATGCGCAAGCGCTGGCTCGAGTCCGAGAACCCCGCGCGGCTCGCACGCATGATGCTGAGCCCGCGCCAGGCGATGCGTGACCTCGCACCGGCCTACGCGCGCGAACAGGTGGCGCTCGAAGACTGGTTCTGGCGGAGCCGATATGCGCGGCCGTGATCGCGCTGTCGCGGGCTGCGTGGTACTCGTCGTCGCAGCGGCCCTCGCCGGGTGCGCGGCGACCCGGGACGAATTCTACGTGCCGCCGAACTGGCCGGCGCCCGCGCGCCCCGGACCGGGAACCGGCTACGGCGCGTGGGGGATCTTCACGCTCGATCCCGGCGGACACGAGCGACTGACCGGCGAGCTGATCGCGATCGGCGACGACTCGACGCAGGTGCTGACGTCCGACGGCCTCGTGGTATTTGCGACGGCGCGCGTATCGGATTTCCAGCTGGCGACGAGCCGCAATCGCGACGGAAAGCTCGCGATCGAGCAAGCGGGCGTCGCCAAGGACACGGGCTCGTCGCTGACCGCGATGCCTGCTCGCGACGAGTTGCACCGGATGCGCCCGTACGCGCGATTTCCGCAGGGCGTGCCGGCCGGCGTGGATCCGCGCGCGCTGACGCTGCCGCGCTAGTCGCGCCACGCCCCGCTCCGGCGGCAATCCGTTGCCGCCGCCCCAAGCCAATGCGATAGTCGCGCGACTTGCCGCGACCCGGATCCGCCTTCGAGGAGCTCGCATGCACGCTTCGCCGTCGTTCACGTCCCACTCGCGCCGCGCCGCGCCCGTACTCGCGGTCGTGGCGCTCGTCACACTCGCCGCGTTCGCGGCGCCGGCCGCGCCGGCACCCGCGCGCCGCGTGCCTGCACGCGCGACCGCCATACGCACGGGACTCGAGGCGCTCGAACGGCAGGTGAAGACGTTCACCCTGCCGAACGGGCTCACGTTCATCGTCGTCGAACGGCACCAGGCGCCGGTGTTCAGCTACCAGACCGTGATCGACGCGGGATCGGTCAACGACCAGATCGGCACCACGGGTCTCGCGCACATGATGGAGCACATGGCGTTCAAGGGAACGCCGTGGGTCGGCACGACCGACGCGGCGAAGGAACAGACGGCGCTCGGCGGCGAGGAGAAGGCGTGGAACGCCCTGCTCGACGAACGCCGCAAGGGCGCCCATGCCGACACCACGGCGCTCAAGCGACTCGAAGCGGACTTCGACGCGGCCCAGCAGGACGCGCACCAGTACGTCGTACCGAACGACTTCAGCAAGTGGGCGGAGCAGGCCGGCGCCCAGAACATGAATGCGTTCACGGCCGACGACATCACGGCCTACTTCTATTCGATGCCGTCCAACCGGCTCGAGCTGTGGGCGCTGCTCGAGGGCAGTCGCATGACGCACCCGGTGTTCCGCGAGTTCTACACCGAGCGCGACGTCGTCTACGAAGAGCGGCGCATGCGCTACGAGTCGTCACCGTTCGGCCGGCTGCTGCTCGAGTTCAACAACGCGGCCTTCGCGGCACACCCCTACGGCCTCGGCGGCATCGGCTTCCCGTCGGACTTGAAGACGTTCAGCCGCACCGAGGGCGAGGAATTCTTCCGCCGGAACTACGTCGCGAAGAACATGGTGATCAGCGTGGTCGGCGACGTCACGCTGGCCGACGTCCAGCGCTACGCGCAGCAGTACTTCGGCGAGCTGTCGAGCGCCCCCAAGCCGCCGCCGGTCGACACCGTGGAGCCCGAGCAGCACGCCGAGCGCCGCGTCATCCTCGAGGATCCGGGCCAGCCGCTGCTGCTCATCGGCTGGCACGTGCCCGCCGCATCCGATCCGCGCTACGCGTCGTACGAGGCGCTCGCCGACCTGCTCGCCGGCGGTGACTACGCGCGGCTGATCAAGACGCTCGTCAAGGAGAAGCGCATCGCCGTGCGGGTCGACGCTGGGCCGGGATTCCCGGGCGAGAAGTATCCGAACGTGTTCACGCTGTTCGTGACGCCGGCGGCGGGCCAGGATGCGGCGGCCGTCGAGCGCGAGGTGTACGCGGCGCTCGAGGACATCCGCAAGCACCCGTTCACCGTCGAGGAGCTGGAAGGCTACAAGGTGCGCGTCAAGGCGCAGAAGATTTCGGCCGTCGAGGAGAACTCGAACCTGGCGAGCGAGCTGGCGCAGGCCCAGACGCTTTACGGCGACTGGCGCGAATTCTTCCGCGAGCAGGAACGCGTGCAGTCGCTCACGCCCGCCGCGGTCATGAACGCCATGAACGAGGCGTTCACGCGCAGCAACCGCACCGTGGGCATGCTCGTGAACCCGGACTCGGGCACGGCGTCCACGCAGGGAGGGAAGTGACCATGCGCACGCCGAACGCCATCTCGCGCGCCGCGCGCACGCTCGCGGTGCTGCCGACTCTGACGATCGGGGCCGTCCTCACGGTCGCCACGCTCGCCGCGGGACCGTCGTCCGCCGCCGAGCCGAACCGTTACGACCCCTCGCGCCTGAAGACGCCGCCGCTCCATCCCATCGCGACCGTCACGCCGAAGCGCGTCGTGCTGAAGAACGGCATCGTCGCCTACCTGCTCGAGGACCACACGCTGCCGGTGGTCAAGGGCATCGCCTACATCAAGGGTAATCCCACCTGGGTGCCGCGCGACCGCGTCGGCCTCGGCGTCATCATGGGCCTGGCTATGCGCAGTGGCGGCACGGCGAAGCATCCGGGCGACGAGCTGGACGACCGGCTCGCCGCGATCGGCGCCAGCATCTCGACCGGCTACGACGGCCGCGAGCTGGCGAACGCCGGGTTCCGCTGCCTGAACGACAACACCGCCGAGGTGATCACGCGGTGGGCCGAGGTGATGCGCGAGCCCGCACTCCCGGACGCCAAGATCGAGCTGGCGAAGGTGGGCCTGAGGCGCGAGATCGCGAGCCGCAACGATGACTTGACCGACGTGATGTTCCGGACGACGCGCCGGACCGTCTACGGCAAGGACAACATCTGGGCGTGGTCGCGCGATCCGGAGTACGCCTCCGTCGAGGCGGTGACGCGCGCGGACTGCGTGGCGCTCCACCGCAAGGTGTTCGAGCCGAAGCGCATGGTGCTCGCGCTCTACGGCGACTTCCACGCCGCCGACATCACGAAGCTGCTCGAGGCGCACCTCGGCGACTGGAAGGGGGCGGACGAGCCGATGCCGCCGATCCCCGCGGTGCCGACCGACAGCAAGCCGCGCCTCGTGTTCGCGTCCAAGGAGGACGTGACGCAGAGCGGCGTGCTCGTCGCCCATGCCGGCTTCCGCGCCGACGATCCCGACTACGCGGCGATGCAGGTCTACCAGGTGGCGCTCGGTGGCGGGTTTCAGTCGCGGCTCGTGAACAAGGTGCGCACCGAGCGCGGGCTCGCCTACGACACCGGCGCCATCGCGGGCGACGGCTACGTGCGCCCGGGCATCTTCATCGCGTATTCGCTCACCAAGAGCGAGTCGACGATGACCGCGCTCGATCTCGTGCGCGACGAGGTGCGCCGTTCGGTCGAGCAGCCGTTCACCGACGAGGAGATCCGGCTCGCGCGCAACACGGTCGAGAACACGTTCGTGTTCAACTTCGAGCAGCCGTCGGACATCCTGTTCCGCTCCGCCTACTACGAGGCGATCGGGTATCCGCAGGACTTCCTGCAGCGTTACCAGAAGGCGCTCGCCGCGGTGACCGGCGAGAGCGTCACTGCCGCCGCGCGCCGCAAGGTCCATCCCGACCAGCTCGTCGCGGTCGTCGTGGGCAAGGAGCAGGACTTCGACCGGGCGCTCGCCTCGGCCGGGCTGCCCGTCGAGAAGGCCGACATCGCGACGTCGCCGCCGGCCACGGCGCCGCGCGGCCCGGCCGCGCCGGGCGCGAGCGAGCAGGGGCGGCAGTGGCTGCGCCGCGCCGCGGAACTCGCGGGCGGATCGGTGGTCTGGCGGAAACCGAAGAGCGTGCGGCTGGAGCAGTCGAGCACGGTGACCATGCAGGGCCGCAGTATGGCGTCCACGTCGACGCTGCTGTGGCGGTTCCCGGACCGCATCGAGTCGATTCGCCGCCTGCCGTTCGGCGAGACGAAGCTCGGCTTCGACGGCAAAACCGGCTGGTCGTCGCTGGGGCCGCAGATCAAGGACGAGCCCAATCTCTCGGGCTACGTGCGGCACGAATGGGAGCGCTCGCTGTTCCACCTGTTCGGGGCGGCCGACGAGGTCACCGTCGAGGCCGCCGAGCCGAAGACGATCGACGGCGTCGCCTACCGCGTCGGGCGCGTGACGAGCGGCACGGTGAGCGACCTCATGCTCTACTTCGCCCCCGACGGCACGCTCGCGCGGCTCGAGTACTCCGACGACGGCCCGAGCGGCCCGTCGCTCCAGACCGAGATCCTGTCGAACTGGAAGGCGGTGGGCGCGCTGCGTTACCCGCACGCGCGCAAGGTGCTGGTGGATCGCGAGCCGTACCTCGAGTCCACGGTGACGCGCGTCGTGTTCGACGCGCCGATCGAGGACTCCGCGTTCAAGAAGCCGGGTTCGTGATCCGGGCTGGGCGGATGGGGCGCGCCGGACACGTGAAGAGGCTGCCCAAGGACGTGTCATGAGCGCCGGTACGCTGATCGGCATCTTCCTCGACCAGGTGGAGCGCCGCCGCGACGCCACGATGTTCATGCGCAAGCGGGCCGGTCAGTGGGAGTCGATCGCCGCCTCGCGCGCGTTCGGGGACGTGGGGTCGCTGGCGCTCGGGCTCGATGCGCTCGGCGTGCGGTCGGGTGACCGCGTCGGGCTGATCGCCGAGACGCGCTACGAATGGATGCTCACCGATCTCGCCACGCTCGCGAACGGCGCCGTGCTCGTGCCGGTGTACCCGACGCTCACGGCGGAGCAGACCCAGCGCGTGCTCGCGCACTCCGAGTGCCGCGTGCTGGTGATCGCCGGCGAGGCGACGCTGGCCAAGATGCGCTCGGTGCGCGCGCAGATGCCGGCGCTCCAGTGCGTCGTGTGCATCGACGCGGCCCCGCAGGGCGACGGCGAGCGCGCGTTCATGGACGTGATCGCCGCGGGCGCCGCGCGCCACACGGCCGGTGCCGACGGGCTCCGCGCGCGTGCCCAGGACGTGCGGCCCGATGACCTGGCCACGATCATCTACACCTCGGGCACGACCGGCGAGCCCAAGGGCGCCATGCTCACCCACGGAAACATCGCGTCGAACGTCGAGGCCTGCCTCGAGGTGGCGGGGCTCACGGGCGACGATCTCGCGCTGTCGTTCCTGCCGCTGTGCCACGTGTTCGAGCGCATGAGCGCCTACGCCATGCTGCGCGCGGGCATGACGATCGCCTACGCCGAATCGATGGACACCGTGGCCGCGAACCTCCGCGAGGTGCGCCCGACGATCGTCACCGGTGTCCCGCGCTTCTACGAGAAGGCGCACGCGCGCGTGCTCGAGCGTGTCCAGGGCATGAGCGTGTTCCAGCGCCGGCTGTTCGCCTGGGGGCTCGAGCAGGGCCGCCGCCGCGCGCGCGCGCACTTCGCGGGCGACGACCACACGACGCTCGCCATGCGCCTCGCCGACCGCATCGTCGGCGGCGGCGTGCGGCGGAACATGGGCGGCCGCCTGCGCCTGTGCGTCTCGGGCGGCGCGGCGCTCAACCCGGAGACGATGGAGTTCTTCTTCGCCATCGGCGTTCCCGTGATCGAAGGCTACGGTCTCACCGAGACGTCGCCCGTCATCTGCCTCAACCCGCCCGGCCGCGAGCGCCCCGGATCGGTGGGGCGGCCGGTCCCCGGCGTCGAGGTCCGGATCGGCGACCAGGGGGAGATCCTCACGCGAGGCCCACACGTGATGAAGGGCTACTTCCGCGCCGAGGAGGCGACGCGCGAGGCGCTGCGCGACGGCTGGTTCCACACCGGCGACGTCGGGGAGATCGACGCCGAGGGTTACCTGCGCATCACCGACCGGCTCAAGGACCTGATCGTGCTCGCCGGGGGAAAGAAGGTGGCACCCCAACCGATCGAAGTCGCTTTCAAGCGCAGCGAGCTGATCGCCGAGGCCGTGCTGCTGGGCGAGGGCAGGCCGTTCGTCGTGTGCCTCGTGGCGCCCGAGTTCTCCGCCCTCGAGGCCGCGGCCCGCGCCGGCGGCTGGGCGGGCGGCTCACGCGCCGACCTCGTCGCGAGCCCGCAGGTGCGCGAGTTGATCGCCGCCGAGATCGAGCGCGTGAACTTAGGGCTCGCCAAGTTCGAGACGGTGAAGGGCTTCGCGGTGCTCGGCGAGGAGCTGACGCAGGAGAACGGCGCCCTCACGCCCACGCTCAAGGTGAAGCGCCGCGTCATCGTCGAGCGCTACGCGGATGTGCTCCGGTCGCTGTACGCCGGGCACTAGGCTTCACGGCCCGATGCTCCCGGCCGCCGGCTCTCGCGTGATCGGTTACCTCGCGGTCGCAACGTTCCTAGTCGCACTCGCACTGCCATCGTTCGCGGTCACCGCGCCGTCGTGGCCGCCTGGAACGACGGTCATCCCCTTCACGCTGCGCGGCGGGTTGATCCTCGTCCGCGTCACGCTGCAGGCGCCGGGTGGCCGCGCGTCAGGGATGTTCGTGTTCGACACGGGCGCTCCCGGGCTCACCGTGAGCCGGAGCGTGTGGGATGCGCTGCAGCTCGACACGGGCCGCCCGATCGACACCGTCGATCTCGGTGACGAGCGCCTGACGCACCTGAGCGTGAACGGCGTGATTCCGGACGGCATTCTCGACGACGAGTTCATGGGCCTGATCGGCCCGAGCCTGCTCGGCGACCGCGCGATCGTGGTGGACTACGAGGATCGGACGCTCGCGGTCGTGAACCGCAGCCTGACGCTGATGTCGCGCGACACGTCACTCGCGGGCAACTGGGACCGCGCCTCGCTCGACCGCGTGCAGCGCTCGCGCGCGCGCTACGGTGCCGTGCTCCCCGCGCGCGCGGCCGCGGTACCGTTCCGCATGTTTCGCGGCGGCCGGATGCTCGCGACCGCCCGCGTCGAGGAGACGTCGCCCGCGTGGCGCAGCCAGCCGCTCACGCTGCTGATCGACACCGGCGCGTCCGCCTGCGCGATCTTCGCCGACGCGGCCGACACGCGCGTGGGCCACGTGGGGCGGTGGCCGAAGTACCCCGACATGCCGTTCCGTACGGTGCTCGGCGAGAGCCGCACGGACCTGGTGCTGCTGCCGAGGCTCACGCTGCCCGGCGCCATCGGCCTCGTCTCGGAGCGCGCGGTGGAGGCGAGTCTGCCCTCGCGTCACGCGCTCCCCGACATCGAGGGCGAACTGCCGGATCCCGTGCACGGCCTGCTCGGCTACTCGTTCTTCCGGCGGTTTCGCCTCGTCATCGACTATTCGGACGAGGTGCTGTGGCTCAGCCCCGCGACACCAGCGGGCGTGGCGTCCGCGCCCGCCTCGGCGCCCGCGACCGCACGTGCCGCTACGGGCGCGACGGGCCTCGTGCTGGAGAGCGCGTGGGGCAAGACGAGCGTCGCCGCCGTGACGCCCAAGTCCGCGGCCGCCGCGAGCGGCGTGCAGCCCGGCGACGAGGTCGTCTCGATCGACGGCACACCCGTCACCGATGTAGACCCCGCCGACGCGCAGCAACTCCTGGACGATGGATCCGGCATCGCCGTGGTGATCGTGCGCCGTGGAGGCATGCAGCACGTGTTGCGCCTCCCGCGCCACCGGGTTCGCTGAACGCCTCAATCCCCCGTCGGGACGATCGTTTTCGTTTCCACCATCAGCACGATCGTGCGCTCCGGCGCGCGCGGGCGATGGCGGACGCCGCGCGGGATCACGGTGCCCTGCCGCGGCCCCAGCTCGATCGACCGGTCCTCGAGATCGATGATGAAGCGCCCCTCGACGACGTAGAAGAACTCGTCGTCGTGCTCGTGATGGTGCCAGTGGTACTCGCCCTGGACGATGCCGACGCGCACCACCGACTCGTTCACCGTGCACAGCGTCTGGTTGAACCACGGATGCGTGACCGAGTCCGCCAGCCTCTGGACGTCGATCAGTTCGAGTGACGAGAAGGCGATGTCGAGGCGGGTGTCGTAGGGGAAGCTCGCGGGATCGGACATGACGGGAGTTCCTCGGTGGCGTGGGAGCCGCGGGACGGTGCCCGACAGCGTCCGCCTGACCGGGCCGGTCACGCAAACGAAACGAGTGGACTCGTGGTCGTGGCGTAGCGCGTCGGTATGAGCACGGCCGGTCGATAGCGGCGCGAGTCG
>JANLWK010000451.1:0-6383 GCA_031364505.1 Candidatus Eiseniibacteriota bacterium | reverse complement strand
AGCTCAGCTGGTAGAGCAGGGGAATCATAATCCCTGTGTCGGGGGTTCGAGTCCCTCCGCCGCCACCACTTTTGCCCCGCGGACCCGTATGCGCCTTCGTCGATTGGAGCCCGTGATTCGCCGGGCGCTCGCGGGCGCCTGCCGCGTCCTGCCCGGCTCGCGGGTGCTCGTGGCCGTGAGCGGGGGCGCGGATTCTGTGGCGCTGCTCGCGTCGCTTCGCTCGCTCGCCGATGAGCGCGGGCTTGAGATCCATGCGGCGCATCTCGATCATGGGCTGCGTGGCGCGGAGTCGGCGGCGGATCGCGCTTCGGTCGCCGTGTTGTGTTCGAAGCTCGATGTTCCGTTGCACTCGGCGCGCTGGGACGCTCGTGGGCGGATGCGGCGGCGCGGGCTCTCGGGTGAGAACGGGCTTCGCGTTCTGCGGCGCGAGTTCCTCGAGTCGGTCGCGTCGCGCATCGGTGCTGATGCGATCGCCACGGCGCATACGGCGGACGATCAGCTCGAGACGGTGCTCATGCGGCTTGCGCGTGGGACGGGGCTGCGGGGGCTCGGGGGGATGCGGGCGCGGCGGGGGCGGTGGATCAAGCCGTTGCTCGAGGCGACGCGGTTGGACGTCGAGGCGGATCTTCGGCGCGCGGGAATCGCGTGGCGGGAGGATGCGAGCAACTCGGATCGGTCGATCATGCGGAACGCGATTCGGCTCGATGTGATTCCTGCGCTGCTCGCGGCGACTTGCGCCGGCGCAAGTTCGTTTGGTGACAATGAACGTGGCCAGTCCCGCTCGGCCGCCTCGCGCGCCTCGCTGGCTCGCCGGGTCGCCCGTACGGCGGCCGAGCTTCGCGCGGCGAACCGGGCGCTTTCGCGGCGCGTTGCGCCGCATGTTCGCGACGCGGTCGCGGACGCGGGGGCGGGGGCGGTCATCGATGCCCGTGCTTTGACGGGATTGCGCGCCGCAGGGCGGCGGGCGCTGTTCCGTGGCGTCTGGGCGCGGCTCTCCCCCGATGTGGGGCTCACGTCGCGGCACCTGGATGCGCTCGAGCGGTTGGCTCGTGGGGGTGCCGGGACGAGCCGGCTGCCGGGGCAATTTGTCGCGCGATCGGCACATGGAGCGGTCCTGATCGCTAGGTCGGGCATCCAACCGAAAACGGCCTCGCCGTCCTTGGCGGGCCGGAACGGCTCAAGTTCGCTTCGGGTGCCCGGATTGGCGGTTCGGCCGGGGCTCAGGGTGGCGGGGCGCTGGACAACGGCCTTACAAGCGCTGCGCAGGATTTCAGAAAAGGGAGGTTCTGAGGAATACTTCGACGCAGAGGGGATCCGGGGCAGACTTCATGTTCGCGCAGGTCGGGCCGATGATGCATTCATCCCGTTCGGCCGAAGGCGTTCGGTGCTGCTCCCGGTGTTCCTCCGACGACTGCCAGCGAAGTACCGCGTTACACCCCCGACCGTCCTAGCCGACGACAGCGGGATCCTCTGGGTGATCGGCGTCCGGCGTTCCGCACGCGCGCCGGTGGAGCCGAGCACACGGAGAGTCCTCTGCGTCCACGCGGAGCGCCATGACTGACAGCCAGGCCGTTCAACTTGAGCCTTCGATTCGAGTCCTGTTCAGCGCCGAGCAGATTTCGGCGCGGGTCCGCGAACTGGGTTTGGAGATCGCCCGCGACCTCGGGCCGCTGACGAAGCGGCCGGTGTTCGTCGGCGTGCTCAAGGGCGCCTGCCTGTTCATGGGCGATCTCGCGCGCGCGACCCCGCTCAACGTCGAATTCGACTTCGTGACGCTGTCGTCCTACGGGGCGGGCACGACGTCGAGCGGAAACGTGCGGCTCGAGTCGGATCTCCGGAACGACATCGCGGGCCGGCAGGTGGTGGTGTGCGAAGGCGTGGTGGACTCCGGCCGCAGTCTCACGTTCCTGATCGACCTGCTCAACCAGCGCAAGCCCGCGGGCATCAAGATCGCGACGCTGCTGGACAAGGTCCCCTGCCGCAAGATTCCCGTGCCCGTCGACTACGCGGGCTGGAAGATCAAGGACGAGTTCGTCATCGGCTACGGCATGGACTACGACGAGAAATACCGCAATCTGCCCTACGTGGGCGTCCTCGAGGAGGCATAGAGGTTGAGCTTTTTCCGACGTGATTCGGGCTCCGGCCCCGACGAGCCGCGCCGCACCCCGCCGCGGGGCAATCCGCCCCGCCGGAACGTTCCCGTGCCTCCGGGCCGGCCGTTCCGCACCCTGGCGTTCTGGGTGCTGGCGATCCTGCTGGTTCTGGTGTTCACCCGGATGTACCAGGGCAGCTTCTCCTCGCCGCAGCGGGCGGAGGTGTCGTACACCCGGTTCATCCAGGAGGTGGATCGCGGCAACATCGCGAACCTCCAGATCATCGAGCGGAGCGTCACGGGCGAGCTGCGCACCGAGGCGTCGGTGCGCGTGGCGAACCGTGACGTGACGTTCAAGACGTTCAAGACAAACATCGTGGGCGACGGCGCCGACCTCCCCGACCGCATCTGGAAGACGAATCCCGGCGTCGAGATCGACGTGCGCACCGCGGGCGTCAACTGGCTATCGGTCCTGTTCACCTGGCTGCCGCTCGTGCTCATCTTCGGCGCGTGGCTGTTCGTGCTGCGTCAGATGCAGGCCGGTGGGAGCGCCGCGCTCAAGTTCGGCAAGACGAAGGCGCGCGTGCTGCTCGAGACCCAGCCCAAGGTCACGTTCAAGGACGTCGCCGGCTGCGACGAGGCCAAGCAGGAGCTGGAAGAGATCATCGACTTCCTGAAGGAGCCGCAGAAGTTCCAGAAGCTCGGCGCCAGGATTCCCAAGGGGGCGCTGCTGCTCGGGCCTCCGGGTACGGGCAAGACGCTGCTCGCCAAAGCGGTCGCGGGCGAGGCCGGCGTGCCGTTCTTCTCGATGTCCGGCTCGGACTTCGTCGAAATGTTCGTCGGCGTGGGCGCCTCGCGCGTCCGCGACCTGTTCGAGCAGGGCAAGCGCAACGCGCCGTGCATCGTGTTCATCGACGAGATCGACGCGGTCGGCCGGCATCGTGGCGCGGGCCTCGGCGGCGGGCACGACGAGCGCGAGCAGACGCTGAACCAGCTGCTCGTCGAGATGGACGGCTTCGATTCGAACGACGGCGTCATCATCGTCGCGGCGACGAACCGTCCCGACGTGCTCGACCCGGCGCTGCTACGGCCGGGGAGATTCGACCGGCAGATCGTCGTCGACTGGCCGGACGTGCGCGGGCGCGAGGGCATCCTCCGCGTGCACGCGAAGAAGCGTCCGCTCGCCGATGACGTGGACTTGAAGCAGATCGCGCGCGGCACGCCGGGCATGGCGGGCGCCGATCTCGAGAACCTCGTGAACGAGGCTGCCCTGCTCGCCGCGCGGCGCGGTCGCAAGAAGGTCATGATGGCCGACTTCGAGGACGCGAAGGACAAGGTCATGCTGGGCATGGAGCGGAAGAGCCTGGTGATGACCGAGCCCGAGCGTCGCGCCACGGCGTACCACGAGGCGGGCCACGCGCTCGCGGCGTGGCTGCTGCCGGGCTCCGACCCCGTGAACAAGGTGACGATCATCCCGCGCGGCCGCGCGCTCGGCATCACGAGCTACGTCCCGCAGGAGGAGCGCTACGCCCGGTCGAAGGAGGATCTCCAGCGCACGCTGTGCATGATGATGGGCGGGCGCGCCGCGGAATACCTGATCTTCAACCACCTGACGACCGGCGCCTCGAACGATCTCGAACGTGCCACGGGCCTCGCGCGGAAGATGGTGTGCGAGCTGGGCATGAGCGAGAACCTGGGGCCGCTGACCTTCGGCAAGAAGGAGGAGATGGTCTTCCTGGGCCGCGAGATCTCGTCGCACAAGGACTACAGCGAGCAGACCGCCGAGTCGATCGACAAGGAAATCCGCCAGCTCGTCGAGGGCGCCTACACCCGGGCGATCGACCTGCTGCGCGGCAGCCTCGACAAGCTCCACCTGCTGGCGACGACGCTGCTCGAGCGCGAAGTGCTCGACGGCGACGAGATGAACCGTGTGCTGCGCGGCGAGAAGCTGCCGCCGATCAAGGGACCGGAAATGGACGACGGCACGCGGGTGACCACGCTGCCCGAACCGCCGCCGAGCAAGACCGGCGACATCGGGCTGGCGCCCCTGGTCCCGCCGACACCTCGACCCGCCGGCGCCTGACGCCGGTCGTTACGATTCCGGGCCCGATCGCTTCGGCGGTCGGGCCCGTTTCGTTGGCGGCGTCTGACAAGAGCGCAACAGCGCGCTGGCGATTCCAGAAACTTTGGTTTCGCGCGCTGGGTGGGATGGCCTCACGGAGGCGATGAACGCGGCTTTCCGTGCTACGAACACGGCGCTGCCCCTGCGCCGCAAGGCTTTACGGTCCTCTTGCAACTTTTTCCGGGTCTGAAGCGTCTATAGGTATGCAACGAAGTAAGCAGTGTGCGAGCGCTGCGAACCTCCAGATCGTTGCGAGCAAGGTCTTCCACGAGTCCGGTGAGGGCAAGCACCGGATTCAAAAGGGGCCGCCCGGATCTCTGGCCGGGCGGCTTTCCTTTTTTGGGCCGCGCAGCCGGCATTGCCAGGCGCGTGGCGCCCGGGCGGTCAGACCGCAGGCTGGGTGAACGTCCCGCCCGATTTCGCCAGCTCGACGAGCCGCGCCGAGGGCGCGTAGCGCTCGCCCTTCTCCGCGTGCAGCGCCGCGAGGCGTGACGCCACGCCCTCGAGCCCCAGGCTGTCGGCATAGCGCAGCGGGCCGCCACGGAACGGCGGAAAGCCCGTGCCGAAGATCATCGCCAGGTCGAGCGACCCCGCGTCGGCCACGACGCCGTCCTCCAGGCACCGCGACGCCTCGTTCACCATCGCGAGCGTCATGCGCTCGACCAGGGTGTCCTCCGCGGCATTCGGTCGTTGGCGCCGGATGCCGAGCAGCCGCGGAAGGTCAGGGTCCAGGCGCTTCTTCGGGACGTGGCGGTAGAACCCGGCGCCGCTCTTCTTGCCCAGGCGGCCGGCGGCGATCAGCGTTTCGAGCGCCGGCGCCGGCTGCATGCGGTCGGGGAACGCGCGGCTCAGGATGCCCGCGACCTTGCTCCCGACGTCGAGCCCCACCTCGTCGATCACCTCGAACGGCCCCATCGGCATGCCGAAGGCGCGCATCGAGGCGTCGATCTCCTTGAGCGCGAACCCTTCGTCGAGCAGGTACATCGCCTCGCGCAGATAGGGCATCAGGATCCGGTTCACGATGAATCCCGGCGCGTCGTTCACGACGACCGGCGTCTTCCCCAGCCGCCGCGCCAGCGCCACGGCCGTGATCATCGTGTCGTCCGACGTCTGGCGCCCGCGCACGACTTCGACGAGCGGCATGCGGTGGACGGGATTGAAGAAGTGGAAGCCACAGAAACGGTCCGGCCGCTCGAGCCCCTCGGCCAGCGTATTGACCGACAGCGACGACGTGTTCGTCGCGATCACCGCCGCCGGCGGCACGCGAACCTCGATCTCGGCGAACACGCGGCGCTTGATGTCCAGGTCCTCGACCACGGCCTCGATGACGAAGTCGGCGCGGCCGAGCCCCGACAGCTCGAGCGTCGGCTGGATGCGCGCGAGCTGCCCGTCGCGTTCGCGCTCGCGCACGGCGGACGGCATGCGGCGGCGGCGCAGCCGCTCGTCGACGAGCCCGCGCGCGGTCTGGAGGGCGCGCTGGAGCGACCCCGCGTTCACGTCGCGCACGCGCACCTCGATGCCGCTGCGGCTCGCCAGCTCGGCGATGCCGCCACCCATCACGCCGGCGCCGACGAGGATCATCCGCGACACGGCCGCGGGCTCGCGCGTGACGCCCGGCACCGGCGGCGACTTCTTCGCCGCCTCGGACAGCAGGAACACGCGCACGAGGTTCTTGCACACCGGCCCCACGAGCAGGTCGGGCACCTCGTTCGCCTCGAGCGCGAGCGCGTCCTTCAAGGAGCGCCCCATGCCGTGCTCGAGCACGCGGATCGCGGCGAGCGGCGCCGGATAGTGCCCGCCCGTGCGCGCGCGCGTCATCGCGCGGGCCTTGGAGATCGCGATCGCGCGCCCGAACGGCGTGCCATCGATCATGCGTGCCGCGAACGTGCGGGGGCGGTAGCGATCCGCGCGCGAGGCCGCCGGCCGCGCGGCCAGCTCGCGCACGCGGCGCTCCGCGTGCTCGACCAGCCACGCCGCAGGCACCGAGCGCGCGACGAGGCCCATCTTCTCGGCGCGCCGGCCGTCGAGCGCGCGGCCCGTGAGGATCAGGTCGAGTGCGTTCGACAGTCCGATGAGCCGCGGCAGCCGCGTCGTTCCGCCGAATCCCGGGAAGATGCCGAGCAGCACCTCGGGGAAGCCGATCTGCGTGTGCGGCTCCTCGCTCGCGAC
>JANLWK010000106.1:0-19644 GCA_031364505.1 Candidatus Eiseniibacteriota bacterium | reverse complement strand
CCCCGATGACCAACGTGATCGGCCGCTTCGGGCCGGACGCCGGACGCCGCATCGCCCTGCTCGCGCACTGGGACTCGCGGCCGTGGAGCGACCACGATCCCGACTCGACGCGGCACGCGGAGCCGATGCCGGGCGCCAATGACGGCGCGTCGGGCGTCGCCGTGCTGCTCGAGATCGCCGAGCTGATGCACGAGAAGTCCCCGGCGGTGGGTGTCGAGCTCGTGTTCCTGGACGGCGAGGACCTGGGCACGGCGTCCAACCCCGACGGGTACTGCCGCGGGTCGCGTATCTACGCCGCGCGCGCCCGCCGCGAGGATCTCCTCGCCGGATTCGTGTTCGACATGATCGGCGATCGCGACCTGTCGATCTCGCCCGACCTCGTCTCGGCGAGCAACGCGACGAACCTGGTGTCGCTGGTGCTCGAGGCCGCGCGGGCGACCGGGGCGAAGCACTTCCTGCCGACGCCCAAATACGACGTGTTCGACGATCACGTCCCGCTGATCCAGGCGGGGATCCCGGCGGTCGACGTGATCGACTTCGACTACCCGGAGTGGCACACCACCCGGGACCTGCCGGATCGCGTCTCGGCAGCGAGCCTCGCCGAGGTCGCCGCGGTCGCGGCGTGGATCGTGTACGACAGTCCCCTCGCGACGCGGCGGCCCTGACCCGCCTCGCGCTTCCCCGCGCAACCAATTGTCATCGGAAGACTTGTATCAAGAGTCTTCACGGCGTGCCGCAGGCCTTCGGCTCGCCGGCCACGGCGTGTGTCCCACCGCCGGCCCGTCGCTTGCCGCTCATCACATGCTCGTGTACCCTGCGGGCAGGAGTGGGGCAGGCGCGACCACTCCGTTTTTTGTCTGTTCAGGAGCCGAAGTGGAAGTCCGAGAAGAGGTTCGCCAACTCGCCCAACCGCTGTGCGAGGAGGAAGGGCTCGAGTTGGTGAGTATCGAGCTCGTCTTCCAGGGACGGCGCATGGTCATCCGTGTCCTGCTCGATAAACCGGGCGGGGTGACGGTGGGTGACTGCGCGCGGTTCAGCCGGCGTCTGGCCGATGGTCTCGACATGAACCAGACCGTGAACGGGAGCTACCAGCTCGAAGTGAGCTCGCCCGGCATCGACCGGCCGCTCACGAGCCTGGAGGCGATCGGCCGGTTCACGGGGCGGCAGGCGGGCGTCACGCTGCACGACGCCCGCGACGGACGGCGGCACTTCGAGGGCGAGCTGCTCGAACCGGCTTCGGGCCGGGTGGGGCTGCGCGCCGAGGATGGACAGGAATACTGGTTCGACTGGGCCGAGGTGCGATCGGCCCGGCTGATTGTGGATCCGTGGGCCGAAGCTCGGAAGTCCGCGGCGCGTCCGGCCAAGCCGGCGCGCTGGGGTGGCCGGCCGGCATCCGGGGAGGGACGCCATGAGCAATGAAATCCTGGACGCGCTGAGCCAGATCACACGCGAGAAGAGCGTGGATCGGGCGCTGCTCATCGAGACGCTGGAGCAGGGACTCGCCAGCGCCGTCCGGAAGCGCTACGGCGCCACCGCCGATGTCGACGTGAAGTTCGCGAACGACACCGGCGCGATCTCCATCGTGCTCAAGAAGACCGTGGCCGAGGCCGTCGAGGACCCCGCCCTGCAGATGACGATCGAGGAGGCGCGTGCCCACAAGTCCGGCGCCCAGGTGGGCGACGTGCTCAGCTTCCCGCTGCCCATCGCCGAGTTCGGCCGCAACGCGATCCAGACCGCCAAGCAGGTGCTGATCCAGAAGGTGCGCGAGGCCGAGCGCGACCGCGTCTTCAAGGAGTACTCGGACAAGATCGGCACGCTCGTGCGCGGCGTCGTCCAGCAGGTCGAGCGCGGCAACGTGATCGTCAAGCTCGATCACTCCGAGGGCTTCCTGCCGGCGCGCGAGCAGATCGCGCGGTCGTACCACCGGCAGGGCGAATACGTGCGCGCCGTCGTCATCAACGTGGACAAGTCCGCCAAGGGCCCGCAGGTGATCCTGTCGCGCACCCACCCGGACTTCCTGCGACGCCTGTTCGAGAGCGAAGTGCCCGAGATCTCCGAGAACATCGTCGAGATCCGCGCCGTCGCGCGCGAGGCGGGCTCGCGGTCGAAGATTTCCGTGTTCTCGACCGACCCCCGCGTCGACGCGGTCGGATCGTGCGTCGGGCTCAAGGGCTCGCGCGTCCAGAGCATCGTGCGCGAGCTCGGCGGCGAGCGCATCGACATCGTGCCGTGGTCCACGGACCCGGCCGTGTTCGTGTCGCGCGCGCTGTCGCCGGCGCGCGTGATGGACGTCAAGGTGCACGAGCCCGAGCAGCGGATGAACGTGATCGTCGCCGACGACCAGCTGTCGCTGGCGATCGGCAAGGGCGGCCAGAACGCGCGCCTCGCCGCGCGGTTGACGGGCTGGAAGATCGACCTGACCTCGAAGAGCGAGCAGAAGAAGCGCGAGGAACTGCTGCGCGCGACCCGCATCGAGGTCGAGCAGCTGGGGCTCGGCGAGGCCACGACCGAGAAACTCATCTCGGCGGGAATCGAGACGGTGCAGGAGTTGATCGCGACCCCGCTCGACAAGCTCGTCGAGATTCCGGGCATCGGGGAGAAGACCGCCGAGAAGCTGCTCGCCACGGCGCAGGAGTACGTGGCCGCGCATCCGCCGGTCGTCGAGACGCCCGCCGACATGGAATTCACACCCGAAATGGAGCCCGTGGCCGAAGTCGTCGGAACGGACGGAATCGCACCCGCGGAGCAGCCGGCGACCGGCGGCTCGGATGAGCCGGCGGGCGCGCAGGGAGGCCACGGTGACCAGTAAGACGGCGGGACCCAAGAAGCAGCGCGTGTACGAGGTCGCCAAGGACCTCGGCATGTCGAGCGAGGCCATTCTGCAGATCGTCAAGCGCCTCGGCGTCGAGGTGAAGAACCACATGAGCACGCTCGAGCCCGCGATCGTCGACAAGGCGCGCGCCGAGCTGGCGCACGAGAAGCAGGCGGTCCGCGAGGTCGAGCAGCGCAAGCACGAGCAGGAAGCGGCGCGCGCCCGCGAGGAGCGCGCCCGTGTGGCCGCGGCGGCGCAGGCCGCCGCCCAGGCCCAGGCGGCCTCGGCGACCGCGGCTCCCGCAGCACCTCCGCGTACCGGCATGCCGGGGACACCCGGCCGGCCGTCGTCCGCGCCGCCGCGCACCGGCGGACCGCCGTCGCGCACTGGACCCCCGGGGGGCCCGCGCCCGCACGGCGGGAGCCGTCGCCGCGACAAGAAGAAGAAGGTCGTCGACGAGAAGCTGGTCAAGGAGAGCATCCGCAAGACACTCGCGAGCCTCGACACCGGGTCGAAGCGCCGGCACCGCCGGCACGACGAGGAGAACGGTGAGACGACGGTCGCCGACGAGAAGGTCATCCACGCGACCGAGTTCATCACCGTGGCGGAGCTGGCGAACCTGCTCGAGGTGAAGCCGCAGGAGGTGATCACCACCTGCATGCGCCTCGGCCTGCTCGCGACCATCAACAAGCGTCTCGACAAGGATTCGATCCAGACCATCGCCGACGAGTTCGGCTTCGGCGTCGACTTCACGACCGAATACGGCGCGGAGGCCGAGCAGCAGGACCTCGCCGAGGACGCGGGCGAGGAGAAGCTCGAGCCCCGCCCGCCCGTCGTCACGGTGATGGGCCACGTGGATCACGGCAAGACCTCGCTGCTCGACTACGTCCGCCGGGCGAACGTCGTCGCGGGCGAGTCCGGCGGCATCACGCAGCACATCGGCGCATACGAAGTGACGCTGCCCGACGGGCGCAAGGTCACGTTCCTCGACACGCCCGGCCACGAGGCGTTCACCGCCATGCGCGCGCGCGGCGCCCAGGCCACCGACATCGTGGTGCTCGTCGTGGCCGCGGACGATCGCGTCATGCCGCAGACGATCGAGGCGATCGACCACGCCAAGGCGGCCGGCGTGCCGATCGTCGTCGCGATCAACAAGATGGACCTGCCGGCGTCCGACCCCCTGCGCATCAAGAACGAGCTGGCGCAGCACGGCGTCGTCGTCGAGGAGTTCGGCGGCAAGTACGTGAGCGTCGAGATCTCGGCCAAGAAGGGCACGGCCGTCGACAAGCTGCTCGAGATGATCCTGCTGTCGGCCGAGCTGCTCGAGCTCAAGGCGGATCCGTACCGTCGCGCCCGCGGCGTCGTGCTCGAAGCGCGCGTCGAGCAGGGCCGCGGCGTCGTCGCGAGCGTGCTCGTCCAGCACGGCACGTTGCGGCAGGGTGAAGCGTTCGTCGCGGGCCAGCACTACGGACGCGCACGCGCGATGTTCGACGAGCGCGGGCGCACGGTGCGCGACGCCGGACCGTCGACGCCGGTCGAAGTGCTGGGCTGGAACGGCACGCCCGCCGCGGGCGACCTGTTCGCGGCGTTCCAGGACGAGCGCGACGCGCGCGACATCGCGACCAAGCGCGCCGCCGTCCACCGCGAGCAGGAGTTCCGCGCGGCGAAGACGATCTCGCTGACCGAGTTCCACGCCCGGATGGCGCAGGGCGAGATGACCGAGCTCAAGCTCGTGATCAAGGGCGACGTCGACGGTTCGGTCGAGGCGCTGTCCGAGTCGCTGGGCAAGCTCGCGAACGCCGAGGTCCAGGTGCGCGTGATTCGCCAGGCGGTCGGCCAGATCACCGAGTCCGACGTGCTGCTCGCCGCGGCCTCGGGGGCGATCATCGTCGGCTTCCACGTCCGGCCCGACGCGCGCGTGCGCGAGCTGGCGGACCGCGAGAAGGTCGAGATCCGGCTCTACGACATCATCTACAAGGCCGTCGAGGACGTGAAGGCCGCCCTCGAAGGCATGCTCAAGCCCGAGCTGCACGAGGTCGTGCTGGGCGCCGCCCAGGTGCGCCAGGTGTTCAAGCTGTCGAAGGCCGGCACCATCGCGGGCTGCATGATCACCTCCGGTTCGATTCCGCGCACCGGCAAGGTGCGCCTGCTGCGCGACGGCGTTCCGGTGTGGGAAGGCCGGCTGGGATCGCTGAAGCGATTCAAGGACGACATGAAGGAAGTGCAGACGGGATTCGAGTGCGGCATCGGCCTCGACGGCATGAACGACCTGAAGGTCGGCGACGTCATCGAGGCCTTCACGATCGAAGAGCTGGCGCGGACTCTGTAGCCCGGCCCGATCCCCCCGGGGGGCGCATGTTCGTAGGCGCGGTCCGGATCGAATTGCACATCCCGGCGAGCGGGTCGCTCAAGGACAAGCGCGCCGTGGTGCGCTCGCTCAAGGAGAAGATCCGCGCCCGCACGGCGGCCGCCGTCGCCGAGGTGGACCACCAGGACCTGTGGCAGCGGGCCGCGCTGGGCGTGGCGGTCGTCTCGGGCGAGCACGGACAGATCGACGAGCAACTGCAGGCCATTCGCAACATCGTGGAGTCGAGGCCGGACGCCGTCGTCATCGACTGGCAGGAGCAGGTGACATGAGGATCCGACCCGAGCGCGTCGCCCACCTGATGCAGCGCGAGATCGCCGACATCCTGCGCACGCGCATGCGCGACCCGCGGCTGAGCCAGTGGGTGACCGTCACGGACGTCGAGATCACGAGCGATCTGTCGAGCGCCAAGGTCTACGTGAGCGTCCTGCCCACCGGCGACGAGCGCGACCGCACGCTGGAGACGCTGAACGGCGCCGCGGGCTTCGTGCGCCACGAGCTCGCGCCGCGCATGGGCCTGCGTGAAGTGCCCGAGCTGCGCTTCAAGCTGGACACCTCGATCGAGCGCGGCGCCCGCGTGGAGGACCTGCTCAAGCGCATCGAGCGCGGCGAGGGCGTTCCCGACGAGGACCTGGAATGAGCGTCGGGTCCGCCGCCGCCTCCGGAACGACGGCCGCGCGACGCGGCGCCGCCGGCGCACCGCCGCGTGACCCGCGCGCGGGGCTGCTCGCGATCGACAAGCCCGCCGGGCTCACGTCGCATGCCGTCGTCGCGCGCGTCGCGCGCCATCTCCGGATCGCCCGGGCCGGGCACCTCGGCACGCTGGATCCCGGTGCCACGGGGCTCCTGCTCGTCGCTACCGGCGCCGCCACGCGCTGCGTGCCGGTCTGGCAGGGCGGCGACAAGACCTACGAGGCGACGCTGCGGTTCGGCGTCGTGACGACGACGCAGGATCTCGAGGGCGAGGTGATCGAGCGCAGCGACCACGTGCCCGACGAGCGCGCCGTGCGCGAGGCGACGCCGGCGTTCGTCGGCGAGATCCAGCAGCTGCCGCCCATGGTGTCGGCGATCCGCGTCGGCGGCGAGCGGCTGCACGCGCTCGCGCGCCGGGGGCTCGACGTCGAGCGGCCGACGCGCACGATTCACGTTCGTCGCTGGGACTGGCTCGGCTTCGACGGCGCGGCGGCACGCTTCCGCGTCGTCTGCTCGTCGGGCACCTACGTCCGCACGCTCGCGCACGACCTGGGTGCCGTCCTGGGCGCCGGGGCCGCGCTCGAATCGCTGCGCCGGCTGAGGAGCGAGCCGTTCGGGCTCGAACGCGCGATGCCGCTGGCCGAGATCGAGGCGGCGCCTGCGGCCGAGGTGTGGACGCGCGCCGGGTCGACGATCGAGGAGGCGCTCGCCCACTTGCCGGCGTTGGTGCTCGATGCCCGGGCCGAGGCGGAGCTGGGCTACGGCGGCCGGCCCGAGCGCCCGGCCGCCGCGTGCGCCGGAATTCCGGTCGGCGCCGGCCCGCGCTCGGTCGTGTTCCGCTCGGCCGATGCGTGCGTGCTCGCGCTGGGCGAGTTGCGCGCCGACGGTGCCTCGCCGGGCACGCTGCTCGCCTGCCCGCACGTCGTGTTCCCGTGGGCGGTGCGCGAGGGAAAGTCGGCGTGACGGGGGCGGCGGTCGCGGTCGGCGTCTTCGACGGACTGCATCTCGGCCATCGCCAGATCCTCGACCGGGCGCTCGCGCGTGCCAGCGCTCGCGGCACCCGGTGCGTCGTCGTGAGCTTCGATCCGCATCCCGACCTCGTGTTGTCGGGCTCGTTCGAGGCCGTCGCGCCGCTCACGCCACATCCGGAGCGCCGCCGCCGCCTCGCCGACCTCGGTGTCGAGATCTACGAAGTGATCCCGTTCACACGCGAGCTCGCGGCCCTGCGGCCGGAGGAGTTCGTGGATCGCTATCTCGTCCAGCCGTTCGCCATGCACCACCTGGTGGTGGGCGAGAATTTCGCGCTGGGCCGCGGTCGCACCGGGAACGTCGAGCGGCTGAGCCAGCTGGGCCGCTCGCGCGGCTTCGAGGTCGACCCCGTGCCGTTGCTCGTCCGCGACGGGGTTCCGGTGAGCAGCACGCGAATTCGCGCCCTGCTCTCGGAGGGCCGCGTCGAGGAGGTCGTCGGCCAGCTCGGGCGCCGCTACGGACTCTCGGGCCGCGTCGTCACCGGTGACGGCATCGGCCGCCAGCTGGGGTGCCCGACGGCGAATCTGCGGCTCCACGACGAGAAGTTCCTGCCCGCCGACGGCATCTACGCGGTGTGGGCGCGTATCGATGGAGAGCCGAGGGCGCTGCCGGGCGCGATGAGCATCGGCACCCGCCCGACCTTCGGCGAGAACGCCCGCGCACTCGAGGTGCACCTGATCGATTGGGAGGGCGAGCTGCTCGGGCGCGAGGTGGACGTGGAGTTCGTGGCCTGGATGCGCGAGCAGAAGACGTTCGAGACGCCCGAGGCCCTGGCGGAGGCGATCGCCGCCGACATCGGGCAGACCCGGACCCGGCTCGAGCGCGTGCGATCGGCCTCCACGGAGGCCGCCTCGCCGGGCAGCTGACCCCGCCCGGGATTCCTCCGAACCCGTCCGCGGGGGCCGATGCCACGGCGCCCCCGCCGGGCGTGAGGGGGGCGGATCTGGCCGCGTTTGCCGCGGCCGCGTGCCGGATGTTACATTGCCGGACTGCTCCCGTACCTGCCGTACGTTAGCCTCGCAACGCTTGGCCATTTGAGAACTTGCACTCGATGGCGAGGCTTGGAAGTTCACCCATCCATGCAGGAGGTGGCCTGCTGTGACGCTCTCCAAAGAGCAGAAGCAGGGGATCATCGGAAAGTTCAAGACGCACGAAGGGGACTCGGGCTCGCCCGAGGTCCAGGTTGCGCTGCTAACCGAGAAGATTCTGTACCTGACCGAGCACTTCAAGATTCACAAGCGCGATCACGCGTCGCGCCGCGGGCTGCTCCGCATGGTCGGGCAGCGCCGCCGCCTGCTGGACTACCTCAAGGCGACGCGCATCGAGCGGTACCGCAAAGTGGTCAAGGAGCTGGGGCTGCGTCGCTAGCAGCGTTCCGGCGCGGGGCGCCGCTCGTCTGAGCGGCGGACTCCGGACGCGCGGCCCGTCACGCTTCGCGTGGCGCCGGTCCGCGCACGCCGCCGGCGGCATCGGGCCGTCGGCCGGGCGAAGCGCAGCGGCGTGTGCCGCGGCGTCGGTGGCGAGAGGACAGGACCAACGGAATGGAAGAGAAAACCGTCTCCCTGGATTTGGGTGGACAGACCCTCACGATCAGCACCGGCAAGTGGGCCAAGCTCGCGGGCGGCTCCGCCGTCGTGAGGCTCGGCGATACCGTCGTGCTGGTGGCGTCGAGCGCGGCCAAGTCGCCGACGCTGGGACGCGACTTCGCGCTGCTCACCGTGGACTACCGTGAGCGCACGTACGCCGCCGGCAAGATCCCCGGCGGTTTCTTCAAGCGTGAAGGGCGGCCGACCGAGAAGGAAACGCTGACCTCGCGGTTGATCGACCGGCCGATCCGGCCGCTGGTCAACAAGGATTTCCCCTACGAGACGCAGGTCATGGCGACGGTCATGTCGTCGGACCAGGAGAACGACGCCGACGTGCTGGCGCTGATCGGCGGTTCCGCGTCGATGTGCCTGTCCGACATTCCGTTCCCCGAGCCGGTCGCGGGCGTGCGGGTCGGCCGCGTCAACGGTGAGCTCGTGATCATGCCGACCATCTCGCAGCTCGACGAGAGCGACATGGACGTCACGGTGGCGGGCACGTCGAACGACATCATCATGGTCGAGGGCGGCACGCGCGAGGTGAGCGAAGCGGACATGCTGCAGGCGCTCGAGTTCGCGCAGACGCACATCCGCCGCATCACCGGCATGATCAACGACCTCGTGTCGCAGGCGGGCAAGCCGAAGCGTCCGCTGTACCCGGCGCCGGATACCAGCGCGCTCCACGGCGCGCTCGACCAGGCCTACCGCGGCCGCGTGCGCGACGCGATCCGGATTCCCGGCAAGGACGCGCGCCAGGAAGAGCTCGATCGCATCACCACCGACGCGAAGGATTCGCTCAAGGAGCGCTTCGCCGAGCAGGAAACATTCATCGGCAAGCTGCTGCACGAGATCGAGCGCGAGGAATTGCGCAACATGGTGCTGACCGACGGCATTCGCGCCGACGGACGCACGCCCGACCAGATCCGCAAGATCACGATCGAGGTCGGGGCGCTGCCGCGCACCCACGGATCCTGCCTGTTCACCCGCGGTGAGACCCAGGCGATGGCCGTCGCCACCCTGGGCACCAAGAGCGACGAGCAGCGGGTCGAGGAGCTGGAAGGCCAGTCGTGGAAGTCGTACATGCTCCACTACAACTTCCCGCCGTTCAGCGTCGGCGAGACGCGTCCCATCCGCGGCCCGGGCCGGCGCGAGATCGGTCACGGCGCGCTGGCCGAGCGCGCGATCGAGCCGGTGATCCCGTCGGATCAGCACTTCCCGTACACGCTGCGCATCGTCAGCGACATCCTCGAGTCGAACGGATCGTCGTCGATGGCGTCGGTGTGCGGTGGATCGATGGCGCTGATGGACGCGGGCGTGCCGATCAAGGCACCGGTCGCGGGCATCGCGATGGGCCTCATCAAGGAGGGCGACCGCGTCGCGGTGCTCACCGACATCCTGGGCGTCGAGGATCATCTCGGCGACATGGACTTCAAGGTGACCGGCACGCGTGAGGGCGTCACGGCCTTCCAGATGGACACCAAGATCGGCGGCATTCCGTTCAAGGTCATGGCCGACGCGCTGGAGAGCGCCCGCAAGGGACGCCTCCACATCCTCGACCTGATGGAACAGTGCCTGCCGAAGCCGCGCGCCGAGATGTCGCCGTACGCGCCGCGGATCCTCATCATCAACATCCATCCCGACAAGATTCGCGAGGTCATCGGCCCGGGTGGCAAGGTGATCAAGCGCATCACCGAGGAGACGGGTGCCCAGATCGACATCGAGGACACGGGCGAGGTGCGCATCGCCGCCGTCAACAGCGAGGGCGGGCGGCGTGCCGAGGAGATGATCCGCGGCATCACCGACGACCCCGAAGTCGGACGCGTGTACCAGGGCAAGGTCCGCTCGGTCGTCACTTTCGGCGCGTTCGTCGAGATCGTGCCGGGTCGTGACGGCCTGCTCCACATCTCTGAGATCGAGCACCACCGTGTCGGACGCGTCGAGGACGTGCTGAACCTCGGCGACATCGTCATGGTCAAGGTGATCGGCGTCGACCGGGACGGCAAGATCAAGCTGTCGCGGAAGGCGCTGCTGCCCGAGCCGGAGGGTGGCGTGCCGGCTGGCGCGGCATCCGGTGGCGGACGCGAGGGTCGCGGGGACTACGGTGGCGGCGGCGGCGGTGGCGGCGGCGGTGGACACCGTCGTGGCGGCGACCGGGATCGCGGACGGCGTCGCTAGGATTCGTCATGCAGGGCGCCCGGCTTGCGAGCCGGGCGAGCGGTCACCCGGGCCGCGTGGGCGATACCGTCCGCGCGGCCCGTGGTGTCCCGCCCCCGAGGGAGGTCACCCGTCGATGAGTTCGACCTATCGCAAGACCGTGTTGCCGTCGGGCATCACCGTCCTGAGCGAGCGCATGCCGGACCGGCACTCGGTGTCGGTCGGCGTCTGGCTGAGGAACGGCGCGCGAGACGAGCCGGCCGAATGGCTCGGTATCTCGCATTTCCTCGAGCACCTGATGTTCAAGGGCACCGAACGGCGCGACGCGCGCGCGATCGCCCAGAGCCTCGAGTCGCTCGGCGGACATCTAGACGCGTTCACGAGCCGCGAGCAGGTGTGCTACTACGCCCGCGCGCTGTCCGACAGCCTACCCGACGTGATCGACGTGCTGGCCGACATCGTGTGCTCGTCGCGCATGACGGAGCCCGAGGTTTCGCGCGAGCGCAACGTGGTGCTCGAGGAGATCCGCGCCGCCGACGACAGTCCCGACGACTCGGTGCTCGAGATGCTCTCGGCCCAGGTGTGGGGCGACCATCCGCTCGGCCGCCCGATCCTCGGACGCGCGGAGACGCTCGGAGTCCTCGACCCGGGGCCGCTGCGCGCCTACTTCGCGAGCCGCTACCGCCCGGAGCAGCTCGTGGTCGCCGCCTCGGGGGGGCTCGACCACGAGGAGCTGACGGCGCTCGTCACGCGGCACTTCCGGCCGCCGGCCGGCGAGCCGAGGCCGCTGTCGGATCCGCCGCCCCCGTTCACGCTCGTCCACCGGCACGAGCGGCGCGAGGACCTGCAGCAGCTCTACCTGTCGCTCGGCGCCCGCGCGGTCCCCTACGACACGCCGGAGCGCATCACGCTCGTCGTGCTCAACACGCTGCTCGGCGGCGGCATGAGCTCGCGCCTGTTCCAGTCCGTGCGCGAGGAGGCGGGGCTCGCCTACTCGGTCTCGTCCTCGACGGAGTTCCACCGCGACGGCGGGATGCTGTCGATCCACCTCGCGGTCTCGCCCGACGCGGGCGACGAGGCGCTGGGCCTCGTGCGCCGCGAGCTGGAGGCGCTGGCGACGGGCGGCCCCGGCGAGGAGGAACTCGCGGCCGCGCGGGCCCAGCTGCGCGGCAGCCTGCTGATGGGGCAGGAGAGCGTCTCGAACCGCATGTTCCACCTGGCGCAGGAGGAGATCTACTGCGGGCGATTCACCGAGCCCGAGGACCTCGTCCGCCGCATCGACGGCGTCACGCGCGAGGCCGCGGCCGACCTCGCGCGCCGCGTGCTCGAGCCGTCTCGCTTCTCGCTCGCGGCACTGGGCCCCCGCGAGGGTCCCGACGTCTCCGCGTTCGCTCCGGCCGATTGATCCGCGGTCGGGCGCGAGTCGAACGAACGTGAGCGTCCCGGTGTGGAGGTTCCGCGACGCCTGCGCCGGGCCCGGTTCACGCCGCGTCGTGGGGGATTCGGCGATACCGTCCGGCGCGCGCGGGTCGGTGCGTCTAGACGATTGCGGCACCTCGCGCTGCGCCGTTCTACACGGGTTTGACAGCCTGTGGAGCCGTGGACATAGTGCGTTTCACGTGCGCACGACGGTTCCGGCCGGGATCTTGCAGTGATCAGGGGGAGAATGAGCGAACTTCGACCTCAGCCCTGGCGCCGGGTCGTGCCGCCGGCCGTCTCCCGCAACCTTCACGCGTTCGCCCGCATGATCGCGCTGGGGGCGACCGTGCTGCTGCTCGTCGCCGCCGCCCCCGAGGGCGACGACCTCCCGGACTCGAGCGGCGCCGACACGAGCGACATCAGCGCCACCGTTGCGCGCCCGTCGGCGATCGAGATGCTGCCCGCGCCGGACCGTCCGTTCCACGTCGGCGAGTACCTCAAGTTCTCGGTCCAGTACGGGATCATCCACGCCGGTTCGGCGTACCTCGAGGTGCCGCGCGCCGAGGACGTGAACGGCCACCCGGTGTTCCTGCTGCAGGCCCGCGCGGAATCGAACGGGTTCTTCAGCACGTTCTACAAGGTGCGGAACAAGATCCAGTCCTACTGGGATCGTGACGGGCACTTCAGCTGGCGCTACAGCGAGAACCGCCGCGAAGGCGGTTTCCGCGCGCAGAACGACATGACGTTCGACTACGACCGGATGGAGGCGCGCTACAAGGACGGCCGCACGTTCGCGATCCCTCCGCACGTGCAGGATGCCCTGTCGGCGTTCTACTACAGCCGCACCCAGGCCCTGCCGCTCGGCGGCAGCATCGTGTTCGACTATCATGCGAGCCGCAAGAGCCTCCCGCTCGAGGTCAAGGTGCTCGGCCGCGAGAAGATCGAGACCCCCGCGGGCAAGTTCAACTGCGTCGCGATCGAGCCGTTGCTCAAGGCCGGCGGCATCTTCAAGAAGAAGGGACGACTCGTGATCTGGATCACGGACGACGAGCGGCGCATGCCGGTGCTGATGAAGAGCAAGGTCACCGTGGGATCGATCAGCGTCGTGCTGCAGGAGTACCGGTCCGGCGCCTGATGGGACGCTTCCGCGAAGCGGACCTGTCGCGCCTCACCACGGGCTCGGTCGCGGACCGCCCGACGCGGGTGAGTGTTTCGGACTTCGCCCGCCCGCTCGACCCCGCCGCCGCCCGGCAGGTGCTCGAGTCGCTGCCCAGGCAACTCGGCGCCGAGGCGCTGCGTGACGCGGTGTCGCGCACCGTCGCCTCCCACCGCGACGGCCGTCCCGTCGTCGCCATGTGCGGCGGTCACGTCGTGAAGACCGGCGTGACGCCCTGCCTCGTGTCGCTCGTCGAGCGCGGCGTCGTGACCCATCTCGCCATGAACGGCGCGGCCGCGATCCACGACGTGGAAATCGCCCGCAACGGCCGCACGTCCGAGGACGTCGAGGCGAACCTGCACGAGGGCACGTTCGGCATGGTCGACGAGACGGGCGACTGGATGAACGCCGCGATGATCGAGGGCGCCCGGCGGAACGAGGGACTCGGCGAATGCTGGGGCCGCGCCCTCGAGGAATCGCGCGCGCCGCACCGGGACGTGAGCCTGCTCGCGGCGGCGGCGCGGCGCGGCATCCCCGCCACCGTGCACGTCGCGATCGGCACCGACACGATCCACCACCACCCCGCCTGCGACGGCGCCGCGCTGGGGACCGCGACCCTGCGCGACTTTCGCGTGTTCGCCGGCACGCTCGCCGAGGCGCGCGGCGCCACCGTGCTCAACGTGGGCTCCGCGGTGCTCATGCCCGAGGTGTTCTTGAAGGCCTTGTCGGTGGCCCGGAATCTCGGCGCCGACCTGTCGGGGCTGACGACCGTCAACTTCGACCAGATCCAGCACTACCGCCCGCGCGTCAACGTCGTCGAGCGGCCGACGCGCGCCCCGGGCGCCCGCGGCATCGCGCTCACCGGACACCACGAGATCCTGCTGCCGCTGTTCGCGGCCGCGGTGCTCGCCTCGCTGGACGCGACGGGACCTCCCGGGTGACGATTCCGGGATGACACCCACTCCGGCCGCCGCGACCCCGGTCCGCACGCTCGTCATCGTGCCGGCACTGAACGAGCACGAGAGCCTGCCGGTGACGCTCGACGAATTGCGCGCGGCTGCGCCCACGCTCGACGTGCTCGTGATCGACGACGGCTCGCGCGACGGCACGGCCGACGTGGCCCGCCTCCGGGGCATCCCCGTGGCGCGCCATCCATTCAACCTGGGCGTGGGGGCCGCCCTCCAAACCGGCTTCCGCGCGGCCGTGGAGCGTGGTTACGACGTGGCCGTCCAGCTGGACGCCGACGGGCAGCACGACCCGCGCCAGATCGCCGACCTGGTGGCCCCCGTGGCCGACGGCCGCTGCGACGTCTGCATCGGGTCACGCTACGTGGCGAGCAGCGGCTACCACGCCCCGCTGGCGCGTCGCGCCGGCATGCTGTTGTTCCAGGGCGTCGTGCGGCTCGCGCTGGGCCAGCGAATTGCCGATACCACGTCGGGGTTTCGCGCGTACGGCCGCCGGGTCATGGAGGTCTGCCAGCACGACTTCCCCCGCGATTTTCCCGACGCCCCGCTCCTGATCATGCTGTCGCGGCGCGGGTTCCGGCTGCTCGAGGTCCCGGTGAACATGCGCGAGCGGGCCCGCGGCCAGTCCTTCTACACGCTCGGCAAGAAGCTGTACTACCCGTACAAGAACCTGCTCGCATCACTCATGGCCTGGCTCCAGCGCCCGGCCTGACCGACGGAGGCGAACGATGTTTCTCTCGCGCATCCAGGTGATCACGGCGCTCGCCGCCGTGGGGCTCGCACTCGTGGTGCTCGACCTCGTCCGCCGGCGCAAGCTGTCGGAGGAGTTCTCGCTCGTGTGGCTCGCCTCGACCGGCGTGATCGCGGTGCTCGGGTTCTCGACCGGCTTGCTGCGCGCGGTGACACAGGCGCTCGGCATCCTGTACGAGACGTCGACGGTGTTCGCGGCGGGCCTGGGGTTCGCCGTGATCGGACTGCTCGTGCTGTCGGTGCGGCTGTCGCGGCTCAGCCAGGAGCACTTGGCTCTCGCGCGGGAGCTGGCGCTGCTGCGTCTCGAGCGCGAGCCGGGCCCGTGGACGTCCGCCGGTGAGCCGGGAGGCCGGTCGTGAACCGTCGCGCCCTGTTCGTCGTCGGCCTCCTCATCTCGGCCGTCTGCGTCTGGTGGGAGATGCGCGAGGTGCGCCCGAGCCAGGTGTGGGACGCGCTGCGCCAGGCGCGCGGCGTCGGCTTCGTCGTGCTCATGGCGCTCACGCTGCTCGGGTTCTGGATCCGCGCGTTCCGCTGGCGCTGGCTGATCTCGACGGCGAAGCCACTGACGACGGGCAGCCTGTTCAGCGCGACGATGGTGGGCTTCATGGCGAACAACCTGTTCCCGTTCCGGCTCGGCGAGTTCGTGCGGCCCTACGTCCTCGGCCGGCGTGAGAAGATGTCCAAGACCACGCTGCTCGCGACGATCGTCGTCGAACGCGTCGTCGACATGATCACGCTGCTCGCGATCTTCGGGCTGGCGCTCCTGCTGCACCCGATCTCGTCGGAGACCAACGCCGGCCGCCTCGCCAACGGCGGCGCTCTGCTGCTCGTCGTGCTGTGCGTCGGTCTCGTCGTCGGACTCGTCATCATCGAGCGCACGCCGAAGCTGATGGGCGGGCTGCTCGAGGGCCTCGCGGCGCGGTTGCCCGGCTCGATCGGGCGGAAGCTCGTGAGCGCGCTGCACCACTTCATCGCGGGACTCGCCCTGTTCCGCGACGTGCCCCGGCTGCTGTGGGTGTTCTTCCTGTCGTTCGTGATGTTCGGCGTGTTCGCCCTGTGCCTCACCGTGAGCATGTGGGCGTTCCACATGGACGTGCCGTGGTATTCCGGGCTGATCATGCTGGTCATCACGGCGATCGGGATCATGGTGCCGGCGGCCCCCGGCTACATCGGCACGCTCAACATCGCCTGCGTCGCGGGCCTCGCCCTGTTCGGCATCGGCAAGGCGGCGGCGGTCCCGTTCTCGTGGTTCTTCTGGGCGGGGCAGTGGATCCCGGTCACGATCACGGGCCTGCTGTGCCTGCGGCGCGAAGGGCTGTCCCTGGCGGCCATTACCCGGGCCCAGGAGCCCGACGCGGCCTGACATGGGGCATGCGACCCATGACGCGGTTTTCACGTGATTTCGGCTCGATACGTGGATAAGCTCATGGGTGGCGTCTGCCGTCCCGCTTCCACGACAGGCCCCCTCGGGTCACCGTGAAAGGCACTCCATGAAGCTCCTGCGCACGCTCCTCGCGGCGCTCCTGATGGTCGCGCTCGGGAGTCGGCCTGCCGCGGCCACGTTCCACCGCATGCAGATCGAACAGGTGGTGGCGGGGCTCAACGGCCTCACCACGGTCCAGGCGTTCCAGCTGCGCATGCGCTTCGCGTTCGAGAATCTCGTCTCGCATGCCCGGCTCGTCGTGCGCGACGCCGGCGGGATGAACCCGGTCCTGCTGTTCGACATGACCTCCGACGTCGCGAATGCCACCCTGGGATCGCGCGTGCTGATCGCGACCAGCGACTTCATGTTCCTCACGAGCCCCACCGTCGTTCCGGACTTCACGATGGGGAGCAAGATCCCCGACTCGTATCTGCCCGCCGGCACGCTCACGTACGAGGACGACTTCGGGACCGTCTACTGGAGGCTGATGTGGGGGGGCGCGGCCTATACGGGTCCCACGACCGGATTCACGACGAATGACAGCGACGGGAACTTCGGGCCGCCCTTCGCGGGGCCGCTGCCGTCGGCGTCGACTCGGGCGCTGCTGTTTCCGAACGGCGCCTCGGCGTTGAGCACCAACAACGCCGCCGACTACGCGCTCACGGCGGAGCAGTCGGCGGTGTTCACCAACAACGCGGGCACCAGCGGCACCCTCGATCCGCTGGTCGGGGTGGAGCCGGGCGTTCCGTCGGATCGGCCGGCGTTGCTGCTCGTCGCTCCCAACCCGGTCCGGTCGACGATGCGTTTCGGCCTCGCCCTGCCGCGCGAGATGCCGGTCGGCGTGCGCATCTTCGACGTGAGTGGCCGGATGGTCCGCGACGTGTCGAACGGGCGCCTGTCGGCCGGGCGGCACATTCTCGCGTGGGACGCCGCGTCGGGCGGTCCCGCGCTCGCGAACGGCGTCTACTTTCTCGACGTGAACGCCGGCGGCACGCGCCTGACGCGCCGGCTCGTGATCATGACGCGCTGAGCACCGGGCTCACACCCGGAACTGCGCCACGATCTTCCGCACCGCGGCACACACGTCTTCCACGTCCCTCGGCGTCATCGACGGGAACAGCGGCAGCGACACCGCCCGCCTGAAGGCGTCCTCCGCCACCGGGAATGCGCCGGCCTCGAGTCCCAGGCTGTCGCGGAAGTGCGGGTGCATGTGGATCGGGATGAAGTGGACCGAGCTGCCGATGTTCTCGGCCCGCAGCTCCTGGATGAACCGGCCGCGGTCGATCGTGAGCCGCTCGAGCTCGAGCGCGATCGCGTAGAGGTGGCGGGCGTGCGTCGTCCCCGGCCGCACGACCGGGCGGCGGATCTCGGGCACGTCCGCGAGCAGCCGGTCGTACTGGTCGGCACGCTCGTGGCGGAGCCGCTGCATCTCGCCGAAGCGCTCGAGCTGGCCCAGTCCGATCGCCGCGAGCACGTCGCTCAGGTTGTACTTGTAGCCGGCGGCGGTGACCTCGTAGTACCACGAGCCGCGATCGGTGTAGCGGCGCCAGGCGTCGTGATCCATCCCGTGGAGCGACAGCGAGCGCATGCGGTCGTGTATGGCGTCGTCGTTCGTGACCGCCGCGCCGCCTTCGCCGGTGGTCAGGTTCTTCGTCGCGTAGAACGAGAACGCCGTCATGGTCGCGCGCGATCCGACGGGCCGGTCGCCCCACGCGGCGCCGAGCGCGTGCGCCGCGTCCTCGACGATCGGGATGCCGCGCGAACGGGCGAGGGGTTCGAGGCGGTCCATGTCGCACGGATGCCCGCCGTAGTCGACCGGCATCACGACGCGGGTGCGGCCGGTGAGCGCGGACTCGACCGCGGCCGGGTCGATGCACAGCGTGTCGGGCTCGACGTCCACGATCACCGGCCGCGCCCCGCAGTGCTCCATCACGTTGACGCAGGCGACGAACGTGTAGACCGACGTGATCACCTCGTCGCCCGGCTTGACGCCGCTCGCGATGAGCCCCAGGTGGAGTGCGGCCGTGGCGGAGCTGACCGCGTGGCCGTGGCGGGCGCCGGCGAGGGTCGCGACGCGGTCCCCCAGCTCCTGGGCGCGCTTGCCGGTCGTGATCCAGCCCGAGTCGAGTGTCTCGAGCACCAGCGCCTTCTCGCGGTCGCCGATGAACGGGATCACGAGCGGGAGGAACCGGTCGCGAACCGGCGTTCCGCCCTGCGAGGCGAGGCGTTCCGTGGCGCGCGTGTCCGTCATGGCTGGCGAGGTTCCGAGGGACGGCGGGCGAGCGTTGCGGATGGGGAAGTCATCTCCGGCCGATCCTAAGCCACGCCGCGCCGCGATGTCATCCCGAGGCAAACAGGGTCGCCGGTCGTCGTTTCCATGGGCCGGCGCGCGATGAATGTGCTAGCTTGCCGCGACGTCACTCGCGGCGCACGGACGCTGCCGCCCCGCGATCCATCGGATCGCATCGCGGATCGGTTCGCACCGGCGCCAGATCGACACGGCCCCCCAACATCCGAATCCGATGACCCCTCTGACGACCGCTTCGACGAACGATCCGAAGCACCCCTCGACGCCGATTCCGCTCGTGCTCGCGGACTGCGCGGACACCGTTGGAGTCGAGCGGGCGATCTGGGAGCTCGCCACGCGCCTGCCGCGCGAGCGGTTCGACGCGCGCGTGTGGCTGTCGAGCGATCCCGCCAAGGAGCCGTTCGCCGGCGCACTGGAGTCCCGCGGCGTCGTCGTCGACCGCATGCCCGCGCCCGGCGCCGGCTGGGGATTCCGGCGGGCGATCGACGTGTGGAGCCGGTTGCGCCACGCCCGGCCCCAGTTGCTCCACCTGCACTTCGCCTGGCCGTCGAGCCACGGGGTGTCGACGCCGCTCGCCGACATGGCGGGGGTGCGCCACCGCATCGTGACGGCGCACGGCGGCCGTGATCCCGGTACGACGCGGGGCGCCGCGCGGGCGGCGCTCGAGCGCGCCGATGTCGTCACGACCAGCTGCGAGCCGTTCGCCGATCAGCTGGCGCGCGAGACGGGGCTCGCCCGCGACGCGATCCGGCGCATCCCCTCGGGCGTCGACGCTCCCGACGAGGCCGCCGAAGCCGGCGCCGTGGCCGCGGTGCGCGAGCGCCTCGGGGCGGGGCTGCTGCGGCCCCTGTGGGTGTTCGCCGGCCGGTTCGAGCCGTATCGAGGCGCCGCGGTGCTCGTCGAGGCGCTGGGCATCGCCCGCGAGCGCGGGTTGCCGTTCATCGCCGTGCTCGCCGGCGAGGGGCCCGAGCGCGCGAGCCTCGAGGC
>JANLWK010000059.1:0-20236 GCA_031364505.1 Candidatus Eiseniibacteriota bacterium | reverse complement strand
GGCACCGTGGATCCCGAGCAGATGTACTACCTGATGGCCCGCGGCCTGCGCGGTTTCGAGGCCCAGCGACTGATCGTCGAAGGCTTCTTCGCGCCGGTGATCGACCGGATTCCGCTCGAGAGCGTGCGCGAAGGACTGCGCCAGGTGATCCAGACCAAGATCGGAACGCCGAAGTGAGCATGTCGTCCGCGCCCGGCGCCGACCGGGCCCCCGGTCCGGCGGCCCCGGCGCCCGATCCCGCTCGCGCGATCCGGGATCAATTCCCGATCTTCCGTAACCGCAAGCAGCCGTTCGCCTACCTCGACAGCGCCGCGACGTCCCAGAAGCCGGAGGCGGTGCTACGGGCGATCCAGGGCCACTACGCCGAGCAGAACGCCAACATCCATCGTGGCGTCTACAAGCTCGCGGAGGAGGCCACGGCGGCGTACGAGGACGCGCGGCTGCGCGTCGCCCAGTTCATTCACGCCGGCTCGCCCCGCGAGGTCGTGTTCACGCGCAACAGCACCGAGGCGATCAACCTGGTCGCGTACAGCTGGGCGCGCTCCACGCTGCGCGCAGGCGACGCGATCCTGCTCACCGAGATGGAGCACCACTCGAACCTGGTGCCGTGGCAGATCCTCGCCGCGGAGCGCGGTGTCGAGTTGCGGTTCATTCCCGTGACGGGCTCGGGCGAGCTGGACCTGGCGGCGCTGCCGACACTGCTCGCCGACGGCCGCGTCAAGCTCGCCGGCGTCGTCCACATCTCGAACGTGCTCGGCACGATCAACCCCGTCTCGGAGATCGCCGTCGCCGTGCACGCCGCGGGCTCGCTGCTGCTCGTCGACGCGTCGCAGAGCGTGCCGCACTGCCCCGTCGACGTGCAGCGGCTCGGCGCCGACTTCATGGCCTTCACCAGCCACAAGATGCTCGGGCCGACCGGCGTCGGCGCGCTGTGGGCGCGACGCGCGCTGCTCGAGGCCATGCCGCCGTTCCTCGGCGGCGGCGAGATGATCCGCGAGGTGTCGCTCCGCTCGTCCAAGTGGAACGAGCTGCCATGGAAGTTCGAGGCCGGCACCATGGCGATCGCCGAGGCGGTGGGCATGGGGGCCGCCACGCGCTACCTGGAAGGGCTCGGGATGGACGCGGTGTTCGAGCACGATCGCGACCTCGTCGCCTACGCGATGGAGGCGCTCGCCGAGGTGCCGGGCTTGCGCATCATCGGCCCGCCCGCGAACCGCCGCGGCGGCGTCGTCGCGTGGACGCTGGAGGGCATCCACCCGCACGACGTCGCGACGGTGCTCGATCATCACGGCGTGTCGGTGCGCGCCGGGCATCACTGCGCCATGCCGCTGCATGAGAAGCTGGGCATCCCGGCGTCCACGCGCGCGTCGTTCTACTGCTACTCGCTGCGCGAGGAGATCGACGCCCTCGTCGCGGGGCTCCACAAGGCGCGCTCGCTGTTCCTGGCATGAGCTGGGGCATGAGCAGGGCATGAGCGACTGGGACGAGCTGTATCGCGAGGAGATCCTCGACCACTACCGGCACCCCCGGCAGCACGGCGTGCTCGAGCATCCCGACATCACCTACGAGGACGCGAACCCGCTGTGCGGCGACAAGATCCGCATGGATCTCGCCGTCAAGGACGGGAAGATCGAGGACGTGCGTTTCTCGGGTGTCGGCTGCGCGATCAGCCAGGCCGCGGCGTCGATGCTGTGCGAGAAGATTCTCGGCATGAGCCTCGACGAGGCGAAGAAGATCGGACGCGAGGAGGTGCTCGAGATGCTCGGGATCGAGCTCGGGCCGGTACGACTCAAGTGCGCGCTACTCGGCTTGAAGACGCTCAAGGCGGGGGCCTACGGCATCCCGGGCTGGCCCGGCGAGGAAGAGGACGACAAATGAGCCGCAACAAGAAGATGGTCACCGTCGCCCGCGCCGGCGAGATCCCCGAGGGCGGCGTCAAGGTCGTCCGCATCGAGGACCAGTCGATCGCCGTGTTCTTCGTCGGCGGGCGCTACTACGCGCTCGACGACGTGTGCACGCACGACGGCGGCCCGCTCGCGAGCGGCTTCGTCGAAGGCGTCCAGATCGAGTGCCCGCGTCACGGCGCGCGCTTCGACTTGGCGACGGGCGCCGCACTGACGCTGCCCGCCGTCTCGCCCGTCACGACGTACGAAGTGAAGATCGAAGGCGACGACATCCAGATCGCGTGGGAGTCGTACGACGGCACGACGCCGGTCGTCGCATCGTCCGGCGCGACCACGCTACCGGCGATGCGGAAGAGCGACCCCGCGCCCGGCACGCCGGCCGCACAGGCGTCCGCCGCGTCCGCGTCATCTCCGCCGGCCGCCGCCGCGCCGCTGGCCGCCAGCGGGTCGCTGCCGCCGGGCGAGACGCCGGCGCCGAGCCAGCAGGAGTTCGCCGTGCGCGCGGCACTCGAGAGCGTGATGGATCCCGAGATCAACCTGTCGGTCATCGACCTCGGCCTGATTCGCGAGATCCACTTCCTGCCCGAGCAGACACTCGTCAAGATGATGCTGACGACGCCGTTCTGCCCGTACGCGCCGCAGCTCATGGCGGACGTGAAACAGGCGACGGTGGCGGTGGTGCCGCTGCCGTGCGAGGTCGAGATCATGCCCGACGCATGGAGCCCCGACCTGATGCCCGACCCGGGATTGCTCGGCTTCAGCTCCTGACGCGCCGGCGCAATCGATGCCTCAAGGGCGTGCGCTATATATGCTGACCCAGTTCCGGATCATCTCGAAGTCGAGGTAGCTCAGGTTGCCGTCGTTGAACATCGAGTTCCTCGGTTTGCACTTGATCACGGTCAGGCAATTCGGATCCCCCGCGATGATGTCGGCGGGTGGCGCCACGCCATTGCCAAACAACGCGGCGTAGCTGTCGGTGCGGTAGTTGCCCTCGACGCGCGCGGCCCCGTGGCAGCCCGAGCACCGCCCGTCGAACAGCGCTTGCATGGAAGAGACATAGCCCAGGCCGGTGCGAAACGTGACGGAGCGATTCCCGGTCGAGTGGCCGTTCAGGTCGCGCACCCCGTGGGTCTCGACGGTCACGTCCACGCCGTCGATGGCCGGGTCCCCCAACCACGCCGGAACCAGGAGCTGGACGACCCGGCCGTATAGGGTATCGACCAGCGTCGCGCTGGCGATGCTCACCGGCGCCGATGGAGCGGCCACCGGGTAGAGCACATAGTGCGATGGGTCCTGTGCGCTCGACCGGTCCAGCGGTTCGGCGAACTCCACGTCCACGGCATAGGTCGCCGCGGAGGCGGCCCGCACGGGTGGCGGCGGCGCGAGGATCCGCGCGGTGTCACAGCCCCACAGCAATGCCCCCGCGGCGAAGGCGAACAACAGCGCAGCGGCCGCGATTCGCGCGGGCGGATCTGCGGGCGCCTCATTCGGCATCGTGGGTCTCCGCGGCGGCCGCCGAGAATCGATGCGTCGCGCTCCATTCGATGGCGAGCCCGACCTGGTTGCGCCGGTAGCTACCCGCATCCGTCGTCGCTCCCGTGACCGGCCCGATGTGGGCGACCTGATCCTCCAGTCGGTCGTATGCTCGCAACGACCAGTGCGGGCGCCATGTCGCGCGAACGCCGAGCTCCGCGGTGTGTCGCGTATCGCGCCGCCCGTAGTGATATCGGTCCGCGGGACGTTCCGAGTCGTACCGCCGACCCTCGAACACGTAGTCGAGGTCACCGCCCCAGCGCCATCGCCCGCGGCGACCGAATTCCATCCGCCCAGCGCCGCCGAGGGAATACCCGTGATAGCCGATGTCGGGATCGTCGGGCGTCGTACCGGCCTGCTCGTCGTGATCACGCGCCCTGGCGTGGCTCTGACGATAGGCCCCCAGCAGCGAAGCCGAGCCATGGCGTGGCAGCCGGGTCCAGCCGAACGAGAGCTGGCCCTCGTGCAGGTTCGAGTCCCGCTCGTCGAAACCGCGCACGTAGTCCCGCCGCTCGAACTGATACTGGACGGCCGCCTGGGTGCCCCGCGTCACACGCTGGCTCCACGCCGCATTGGCGATGTGCAGCCTGAACTCGGAGCGCCGGTAGCGGCTGAGACCCGAGAACGCGGGTACGACGTCATCGTCGAACAGCTGGCGCACGTAGTAACGGGGAATGCCGTAGTAGCCCAGCGATACCCGACGGTCGCGTCGGAACGATTCGCGCCAGCCGGCGCTCACGGAGTGAAAGTCGGCCGTTCCATTCCGGTCATGCAGGCTGCCCTCGCCCCGGAGACGCAGAGCGTGCCGGCGGCCAGCGCCGAGGTCCCGTTCCCACGCGAGACCCAGCGAGGGAGACAGCACCAGGTCGTCGCGGGTGTCGAGCGAGTATCGGTCGGGGTGGATTCCCGACTCGAAGTCGCGGAGTTGCGCGTCGGAATATTCGAGGATGTTGTCGTCGTAGGCCGCCCCGAACCCCGCGGTGAAGGTCAGGCTCTGAGCCGCGGCGGCGGCCGCCACCGGGTCGGTGGCCAGCGTCGCCAGGATCGCACCGAGCAGCGCGAGCGCCGGGCGTGAGGCCGTCATTCCTCGCCGCCCACCGTGGGCTGGGGAATCCGCGCATGGAGCTGGGCCGTGCCGTTCAGCGGCAGCAGGAGATCGACGGCGATCGTGTGCAGTCCCTGCGGGATCACCAGTCGGACACGGTCGAATTTGGAGGGCAACCGGTCCGGGACGCCGCGGTACGAAGCCGTCGTCGCCTTGGTCGTCTGGTATTGCACCTGGCGCAACGTCGCGCTGCCGTCCGAGATCCGAAGCCTGTAGCTTTGGATGCCCCGCATCGTCGGACCGAAATCGAGGCGGCTGATGACGTCCAGCGTCGTCGGGCCGACGACGCGCAGCCGGACGGGCTTGCCGGGCACGACGGTGTAGTAGGGAATCGTCTTCTCGCCCTCGGTGACGAGGACGCTCCGCACCGCCTCGATCGGGGTCAACGAAACGGTCGGCTCCTCGCCGGCGGCGGGGGCCGCGCGCTGGAGGCGGACCAGCACCGGCGCACCGGTCGCGGCAAGGCTCAGCGCGTGGTGACCGGCCGGCACCTCCACGCTCATCCGGCGGCTCTTGCCGAGGATCGCCCGTCGGCCGGGGATCGAGACGCGATCCGACGCGGACGACTCGGTCACGTTCCTCTCGAGCTCGTGTCCCGCGTCGCTCACCGTGAGCGTGTACGAGACGACGGCCGCACGATCGGGCAATTCGGCGCGCGTCACGACCCGGAGTCGTGACGGTCCGTCGATGGGCACGCTGAGGGGGTGTCCGGGCGCGATGCGAAAATACACCCGGCTGTTCCCTTCCACGGACACCGAGACCGGCGTCTGGCCGGGCAGTTGCTCGATCGCGTCCCATTTGCTCGCGGACACGGCGGCGGGGATCAGCAGCCCGAAGGCGAAGATCGCGATCGGACGACGTGCAGCCTGTCGTTTCATGCGGAGGGCGTCCTTTCGGGGTGAGGTTGGCCGAGCAGCTTGTGACGGATGTCGATGCGCAGGACGAGCAGATTCAGTGCCAGCACGATCACGGCCGCCACGCCGACGATCCACAGGTTGTACTGTCGGCGGATGAACAACAATCCGTGGCCGGGTGCGGGCGCCTGACCGCGTTCGTCCGTGATGGCGTACTCGCGAGCCAGCTTCTCGATCTGCAGCAAGTGGATCACCGGCATGCCACGCTCGGCGAGCACGTTCAAGACTCCGCGATTCGGGTAGTTTCGCGCGGCCAGCCGGCGAGTCATGCCGCCCGGAATCAGCCGGGCGTTCTGGGAGCCGCCCAGGCTGACGATGCCGCCACCGACGTTGATGTAGGCGCGGATGGGCCCACCGAGCGTCGCGGCGATCGAATCGTAGATCGCCACCCGCCCGCGCACGGCATCGAGGACCGTGGGCGGGTCCAGCAGGGGGACGTGATTCCGCTCGATGGCGTCGAGCAGCAACTGGCGCCCGGCAGGAGACAGTCCACGGCCGACGTCGCCGCCGCCACCGAGCGACGCCGCGACGGAGCGAACATCCCACAGGCCGGCCCGCGCCGTGACGGTCTCCATGTCCAGCCAGGTCAGCTCGGGGTCCGTGGCACCGAACATCGATGCGCCCGCCGACGTGATCACGATCGGCCTGGCCGCGATCGCACGGCACGCCGCAAACACGGCGAGATTCATGCCCGGCAGCGAGCCGGTCATGCCGACTGCAACGACGTCCCCCTGCCGGATGCCGGCGCGCAGCATCATCTGGGTCACCGCGGCGGCGAAGTTCGGATGGGCGGCGAGTTGCTTCGCCGCCTGGGCCCCGCGGTCGGTGGTGATGAGCGTGAACTGGGGGCCGATCATGCCGGTGCGATCCGGGTCGTTACGGGGGTCGATCACGAGTCCGCGCTGGCTCTTCGCCGTGCGGATCGCGGTTTCGGCCCGCTGCATCAGACGCACGGCCTGAAGCTTTTTCTGATACGCCTCCGCGTGCACCGGGGACTGCGACCGTTCGGCGATGGCGTACAGAGCCAGGGCGACGCACGCGAGGCCGATGAGGGCGGGTGTCGACGCGCGCGCGAGGCTCATTGGATCAGCGCGCCTCCATTGAGCAGCATGAGCAGCAGCCTCACGAGCACCGCCGTCGTGGTCATGACACACAGAGTCTGGATCGCGCCCTGGCGCTCCATCCAGTTGGCGATCAACCCGGGGATCACGAATCCGATCGTGCGCAGGTCGACCGGGATGCCCTTGTACTGGAGCAGCAACAGATCTCGTGACAGGGCGCCCAGCGCGAACCCGATCAGCACGGCGACGACAATCCGGCGGCGCCCGTAGATCAGCACGTAGCGCGACAGCAGTCTGAGCACGCCCAGTGTGAGCAGTGCCACGGCGATCGTGCCGGCGATCCGCAACGGCTCGTGGATCATCAGCGCCAGGTAACCGGGGACGACCATGCCGCCCGCCGCCAGCCCGAGCGTTTCGGAGAAGATCAAGCTGATCACCAGACCCAGCCCGATGGCTGTTTCAACCATGATGCACCGCCCGATTGCGGAAGTGGAGGACGATCTCCTCTCCCAGCCCGACGATGTTGCCGATGCCCACGATGATCCCCCGTTCGGAAACGAGATCGAGTACCCGTTCGTATACGAGCTCCGCGTCGATCCCGCCGAGATCTGAGATACGCCCGGGATTCAGGCCCTTCTGGATCGCCTGGAACCGGATCAACTCCGTACCCAGCCCCGTCAGCACGACATGGTCCGCCGTGAGCCGCGTGGCCACGAGCTCCGCGATCTGTCCCGAGCGTTGGAGTCGGTCGTCGCGGCAGTTCGCGAGCACGATGCGACGCGTCCCCGGCAACGGGTCCCCGAGGCCCAAGCGCTGCCAGATGAGCAGCGTCGAATCCGGGTCGTTCGCGGCGAAGGCGTTGACGAACTCCACATGCTTGTCCCCGGAGATGACGTGATAGCGGCGGAGCGCCCCCGGATCGGGCGTGGCTCCGTGCATGCCCCGCAGCGCGGTCGCGCGATCGACACCGAGATGGGTGCACACCGCCAGCGCCAGCGCCACATTCTCGCTGTGCTCGATGTAGGAGAACCCGGCGATCTCGGAGGCCGCGATGCCACGGTCTTCGACGACATGGAATTCCGTTCCGCGCCGGCGCGCAACGGCCTCGAGCAAGGGGGCGCGGTCGCGCTCGGCGGTGAACAGGTGGCCGTTCCGCGGTGCGGTCTGCGCGAGTGTCAGGGCCACGTCGTCGACGGTGGGGCCCATCACGTCCAGGTGGTCGGCCCGGGCGTTGGTGATGACGCCGACATGGCTGCGGATCAGCCGCAGCTCGCTCAGGGGTTGAAGCTCGGGGGTGACCGCCATGCATTCGACGACCAGCGCCTCGGCACCTGCTTCGACCGCACGCCTCACGATCCGCGTTTGCTCGACGATGTTGGGGTGGCCCACGCGATAGACATCGGTCTCGCTGCCGTCCGGATGGATGATGCGCGCCATCGTCCCGGTCGTCTTGGCGAACGTGCGCCGCCCGCCCGCGCGAAGGCCCGCCGCGATCAACCGCGTCACCGAGGACTTGCCGCGCGTGCCGTTGACGTGGACCCGGAGTGGGATGCGCCGGAGTTGCCGCTCGTGCGAGCGCATCTCCCACACGCCGTATGCCGTCAGTCCGGCGGCCAATGCAGCGGAGATCAGGCTGATGCCCGTTACCTCCCGAGGACGACGAGTCGTATGGAGGCCGTGCCTTGGGGCGTGGACAGCCGAACGAAGTAGACACCCGCCGGCGCCTCGCGGCCGGCTGAGTCGCGGCCATCCCAGCTCAGCGGGTGGACGCCGGCGGATTGGGGCCCGGCAGACAAGGTGCGCACGCGGCCGCCGGACAGGTCGTACACGGCGAGATCGATGCGGCCGGGCCGCGCCAGCGCGAACCGCAGTGTGGTGACCTCGCGGCCCACGGGATTCGGCCATGCTCGCAGCCAGAGGCGTCCCTCTTCCAGGGGCTCGATCACCGCCGCTCCGGGACGCGGGTATCCCGTGAATGCCGCGACACCGTCGTCGGTGCCGGCATAGACGGTGGCGTTGGCGGCGTCGACCGCGAGCGAGCGAAGCGTGAGGTTCGGGAGGCCGACCTGGCCACCCACCGCCTGCCAGGTGGTCCCGCCATCCTGGCTCTCGAATACGCCGCCGCCCGAGATGCCGCAGAACAGCAGGCCGGGCCGCAGCTCGTCGCGCGCCAGCGCTCGCACGGCCGGGGTCGGCGGCAAGCCGGTGTTGACGGCGGCCCACGAGTCGCCGCCATCGAGAGTGCGATAGACACCCGCGTCGGTCGCTGCGTACACGGTGAGCGGCGCCGCCACGTCGGCCAGCAACGCATAGATGAACGGGACCGGGATTCCGGTGCTCTTCTGGGACCAGCTCGCTCCGCCGTCGGTCGAACGCCATACGCCGTCGACGTCGCTTCCGGCGAACAACGTCACGGGGCTTCCAGGAACCAGCGCGAGGGCGCGAGTGCTGAAGCTGAGCGGCAGGCCGCTGGCACGCGGCACCCAGGACAAGGCCGCGTCGGTGCTCTCGAACACGCCGATGCCCGAACCCACGAACAGGTGTCCCGTGGTGGCGGGGTCGGCCACGACGTCGCGAACGAACAGATTGGTGAGTGTGCCGCCGAGGTCGGGCATCGTCCAGGTCATGCCGTCGTCGTCACTTCTCCAGACACCGCCTCCGTAGGCGGTCAGGTACACGCGTGATTTCGCCAGCGGGTCGGGCGCGACGCCGTGCTCGGAACCGTGCGTCGAGAGGGACGTTGCCCGCGTCCAGGTGACGGCACCGTCTCCGCTGCGCCAGAACTGATCGCCGAAGCCGCAACCCACGTAGACGGCGTGCGTGGAGGGCCGCACGGCGAGCGAGAAGGCATAGGTGTTGAGCATTCCCCCGTCGAGCCCCACCCACGTCGCTCCCGCGTTGCTCGAGCGACCGACCCCGCCGCCGTCGGTGCCGGCGAGAATCGTGAGGGGTGCCGCGGCGTCGCCCAGCAGGGCGTCCACGCCCGGGCTTGCCAGCCCGGGGCCGGCGGGATGCCATATCGTGTCATTGAGCGACGTCACGAATACGCCGTTGGCCGCCGTTCCGACGTAGCGCATCGTGTCCGTGACGGCGAGGCTGCGCGTGCGGAAACTCGACAAACCACGATTCACGCGGACCCAGGACAGACCGCCATCGGCGCTCTTGATGACGCCGCGGTCCAATTCGGCCGCGTACACGCGGTTGGGATCGATCCGGTCGAACTGGACCTGCTCGGCCGCACCGTTGGTCGCCGTCGTGTCAGGCACCGGCGCCCAACTGAGCCCGCCCGTGACGCTGCGCTGAATGCCGCCACCGGTCCCGGTCGCGGCGAGCAGCGTCTCCGGCCTGGACGGGTGGAAAGCGATGTCCCGCACCTGGAGATTACCGAGGCCCAGATTGACGGCGCTCCAATTCTTGCCGCCGTTGGTCGACAGGAAGATCCCGTTGCCGTAGGTCCCCGCGAGCACGGTACCCGTCCGGTTCGGGCGCACGGCGAGGGCACGCACCGAAACGTTCGAAGCCAACAGCCTGCTCCAGTTGAGACCGCCGTCCACGCTCAGGAACACGCCGTCGTTGGTGCCGCAATAGATCGAATCGGGATGGTTCGGCTGGACGGCGAGGCAGCGGACGAACGTGTTGACGAGCCCGGCGCGTGATGCCGACCACGTGGATCCCCCGTCGGTGCTCCGATACACACCCGAACCAAAGGCCGCCACCCACAACCGCGAAGGGTTCAGCGGATCGCGGACGATGGCCTCGATGCTCTTGGCCCGGGGTGCAACGCCCGTCCAGACACCCACTCCGGCGTGAACGGACGTGGCAAAGGCAGCGAGGACGAGCGACAGCAGGATCGCGGGGCGACGCCGGCGGGGCGCACCGATCATGAGAGGCCTTACGACGAGGGGACAGGGAGAGCGTAAAGTCTACGGAAACTCCAGCCCGCGCGCAATGGAATCGTCGTGAAATTCAGGATCTCATGATCCCATTCGAGGCCATGGGGCGGACGCCGTCTGGCGACCCCGCCCGCGATCCGAACGGCCACTTATCAGCCGCGCCTACAGCTTGACCGCGAGTCCCCAGTTGATCTTGAGCTGGCGGTATTCGGGGATGTGGTGGTACTTGAGCTCGATGAAGTTGTCGAGGCGCGCCGTCATGCCGAATGAGACGCCGGCGAGTGCGGCGAGGCCGCCCTTGATCACCGAGTCCTTGGCCTCGTTGAGGCCCAGCGAGGGCGCGTTGACCTTGCTCGACAGGAAGTGGATGCCGAATCCGGCGCCCGCGTACGGTTCCATGTTCTTGTAGTGGAACGTGTAGCGCCCGTCGACGGCCATTGTCGCGTCCTTGCGGGTCGCGCGGATGTCGTAGGGCGGCACCGTGCTGCTGTTCCGCCAGTACTCGACGGACGGCAGGATCTCGAAGCCGGCGACGAGCTGCTCGGGATGCAGGCGCGCACGCATGCCGAGACCCGAGAACGAGCTCTGGCCTTCCTGCATGACCGTGGCGCTCATGACGTCGACGCCGGTGAGCATGCCGCCCGCGAAGGCGCGGGAGGCGGGAACGAGCGCCATGACGGCGCAGAGTGTGATGAGATGGGTACGCATGCCGGCTCCTCGAGGATCCATCCTCAGGTAGTGGTGTGTTCGCTTGCCGTCCGTGTGCGCGGGAGCGACGGCCGGGACTATACGGGTCGCCGCGAGGGCGGCGCCAGCGAATTGGACCCCCGGCGCTCGCCGCCTGCGTCAGGGATTTGTGCGCCACGGCGCAAGTCCCATGCGCCGCATGCTCAACGGCGCGGTCCGGCTTCCTCGATGAAGCCCAGGTCCTGCTGGTTCCACGCGCTCGTCCGCTGGTAGGCGAGCCCGAGGCTGTCGGCCAGTCGCCGCGTGTCGCCCGCGGGCGCGAACATCCACACGCGGCCGTGCCGCGCCACGAGCGGCACCAGCGAGTCGCGCGTGATCACCACCGAGGTGAGTCGCGCGCCGGGTGTGAAGAACAGCTCGCGCTCGACGTCGAGCAGGCGAACGGTCTCTCGCAGCGCGAGCGGGATGCCGGCGTTGAAGCGGTGGTACTCGACGACCGGCTCGCCGCGGCCGCGTTGCTCCGCGAGGAGCTCGGCGATGCGGCGTGGGCTGCCGAGCGGGGCGTCGTAACGGCCGGCGTGGGCCACGATCGCGAGCCATCCGAGCAGCACGCAGAGGCCCGCGCGTGCCGGTCGCCCGGCGAGGGTCATGAACGCGGCGAGAGCCCACAGCGGGATACTCCACCAGATCCATCCCGGGTGCTCTCCCGGCACCGCTTGCGGCAGTTGCGAAAGCGCGCGGGGCCCCAGCACGACGAGGGCAGCGATCAGTGCCGCCACGATCGCGACCGTCGCCCATTTCACGGCGCGGCTCGCGCGTTCGAGTCCGAGTGCCGCGAGCATGGCCACGCCGGGTGCGCAGGGGAGGACATAGGCCGGCAGCTTGGAACCCGAGAACGAGAAGAACACGAGCGGCGCCACGAGCCAGCACACGAGCAGGCGAGCCTCGTCTCGTGCCGGGGCGCCGCTTGCGGGGGCGCCGCTTGCGGCCAGGACGCGAACGAGCCCGCCGACCGCCGCCGCGGTCCACGGCAGCGAGCCCGCCACGACCACGGCGATGAAGTACCAGGGCGGCCCGCCGCGGTGATGCACCTGGGTCGCGTAGCGGGCCCACAGCTGGTTCTGGATCAGGTAGGAGAGGAGTCCCGGCACTCGAATCGAGACGATCAGGTACCAGGGCAGGGCGATCGCGGCGGCGAGCAACCACGCGCGGCCCGATCCGAGCACGCCGAGCGGCGCGCGGCTGCGCGCCCACGCCGCGGCGACGAGAACCGGCAGCAGCGTCGGCACGAAGACGACCGGACCCTTGATGAAGAAGCCCAGGCCGACGAGCGCGATTCCGGCCGTCGATGGCGCGAGCGCCCAGAAGCCGGCGACCGTCATGGCGAGGAACGGATCGGTGGCGATCGTGCGGCCGAACGCGAACGGCAGCGCCATGGTGCCGAGCATCCACAACGTGAGCCCGGGTGAGATGCCGAGCGGCGCGAACCGGCCTCGGGCCGCCATCCACGTGAACGCGAACGTGAGCATCGTCGCGAGCGCGACGGGGAGTCGCGACGCCCACGCGGCATCGCCGAAGGCGGACTGGCACGCCGCCACGGCCCAGTACACGAACGGCGCCTTGTGCAGGTGCGCGATGCCGTTGAGGTGCGGGATCAGCCACTGGCCGCTCGCGCGCATCTCACGGGCGATTTCGGCATAGCGGGTCTCGGTGGGCTCGAACAGCCCCGCGAAGCCGACGGTCGCCAGCAGCGCCATGGCGAGCACCGCGAACGCTAGCCGCGGACTCGCGACCCCATCGCGATCCGCATCGGCGCGGGCCTGCCGCGTGGGCGCCGTGCCGGGCGGCACGGGTGCAGCGACGGCTTCCGCCGGCGAGCTCAGGCCGTCTCCGCCCGGCTCTTGTGCAGCATCAGGTTGCGAACGTAGACGAGGAGCCCGAGTCCCTGGCCGAGCGCGAACACCGGGTCCTTCTTGTGCAGCGCATAGACGAACAACGCGGCGCCCCCGAACAGGCTCAGGTACCAGAAGGCCTTCGGGATCACGATGCGCCGGTTCTTCTCCGACACCAGCCACTGGACGATGAAGCGCGAGGCGAATGCGATCTGCCCGCCGAATCCGACGACGTACCAGTGCGCCGGCGAATCGAACCAGTTCATGGAGTGTTCTCCCGCGTCGATGTCGAGATCAGCCGGGACTTGAGCCAGCGGACCCCAATCAGGTCGTAGAGCCCCCGCCACAGGCGGTCGCCGACGCCGTACTTGGAAACGCCGTGACGGCGGGGGCGGTGCGACACCCGCACCTCGGCGAGCCGCGCGCCCCGGAACTGGCACAGCGCGGGCAGGAAACGGTGAACGCCGTTGAACGCCGGCAGTCCGACGAGGGTTTCGCGCCGGTAGGCCTTGAACGAGCAGCCGATGTCGGTCACCGAATCGCCGATCGCCGCGCGGCGGAACGCGTTCGCGACCCGCGACGAGACGCGGCGCACGCCGGTGTCCTGCCGCCGCTCGCGGATGCCCGACACGACGTCGGCGCTCTCGAGCCCCGCGAGCAGGCGCGGCAGGTCGGCGGGATCGTTCTGGAGGTCGGCGTCGAGCGTGACGAGCACACGGCCGCGCGCGCGCGCGAGCCCCGCGGTGAGCGCCGCACTCTGCCCGCCGCGGCGGCTCATGACGACGGAGCGCACGCGCGGATCGGCCGCCGCCGCCTGGCGCATCCATGCCGCGCTGCCATCGGTGCTCGCGTCATCGACGAGGATCGCTTCCCAGGTCCGGCCCGTGGCGTCGAGCGCGGCACGCAGCTCGCCGAGCAGGGCGGGGAGGTTCTCGACTTCGTTGTATGCCGGAACGACGACCGAGAGATCCAAGGTTCCGGCCTCGGGGGTGAGCATTCGCAAGGGACAATTACAGACGCCACCGCGAAAAGGAAAAGCCGAGCCGAACACTGCGTGAACGGCGAAGGCCCGGGAACCGCGCATGACAGGAGGGGACGCTAAGCCTTGTACGCAAGGCCCGGGAACCGCGCATGACCGGAGGGGACGCTAAACCTTGTACCGTAGGCACAGCGCGGCCCCGGAGGTCATGCGCGGTTCCCGGGCCCCCCGCCTGCCCGGAACGGACGCTGAGCTTTACTGTGAGTACAGCGCGGTTCCCGGGCCCCGTCGCCTGTCGCGCCGTTGTCCCCGGTCATCGGCCTGTGATACATGCTGGCACGTGCACGGCCTGGGTCACGGACGACCGACCGCTTCACCTCGCCGTCGCCGGAAACCGCCGGCGCCGCTCGAGCAGTTGTCGCTCGAGCTCGCGGCGGGGCAGCCGCGGTGGACGTTCTCGCGGCGCATCCTGCGCTCGCCGCACCAGGCACGCATCGTCGAGCGGCTCGAGTTCGTGCGGCGCTTCTTTCCCGAGCTGGACGCCGTGTCAATCTACGTCGGCCAGGCGATCCGCCGCGACGTGCTCGGCTGGGGGTCGCTCGATCCCGCGCGACCCGGGATCTGGGTGCGGCCGATCAAGCTCGCCTACTTCACGGTCGCCCACGAGCTGACGCACCTGCTCCAGGCCCGGCGGCTCGTGCCCGGCGGCGAGCGCGCGTGCGACCTGTGGGCGCTGTCGCGCTCGCCGCTGGTGATCGACTCGGTGCCCGGCTACCTGCGTATGCCGCGCGCGCTGCGGGCGCGGCACACGACCGAGTCGGCGCTGGCGTCGATGCTCCACCGTTTCGCGTGCGCCGCGATCGCGCGGCGCGACGCCGGCGATCGCCGCTACCTCGCGGGCTTCGAGCGCGACGTGGCGAACGCGTTCGCGTCGCGGCCGTGGCACCGCCGCGCGCCGCGCGCGATCGTGCGCGCCATCGACGCCATCACCCTCGCGCTGGGGCTCGACGGATGACGCCCATCCGCGTCGTCTGCGGCGTGACCTGGCAGGGCGGCCGCATCCTGCTAACGCAGCGGCCGCCGGGTGGGGAGCGCGGTCTCCAGTGGGAGTTCCCCGGCGGCAAGATCGAGGCGGGGGAGACCCCGGAGCAGGCCGTCGTGCGCGAGATCCGCGAGGAGCTGGGCGTCGAGGCCACGCCGCTCCGCGTGCTCGCGGAGCAGCGTCACGCCTACGCGGACGGGCTCGCCGTCGAGCTGACGTTCATCGAGGTGGCGCTCGCCTCGCGGGTGTTCACGCCGAACGCGGCCGTGCACGCGTCGCGATGGGAGGATCCGGCGGGCGTCGACGCGGCGGACGTGCTCGAGGGCGATCGCCCGTTCCTCGCCGAGCTGGCCGCCGGGCGGTACCGTCCGTTGCAGAATCCGGTTTAGGATCGCGGCGACCCTCGATTCCGGCGCATCCCGGCCGGCGCACTCACATCGTTCCGGAGATTCCGATGTCCGACCTGCTGCCCCAGGGCCTCAAGTTCTTGCAGGCCGGCTGGTGGGTGTCGCACGCGCTGTCGATCTGGCTCATCTATACGTGGGCCTATCGGAGGGGGCGCCGCGACGAGAAGAACGCGCGCAACGCGCGGCCGGTGGAGCCCACCCGACGCTGATCTGAAGCGCTGATGCCCGCGCGGGCATGCGCCGATAACCCCGGGGCATGCCAAGCCTCGACTTCCCCATTTACGCGACGATCGCGCTGGGCGCGGGTCCGGTCCTGTTCGCGCGCGCCTTCCGCGACTTCCGCACGCGCCGGCTGATCGAGAACACGCCCACTGCGCGCATCCGCTCCATGGCGATGGGGCTCGTCGAGGTGAACGGCGAGGTCGTCCAGCGCAGCGAGCACATGGCGCCGTTCTCGGGGCGCCCGTGCGCGTACTGGCAGGTCGAGATCGCGACGCGCACCCGGCAGAAAGGCTGGTCGACGGTGCATCGCGCCTCGTCCGGCAGCCCGTTCTTCCTCCGCGACGACTCCGGCCTCGCGCTCGTCTATCCGAAGGACGCCGACTGCCGCGTGATGCATCCCGTCGAGGAGGTCTGCTCCGGCATCGCGCTGCCCGACTGCTACGCGAACTATATGTCCGAGCATCAGCTCATGTTCCGGCACGTGTGGCGGCTGTCGACGCTGCGTTTCCGCGAACGGCTGCTCGAGGAGGGCCAGCGCGTGTACGTGCTCGGCACGGCGATGCCGCGCGGGCAGGCGCTCGACGTGTCGCAGGATGCCCTCGAGGACGCCGGCGGCGACGGGCCGCACGAGCGGCACATCCGCGCGCTGCAACAGGAAGCCGCCGGCTCGATCCGCCGCGGCGATCACGAACGAGTGTTCATCATCAGCCAGCAGTCTGAACGCGAGCTCACGCTGGGATTGGGAATCAAGGCGTGGGCGGAGCTGATCGGCGGTCCCGTGCTCACGGTCGCCGGACTCGGATACTGGCTGGCCACGCTGGCATCCCGGGGACACATCTCGGGCTAGTGCGCCGTCCGGCGGGACGGCCCGCCGCTTCACGAGGGGAGAACGATGCACATCGGTGAGATCCTGGTGACCGTCGTCCTGCTGTTCGTCGCGTTCGGCACGGTGGGCTACGCGCTGTCCATCTACAACGGCCTCGTGGCGCTCAAGAACAACATCGCGCGGTCGTGGGCGAACATCGACGTGCTGCTCAAGCAGCGGCACGACGAGCTGCCCAAGCTGGTGAAGACGTGCGAGGCCTACATGCAGCACGAGCGCGCGGTGTTCCAGCGGCTCGCCGAGGCCCGCGAGGGGCTGGTGGGCGCGCGCTCGGTTCCCGAGCGGGCGCACGCGGAGGGCGCGCTGACGCAGGCGCTCGGGCAGTTCTTCGCGGTCGCCGAGGCTTATCCCGAGCTCAAGGCGAACCAGAGCTTCGGCTCACTGCAGAGCCGGATCAGCGAGCTCGAGAACCAGATCGCCGACCGCCGCGAGTTCTACAACGACACCGTGACGACCTTCAATACGCGGATCGAGCAGATCCCCGACCAGTACGTGGCGAGCTGGTGCCGCTACGAGCCGGCCGAGCTGTTCAAGGTCGCCGATGCCGACCGCCAGGACGTCGAGATCCAGTTCAAGATGTCGGCGTGACGCCCCGCCTCTGCGGGCTGCGGGCGTCCCGTACGCCGCGGTTGCGGGGGGTGCGTCGCGCGTGTAGCGTCATTCGCCACGGCCCGCGAACTCCGAGCCGCCCCCGCCCCGGGCGGCTCTTCGCGCTGCCGGCCGTCCATGGAAGGAGCCGTGGCACCACGTGAACGCTGACGTCGAGACGGCATCGCTCGCGGGCGATGCTCCCAATTCCGCGGCGCCGCTGCGTTCCGTGCGCGTCGGGGTCGTCGGCCTCGGCCGCGCCGGCGTGATCCACGCCGGCGTCCTCGCCGCCATTCCCAACGTCGAGCTGGTCGGCCTCGCCGACAGCCGTCCCGCCGTGCGGCGCGAGGTGCGCGGCATCGGCTTCAAGGCGCCGATGTTCGACCGGCTGCCGGCGCTGCTCGCGAAGGCCCAGCCCGAAGCCCTGGTGATCGCCGCTCCGCTCGAGGATCGCGCGGCACTCGTGCGCGAGGCGCTCGAGGCGCGCATCCCCGTGCTGGCCGAGCGTCCGTTCGCCGCGTCGCTCGCCGAGGCCGAGGCGCTCACCATGCTCGCCCGCGGCAACGACACGCCGTTCGCCTGCAACCACGGGCTCCTGTACCACCCGGTCTTCGCCGAGGTGCGCCACATCCTGTCGGCGGAGCCGCTTGGGCTCCCGCGCCGCGTGCGGGCCTCGAGCTATCGCTCGCGCGTGTTCGACGCGTCGCGCCAGGCCGCCGTCGCCTCGGAGGGCGCCGCCGGCGGCGTGCTCGCGCACGACGCGCTGGACGCGCTGTTCTTCCTGATCGAATGCTTCGGCATGCCCCGCGAGGCGCGCGCCACGGTGCTGCGCCTGTTCGGCACGCTCGAGGACGAGGCCCACGTCATGATGACGCTGCCGTCGGGCACCGAGGTCGGCCTCGACGCCTCGTGGAGCGTGCCCGGCTACGCGTCGCCGGCGACGGTGATCGAGTGCGAATGCGAGAATGGCAGGCTGCTCGCCTCGGACGATGCCGTCGAGCTGGACGTCGTCGAGGAGCGGCTCGGCTTCCGCGCCGGTCACACGCGGCTCGGGCTCGCCGACCTGCCGCAGCGCGCGCGCTTCGACCTGAACGGCGAGGCGGCCTACCTCATGGACAGCGGCTTCCTCGCCTGGGTCGCCGGCGGCGAGCCCGCGCCGCACCGTGCCGAGCGCTCGCTGCGCGCGCAACGCGTGCTCGAGGCGCTCTACACCTCGGCGAAGCAGGGCGGAGCGCCCGTCGCGTTGCCGGTGACGCCGTGACGACGCGGTCCAAGTCCAAGGCGGCCCCGGCATCCAAGTCGTCCACGACGACGACCGCGACCGCGCCGCCGACGCCGCGCGACGGCCCGCCCCGGCTGTTGCTCAGCCTGCGCTCGCTGCACGGACCCACGCTCGCCACACGCGATCGCATGCTCGAGATCATCACGCGCTACCGCGAGCCCGAGAGCCTGGCGGTCACCCTCGCGAAGGCGGTGACGGTGCCGGTCGACGGCGTGCTCACCTGCGCGACCCCGATGCTGCGCGCGGCACTCGCAGAACTCGAAACGAGCGTTCCGCTCGTCGTCGTGGTCCCCGCGCTCAGTGACTACGAGCGGCAGGAGCTGGGGCCGGGGCTCGAGACCGCGATCGCCACGAGCCGCTCGCGCACGCGCGGGACCGCGCGCATGGGTGTCGACGGCACGGACGCGCTGCGCCCGGCGTGGCTCGGGCCCGGCGACTTCGTGCGGCGCATGCCCGTGCTGATGGCATCCGAGATCGCCGGGCTCGAGCGGCGCAGCGTGCGCGGCATCGTGCTCGACGCGTGGTTCACCGACCTGGCGCTCGCGGCGGGGAACCAGAAGTTCTTCGAGTCGTTCGCGCGCCACGTGCAGGGCGGCGGCATGCAGGCGGGATTCGAGACGCGCAACCTCGGCACGCTGCTCGCGCGCCTGCGCGAGTGGTCGCTGCGCCCCGACTTCGTCGTCGGCCCGCTCAACCCGAGCGGCCTGCTGATGAAGCCGAGCCCCGAGGAGCTGCTCGCCGAAGTGAAGCGCTCCGAGATCCCGGTGATCGCGCGCGACCTGTGCGCGGGCGGCGTCGATTCACTCGACGCCGCGGCCGCCTACGCGCGCCAGCGCGGCGCGTGGGGACTGGCGCCCGACCTCTCCGAGGTCGACGACGCCGCGGCCGAGCTGCGGGAGCTGCTCAAAACCGAGGTCTGAAGCCCGCCCGGACCCGAGGCCCGCGCCCTAGAACGTCACGCGGGCGAGCCTGAGCTTCAGCGTTCCGTTCATGTCGGGCTCCGGCAGCACCGCGTGCGCGACGAGGCGGCCGTCCTTCACCTCGAACATCGCGCTCGGCTGCGGGCGGCGCGACACCCACCAGAGACCGTAGCCCAGTCCGACGAACGTGCCTCCGGCGAAGCCCCAGCGGACCGCGTCGCCGTCGCCGTCGCTGCCGTCGGTCGCGACGGCGATCGCCGCTCCGACCGTCAGGCCGGCGAGCCCGCCCCACACGACCGATCGCGCGACCTCGCGCATCGGATTCTCGTCACCGCCGCGCGTCACGTTGATGGCGGCGTGGGCGGCGGGGGCCGCGAGCTGCGCGAGCAATCCCGTCAGCAGGGCCGCCGCGACGAGGCGGCGACGTGGGCTGGTTGGGCTCATTCCGATTTCCTTCGCGCGCGTTCACCCCGCGCCGCCATCGGGCCGGAGCCGAGCGGACGTTCGGGGACGACTTCTATCTCGGTCTCGACGGCGACGCCGTCGCCCGCCTCCCCGTCCTGCAGCTCGGTTTCGCCGTCGGTCGGCACGAGCGCTCCGTCATCGGGCCCCAGCGTGCCGTCGGCGGCCGGGATGCTCGCGGTCTCCTCGAGGGCCAGCTGGATCGCCTGCTCCACGCGCTCGATCGGCGCGAAGATCATCTGCGTACGGATCTCGACCGGCACGTCGTCCAGGTCGACCTGGTTCGACGCCGGCAGGATCACCGTGCGGATGCCGGCGCGGTGGGCGCCGAGCACCTTCTCCTTGATGCCGCCGACCTTGAGCACCATGCCGCGCAGCGTGATCTCGCCGGTCATGGCGATGTGCGGCCGCGCCTTGCGCCACGTGAGCAGGCTCACCATCGCCACCGTGAGCGCGACGCCC
>JANLWK010000033.1:0-5090 GCA_031364505.1 Candidatus Eiseniibacteriota bacterium | reverse complement strand
CCGACATGCTCCGGCTGCTCGACGCCGACGGCGCCGTCGTCGGCCCGCTGCCCGCGATCCCGCCCGACGATCTCAAGCGCTTGTTCCGGCACATGCTGGGCCTGCGCGTACTCGACCAGCGCATGCTGTCGCTCCAGCGCCAGGGCCGCATCGGCTTCTACGGCACGGCATCCGGCCAGGAGGCCGCGATCACCGGATCGGCCTACGTGCTGCGCGACACCGACTGGGTGTTCCCCGCGCTGCGCGAGCTGGGCGTGTCGCTGTGGCGCGGCACGACGATCCAGGAGTTCGTCTGCCAGCTGATCGGCAACAGCGGCGACGTGCTGATCGGCCGCCAGATGCCGATGCACTTCAGCGACAAGCGCGTGCGCACCGTCGCGTGGTCGTCGGTGATCGGCACCCAGCTCGTGCACGCGATGGGCGCCGCATGGGCCGCGAAGCTGATGAAGCACGACACCGTATGCATGGGCTACATGGGCGACGGCGCGTCGTCCGTGGGCGACTTCCACGCCGCGGCGAACTTCGCCGGCGTCTACAGGGTGCCGGTCGTGTTCTTCTGCCAGAACAACCAGTGGGCGATCTCGGTGCCGCTGTCGAGCCAGACCGCCTCGGAGTCGATCGCGATCAAGGCCACCGCCTACGGCTTCCCCGGCGTGCGCGTCGACGGCAACGACCTGTTCGCCGTCGTGCAGGCCACGTGCGAGGCCGTCGACCGCGCGCGACGCGGCGAGGGCCCGACGCTCATCGAGGCCGTCACGTTCCGCATGGGCGGCCACTCGTCGAGCGACGACCCGACGCGCTACCGCCCCGCCGAGCTGGTCGCCGAATGGGAGCGCCGCGATCCCGTGACGCGCCTGCGCGCCTACTTGCGCGCGCAGGGTCTCGTCACCGACGCCGACGAGACCGCCTGGGCCGAGGAGACCGGCGAGGAGATCTCGGCCGCGATCAAGGCCGCCGAGGCCTTGCCGGCCCCCGGCATCGAGACGCTGTTCGCCGACGTCTACAAGGACATGCCGCCCCACATCGCCGAGCAGATGCGCTACGCCCTCGCGATGGGCGAGGGCACGAAGTTCGACGGCGCGTTCCCGCTGTAGCGCGCGCAGCGGCCGCGGCGAACCCGAACCTGCCCCGGGGCAGGTCCACGGCGTACTCCCCCTCTCGCGTCTCTCAGCAGGCGACCACGCTGCGCAACTGGTTCAAGAACCCGTTCAAGTAATGCTCGAACTGGAACCAGATCCAGTTCAAGTGATATTTGAAGTCGACTCGCGGCAACCTATCCGGTGATCGAGCTTCGGCCCACGCCTCTCACACCGCGGCCGCAGGTCCACCAGGAATCCGACGGGTCCTGCGGGATGCGCGACCAGCCCTTGCCGCCGCCGCAGCGGCCGGTGCCCAGTCTTCCGCGCACGTCCCTACGACCGCCGCACGCAGCCCCACTGGCTCGCACACGTCTGCGCCCACAACGACGAAGGGCCCGGCAAGTGCCGGGCCCCCGTCTGCAGAGTCCGGCGAGCGCCATCGCGCTACGTCCGGACCGCCCTCGCCCCGCCGTTTGCGGGGTCGCGGGCTTGCTACTTCTTCTTGTCGCTCTTCTTCGCCGGTGCGGTTCCCTTCGGCGCGGGCGGCCCCACCATCGTCGCGTCGTCGAATGAACGCGGCGTCTTGGAGGTCGGCGTCGCGTCGTCGAACGAGTGCGGCATCTTCGACTGGCCGAATGGGTCGTGCTTCCAGTCGGGCATGCGGAGCGTGATCGCGAGGCGGTGCTGCCCGCCCGCGTTGCCGCTCAGCAGGAAGCCGTAGTCGAGCCACGCGTTGTGCGTGCCGAACCCGGTGCCGAACGTGGGACCCGACAGCGCGTCGTCGCTGGAGGCACCCATCTCGGCGCGGTAGCCGGCGCGGAGCGCCACGGCGTTCTTCCACATCCACTCGAAGCCGGTGCGCACGTTCGTATACGACGTGCTCGGCACGTTCACGTCGAGTGCCGCGGTGAGCCCGCTCGTCGCGTGCGTGTAGGCGATGCCGCCGCCGTAGCTCGCCGGGAACTCGTACTTCGTATCGCCGTAGGTCATCCCGCCGAACGCGTTCTGCGCGGCGAAGCCGACACCCACGGGGCCGATCTGGAGCGACAGCCCGGCGTCCATTGTCATGCCGGTGCCCTTCTCGGCGGGACCCTGGCTATCGAGCACGTACTTGCCGGCGACGCCGATCGCGGCGTGGTCACCCAGGCGCTGTGCCAGGTTGAGCACACCCGCGGCACTCGCGACGTTGAAGCTCTCGGTCGGCAGGTTGGACGCGTCGCGTCCCTCGAAGCTGCCCTCGTTCTGGAACAGCGCCGACATTCCCCACGCCGTGCCGGCCGTGCCCAGGCGGCCGCCGATGCTCGCCCACTCCAGTGCCGACTGGTCGTCGAGCATGGCGTGCGCCAGCTCGACGCGCGTCTCGCGCATGAAGCCCAGGGCGGCGGGATTCCACGCGGCGATGTCGAGGCCGCCGCTGCGGCCGAGTGCGGCGCCGCCCATGCCGAGCACGCCCGGCCCGGCGCCGACGGTGAGGAACGACGCGGCCGAGGTGCCCGCGCGCTCGATGCCCGCGAGCGCGGGCGAGGCGGCGGTGACGGCGGCCACCGCGACGATGGCGAGGATTCGGTTCATGGACGGGGCCCTCCCTGCGACGTGGCTCATGGCACCCGGAGCAAACGCACTCCGCTCCGCGTGTCGCCCGTGATGAGCCAGCCGCGATAGACACCCGGCGCGGTCGCGCGCCCGGCGTCGTTCGTGCCGTCCCATATGACTTCGGTCGTGCCCGGCGCCGGGCTCGACAGAACGATGCGCTTCACGATCCGGCCGCCGGAATCGAGGATTTGAAGGACGGCGTCGCCCGTGGCGCTCGCCGGCACCTGCAGCGGGATGCGCACGGATTCGGAGAGCCGGCTCGGATTCGGATAACCGGGCATCAGCTTCCACGCGGTCGCGATGGAGCCGATCTGCGGCGCCTGCGCGATCGCGCTCTCGTTGCCCTGCGCGTCGACCGCCGTGATCGCGTAGGCGAGCTGCTGCGCGGTCTCGGGCACCCCGGTGTCGATGAACGTCGTGCCGGTGAGCAGGCTCTCGTTCACCTTCGACGACGCCCCCCCGTCGACGCTGCGATACAGGTTGTAGCCCGCGAGGTCGGCCTCGGTGTTGGCGTCCCAATCGACGTGCACGCCATCGCTCTGGCGCAGCGCGTGCACGCCGCGCGGTGGCAACGGGGGCGCGGCGTCGACCGATCCGTTCCAATGGGGGACGTTCGAGATGCCCGACCAGTTGCCCATGTTGTCGGCGGTGCGCAGCGCGAAGTAGTAGTCGTGACCGGGCGTCAGTCCGCGGACGGTGACCTTCTGGCGCGTGCCGCTCGGGCGGGGCGCCGGCATGCCGTCGACCGGCGTCGCCTGGCTGAAGTTGCCCGCGGTGATCGGGTTCTCGGACATGCGCAGGTCGTAGACGCTCGCCGTGCCCTTCGAGCCGTCGTCACCCGGCGAGGACCAGCTCACGACGCAGGTGTCGGCGGACTGGGCGGTCTGGGCCGAGGCGAGCGCGGGCGCCAGCATCAGCAGTCCGAGCAGGAACAGCGCGGCGAGCCACAGCCGGTGCCCGCGCCCTGCGGGTCGCGAATAGCGCGCGGGGCGCCGGGCGCGGGACGATCGTCCCCACCCGAGCCCCAGGAACCCCGTGCGACGCGAACGGTGTCTCCCGCTGCGCCACACGCTCAATGTGCCTCGGTCCCGCGCGGACGCACGGCACTCGCGGAGTGCCAGGCCATCCAGAAGAAGTTGGCGGAGAGATTCGAGATCGTCGACGGCGCCATCGTGTCGTTGGTCGTGGCGCTCGGCACGTTCGACAGCGCCGAGACGTTGCCGGCCTCGTCAGCGGCCTTCATCGCGAAGTAGTAGGTCGTCTCGCGCGTGAGGCCCCTGACCACGTAGGTCTGCGCCGTACCGGAGGCGGCCGGAGCTGGCTCGCCCGACACCGTCGTCGCCGAGCTCCAGTTCGCATCGGTGATCGGGTTCGCCGACCGGCGGATGTCGTAGCTCGTCGCCGTTCCGGTGGTGCCGTCGTCACCCGAGGAGGTCCAGCCGAGCGTGACGTTCGTGTCGCCGACGACGCTGACGCTGATCGCGAGCGCGCCCGGTGGCGAGAGGTCGGGTGCTGCCGGCGTGGCCTTGGTCACGACGTTCGACATCGCCGACCAGTTGTCCATGTCGTCGGCGCTCTTGATCGCGAAAAAGTACGTCGTCGATGGATTGAGGCCGGTGACCGTGGCGGTCTGCGTGGTGCCCGACGCCGAGGGGGTCGGCGTGCCGTTGAAGCGGGCCGCATTGGCGAAGTTCGCGGCGGTGATCGTGGAGGTGGAGTAGCGAAGGTCGTACTGGCTGGCGGTGCCCTGGGTGCCGTCGTCGCCTGGCGCCGTCCAGCTGAGCTGGATGCTCGTTGGCGTGGTCTGCGCCGCGGCCGCCGAGGCGACGGCGAGCAGCGCGATCGAAATCGTGAGCGCTCGGAGATGCGAGAACGCCATCGTTCCCTCCCTTTCGGAAGCGACGCGTGAACCCCCGCGCCGAACCGATGTCATGGATGTCCTACGCAGGTGTCGCAGGGGCGGAATCGAACCGTGCAGCGAGGGTTCTTCGATCCACCGACGTCGCCCCGTCCGAGGGCGACGGCCCAGCCGAGCCGCCGGGCGTTGAGCAGGATCCATGCCCCGCAACGTGAGTCGTGGCATGCGGAATGCGCGATTGCGGGCCTCGCGCTGAAACGGCTGACGTTCACGACGGGGTCGGCGGAACCAGGGTTGATGCGCGGCCGCCGAAACCGGGGCCGGGCCCGCCGCCGAGCCTTGAAATCTGCATCGCGCGCCGTGGTGTTCTGCATGATTCGAGCCCCATTTCGGCGCGCGTCCGCGAGCGTTGACACCGTTGTGGGGGCCGACCTATGTTCGGAGCTTCGAGACGTGCCCCTGGCCTTCCTGCTCGACTACTCCGGGGTCTCGCGCCGCAGCTCTCATGGGACCCCGAGCGCGGCTGCAGACGCCCGGCTCCCACGGCCGATAACACGCAG
>JANLWK010000027.1:0-9327 GCA_031364505.1 Candidatus Eiseniibacteriota bacterium | reverse complement strand
CGACCATGCCCGATCCCCGACTCGGCCGTCTCGCCCAGGTGCTCGTCAACTACTCCGTCCGCGTCCGCAAGGGCGATCTCGTGAAGATCATCGGCTCCTCGGCCACCGAGCCGCTGATCGTCGAGGTGTTCAAGGCGGTCGTCCGCGCCGGCGGCAACCCGTACGTCACGATGACGAGTGACGAATGCACCGAGGCGTTCCTCGGTCTCGCGAAGAACGATCAGCTCGACTTCGCGAATCCGGTCAACCAGTACGAGATCGAGACGGTCGACCGCCTGATCGCGATCTCGGGCAGCTGGAACACGAAGTTCCTGTCGAACGCCGATCCCGCGAAGCAGGCACGCGCCTCCGCCGCGCGCCGCACGTGGTTCTCGACGTTTATGAGCCGGTCGGCGATCCCCGACGGCAAGAAGGGCAACCTGCGCTGGGTCGGCACCCAGTACCCGACCGCCTCCGCGGCACAGGACGCCGAGATGTCGCTGCGCGACTACGAAGACTTCGTGTTCGACGCCGGCCTGCTGAACACGAAGAACCCCGCCGCCGCGTGGAAGGCGGTGTCGGCGAAGCAGGAGCGCGTGGTGCGCTACATGAACAAGGTCCGTGAGGTGCGGTTCCGCACGCCGCAGGGGACCGACCTCAAGGTCGCGGTCAAGGGTCGCAAGTGGATCAACTGCGACGGCCGCGCGAACTTCCCCGACGGCGAGGTGTTCACCGGCCCGATCGAGAACGCGACCGAGGGCGTCGTCCACTACAGCTTCCCCGCCGTGCACGGCGGCCGCGAGGTGGGCGGCATCCGGCTCCAGTTCAAGGGGGGCAAGGTCATCGACGCCTCGGCGACCAAGAACGAGGACTTCCTGATCAAGATGCTCGACCAGGATCCCGGCGCGCGCGTGCTCGGCGAGATCGCGATCGGCACGAATTACCGGATCCAGCGCTATATGAAGAACACGCTGTTCGACGAGAAGATCGGCGGTACGTTCCACGCCGCGGTGGGCGCCTCGATCCGCGAGAGCGGCGGCAAGAACGAGAGCGGCCTCCACTGGGACATGGTGTGCGACCTCCGGAAGGGCGGCACGATCGAGGCCGACGGCGTCGTGATCAGCCGCAACGGCAAGTTCACGCGCGCGGGCTGGCCCGGGCGGGCGTAGGCGAGCGTTGAAGCACACCACCCAGGCGACGACGCGGACCATGGGGCCCGCCGCGGGCGCGGACGCGCGGCGGCTGCTGTCGCGCGGCAGCCGCGTGCGCAGCCCCGAGAGCGGGCTCGAGTACGTGGTCGAACGCTTCCTCGGCGAGGGCGGCTTCGGCCAGGCCTACCTGGCCGAACGGCTCGGGCGCTCGTCCACCGTCGACAAGACGGTCTGCATCAAGATCAGCCCGCACATCGACGGCTGGTTGCGCGAGGCGTACTTCGGCCTTTTGCTCGACGGCCATCCGCGCGCGGTGCGTGTGTTCGACGCGTTCCCGCTGCCTGCTCCGGGCGGCCGCGCGCACTACTGCCTGGCGCTCGAGTACGCGCGTCACGGCGACCTGCGCGCGTACCTGCACCGCTCGCCGAAAGGCTGGCCCGAGACGCGCGTGCGCCGCGAGATCGCCGGCATTCTCCAGGTGCTCGGCAAACTCCACCGTGGCCAGCTGCTGCATCGCGATCTCACGCCGATGAATGTGTTCGTGTGCGAGGGACCGGCACTCAAGCTCGGCGACTTCGGCATCGTGCGCCAGCAGAGCGACGGCCGCGGCATCACGGCGCGCACGATGAACTCGCTCACGGCGCCGAGCGACATCCTGGACGGCGCCGTGCCCAAGTGGCAGGCGCGCGACGACGTCTACCAGGTCGGCCAGCTGCTCGGCATGCTCGTGAAGGGCGACGCGCGCGTGCGCATCGGCACGAAGGAGATCCGCCGGCTGGACTGCAGCGATCACCTGAAGGAGATCGTGCACCGCTGCCTCGGCGAGCGGCGCAAGCGCTACGAGAGCGCCGACGAGCTGATCGCGGCGCTGCGCCGGCCGCCCGAAAAGCTCCGCACGGGGGCGCCGCGCTCGCTCAAGGGCGTGCACCTCGCGTTCACCGGCATTCTCGCGCGCCCGCGCAAGGACGCCGCGCGCGCCGCGAAGCGCGCCGGCGCCGTCGTCCATGGCTCGCCCTCGGCGAAGACGACAGTCGTCGTCCGCGGCCGCCCGAACGTGCTGCAGGCCGCCGGCAAGGAGGGCGGCCTGAAGCTCATGGAGATCAAGCGCCTGCGCGAGAAGGGCCACAAGATCACGCTGCTCGACGAAGCGCGCTTCTGGCGGCTCGTCGGGCGCACGTAGTCGCCGGCTGTGGCGCGGCCCCGCGCCTGGTCGGCCACCGTTCACCCCGCACGATGCCCGCCCTTGCCGTGCCCCGCGCCACTCTGGCATTTTGGCGCCGGCCGCGGATGACGCGCGGCTCGATTGTCCCTGAACCGGAGGCCGTGCGGTCATGAAGATTCTCAAGTTCCTGGGCGGCCTGTTCCTCGTCGTACTGCTGATCGCGGGCGCCGCGCTGGCGTGGGCGTTCTACACGGCGAACGCCAAGTACACGAAGATGTGGACGGCGCACGACGCCACGTTCCCCGTTCCGTTCCCGCTCGACTCCCTGGGGCTGGCCGAGCTCGCCGCCGAGCGCATCGCCGCCGGCGCGCCCGCCAAGGACCCGCTCGCGGGTGTCGACCTCGAGGCCGCGGCCATGGAGCGCGCCGTGAAGAACGGCCATCACCTCGTGCACAGCCGGCTGGCATGCAACGGCTGCCACGGCGAGGACTTCGGTGGCAGCGTCGTCATCGACGTGCCGCCCGTCGGTTACTGGGCGGCGCCGAACCTGACCGCCGGCCAGGGCAGCATCACAAATGGGTTCGGTCCGCACGACTGGGACCTCGCCGTCCGCCACGGCATCCGGCACACCGGCATGTCGTCCTCGATGCCGTGCAACGAATTCAAGGGAGTGACCGATCACGAGTTGTCCGACGTGATCGCGTATCTCAAGACGCAGAAACCCGTGGATCGACTGATCAAGCCCGTGCGGCTCGGACCCGTGTTCGCGTTCCTCACCGCGACCGATCCCACCATGCTGCCCGCCCAGACGATCGATCACCAGGCCGCGCATGCCGTGGAGCCGCCGTCGACGGCGGTGACGCTGGAATTCGGCCGGCACATCGTTCCCGCGTGCGAGGGATGCCACAATCCCAAGCTGTCGGGCGGCAAGATGCAGGGCGACCCGAACATGCCAATCGTCGCGAACATCACGCTTGACGAGACCGGCCTCAAGAGCTGGAGCGAGGCCGACTTCATCCGCGCGATGCGTGAGGGCAAGCGCCCCGACGGCAGCGACATCAAAAAGCAGATGCCGTGGGAGGCGTTCCGCAAGATGACGGACACCGAGTTGAAGGCGCTGTGGCTCTACCTCCAGTCGGTGCCGCCACTGCCCAAGGGGGCGAAGTAGCCGCTCGCCGAGTTGTACGAGGCGCCGGAGCCGGGGTCGCCGGGGGGCGCGTGCGCGCGCCCGCCGGCGGCGGCACGGCCGCCAGCGCGGCGCGCTGGACGTGGTTCGCGGCGCCGGCGATCGCGCTCGTCACGGCGGTCGTGTACGCGCGGGCGCTCACGAACGACTTCGTCGACTGGGACGACCCGTCCTACGTCACCGCGAATCCGCTGATCCTCTCGCCGACGCTCGCGCACATGGGCCAGCTGCTTCGGGCCGTGGTGTCCAACAATTTTCACCCGCTCACGATGCTCACGCTGTGGATGAACGCCGCCGTGTCGGGCGTGAGCTCGGCCAGCGCGTTCATCGCGACGAACGTGGCGCTGCATGTCGCGGCCACCGTGCTCGTGTTCGCATTCGTTCGCGCGCTGCTCATGGGGCGTTCCTGGATCGCCCCGGCAGTCGCGGCACTGCTGTTCGGACTGCATCCGATGCACGTGGAGTCCGTCGCGTGGGTCGCCGAGCGGAAGGACGTGCTCTACGTCACGCTGTTCCTGGCGGCGTGCTGTGCCGGATTGCGCGTCTTCGACGGCGCCTCGCGCCGCTGGCTCGTCACGACGTACGCGCTGTTCGTCCTCGCGTGCCTCGCCAAGGCGATGGCGGTCGTGTTCCCGCTCGCGCTGCTGCTGCTGGCGGACTGGCGCGGAGCCGGGAGCAAGGGGTTCCGCGCCACCGCGCGCCGCATCCCGCTCGCGTGGTGGGCGGCGTTTTTCGCGACGTCGGTGCTGTTCGGCGCCATCGCGCTCGACGTGCAGGCCGGCGGCTCGCTCGGCGGCCTGCTCACACGCATCGAGCCCGCGTCCGCCGTGGGCCTCGCGGGCCACATCACGCCGCTCATGCACGTCGAGATCGTCGCCTTCGGCTTCTGCGCCTACCTGTTCAAGCTCGCGCTGCCGATCCACCTGTCCGCGTTCTATCCGTATCCTTCCGTCGCCGATATGAACGGCCCGTTGGCGCCGATGTTCATCGGCTCCGTCGCCTGCGCCATCGTCATCGTGACCACCGCACTCATCCTGCGCCGCCGACGTCCAGCCATCTTCTTCGGAGTCATGTTCTACACGCTCGCCGTCGCGCTCGTGCTGCAGGGTCTGCCCGTGGGCCAGGTCATCATGGCCGACCGCTACGCGTACCTGTCGTCGATCGGGCCGTTCTTCATGCTCGGCATCGGCGCGGAGGCGCTCGCGCGGCGTGGCGGCGCGACGCGCGCGATGACACTCGCGCTCGCGACGGCGGCCGGCATCGCCTGCGCCGTGCTCACCCACGCGCAGATCGCGTTCTGGCACGATACGCAGTCGCTGTGGACGCCGGTCATCGCGCGCTACCCGGGTGCATCCCAGCCCTACTGGCTCCGTGGCAACTGGTACGCCAAGCAAGGCCGCCTGGACGCCGCCATCGGTGACCTCGAGACGTCGCTGCGCATCGATCCGCGCCAGCCCCGCGCGATCGAGGCGCTCGGTGTGGCACTCGGCACGAAGGGCAACCCCGGCCGCGCGATGGGGATGTTCGACCGCGCGATCGCCATGGAACCCAATCACGCCAGCTACTACTTCAACCGCGCCGTTGCCCGCGGCTCGATGGGCGACAAGGCCGGCGCCATCAAGGACCTGCACGAGGCGCTGCGGCTCGACCCGCGCGACCGGCAGTCGGCGACCCTGCTGCGACAGATCGAGGGGCGGTGATGCCCCGTCCCCTGCTCGACCACGACGGTCAGGCGTGCGTCTTCTGCCGTGCCACTTTCGACAGGAAGGGCCTGAATCTCCTCAGCGCGTGCACCTGATGTAGATGCTCGAGGAAGCACGTCCCGAATGCGTTCTCGAGCGGCCCCGGTTCCTCCACCGCCGCGCTGACCAGGGTCCCCAGTGATCGGAGCTGGTCGGTGGAGAACCCCTCGATCTCCGCCCCGAAGAACACCGTGAAGTCCTGGAGGATGGAGTGGTGGGTCAATGCCGCGCCATCGGCCGGCTCGACGTCAGACGCGCAGTGCTTCTGGAAAGGAGGGAACAGCTTGAAGAGCGTGTCCCGAAGCTGCTCAGGTGTCTTCGGCAACTTGGGCACTGCCCACCTCCCGGCTCGACCCGCGCCGCGTCGCGCCTACGCCTTCCCGCCATGCTTCACCGAATATTCCGTGGCGTGCCGACACCATTGCTCCGCGGCGTCACGCTTGGCGAGCACGGTCGGATCGTCGAGTTCATTGCGCGCCTTCACCTCGAGCATCATGACTGCGTCGTCCACTTCCGCGACGAAGTCGGGGACGTACTCCGGGTGCTCGATACCCATCTTGTAATAGATCCTGCGAAGGGTAGGCGAAAGTCGGCGCAGGGGGACGATCGTGCTCCTCGAATGCCTCATTGTCCTCGGCCAGGCCCGCGCCACCGTCGCGGATGCCGGAGCGTCAGATCGTGGGCCAGGTATTTGGCGTGATAGTCGGTGATGGTTATCGGGGGTCTCGACGATGGGTCACTCGCGCCAGTCACTCCCGGGCATGATGCGCTTTAGGTATTGGTCGAATAGGGGCACGGTGAACGCCGTATCCCCATGGGCGGGACTCCAGATCATCCCCTTGGCGATGAGCTTGTTTCTCGTAGGCCCCAGTGACGTGACGTTGCGTTCCAGCCGTTCAGCGATGTCTCCAGACCGATGCGGCCCTGGCCCCAGGTCTGCCATTGCTCTCAGGTACCGCTTTTCTAGTGGTGTGAGGCGGTCGAATCGAACGTGAAAGAAGCTCGCGTCGAGCGCGGCAAGGGCCGTATTCGACGCGACGGTGACGTCACCCCTCGTAATGGGCGATGCTTTGGCCGCTTCCCAAGCGTGCTTGCCCCACTCTTGAAGAAAGTACGGGTAGCCATGAGTCTTGGAGATGATTTGGGCGATTGCGGGCCCCTCAATCTCCGCACCCTCGTTGAGGATGGGTTTCTCGATGGCCTGACGGGCGGCCGACTCGCTCAGCGGACCGACCTCCGGAAAATCGAATAGCCGCTCAGCGTACGACTTGGCCTTCCCGGTTTGCCCGCGCAACTGCGGCAGACCCGCACCCACCATCGTGAGCGGAAGCTGGCGTTGAGCGCAAAGGTGAAGCGCGGCGATTAGAACGGCAAGCTGTTCCTCGGGAACATACTGAAGTTCGTCCACGAAAAGGACGACAGCCGTCCCGGCGGCCCGCGCTGCCTCCCCCACTGCTTCGAGCAGCGCGGGAAGGTCCTGCTCAAGGTCGCCATTGTCCGCAAGCCCAGCCTCGGGCTTGCGGTCAAGCCCGACCTCGATGTCCTTGTACTTGACCTTGAGACTCTTGGCGAAACCGGCCAGTGCTCGCAGTCCCCGCTCAGCGAGTTGTCCAGCCTGTTCCTTCCGGCTCAATTTCAAGAGCACGAGCCGGACCTGCGGCGCCAAGAGCGCGGGGAGCGATCTGCCTTCTGGCGCTTCCAACCGCACTACTTGGATGTCTGCACTGCGTGCGTCCTCGCACATCCTATCGAGGAGGACTGTCTTGCCCACGCCGCGAAGGCCCACCATCAAGATGCTCTTCGAGGGGCGTCCCAATCGAATCCGATGAATTGCGATTCGGACTTGCTCAAGAAGTTCGTCTCGGCCGGCGAGCTCCGGAGGACGAGTGCCGGCGCCAGGGGCAAAGGGATTTCGTACCGGGTCCATTTGAAGCAAGTTATTCCTATATTTGCCTAATTACAAGAAAATAGTAATTAACGTAATTAACGAATAAGCCCGCTTAGCTCGTCTTCAAGCCAAGCGGGCACGTGTTAGCTATCTGACAGTCCGGCTATGCTTTAGCAACTTCGTTGACCGCGTCCGCGAGCACCGTCGCCTGGTTGTGGCTCACCTCGAAAAATCCGCCGGTGACGCCGAACGTCGAGACTTCGCCGCCGTCGCGGCGGACGGTGAGCGTGCCGGGCTTCATGCTCGTCACGAGGGCCGCGTGGTTCGCGAGGACGCCGAGGTAGCCCTCGGTGCCGGGCACCTGGACGTACTCGACGACGCCCTCGAACACCGAACGTTCGGGCGTCAGCACGGAGAGGCTGAAGGTGGCCGGCATGCTAGACGGTCGCCGCCATCTTCTCGGCCGCGGCCTGCGCCTCGTCGATGCCGCCGCGCATGTAGAACGCCTGCTCGGGCAGCTCGTCCAGCTCGCCGTTCACGATCATCTTGAAGCCCTTGATCGTGTCCTCGAGCTTCACGTACTTGCCCGGCGTGCCGGTGAACGCCTCGGCGACGAAGAACGGCTGCGACAGGAAGCGCTGGATCTTGCGCGCGCGCGACACGGTGATCTTGTCGTCTTCCGACAGCTCGTCCATGCCGAGGATCGCGATGATGTCCTGGAGATCCTTGTAGCGCTGCAGGATTCGCTGCACCGTGCGCGCGACGGCGTAGTGCTCGTCGCCCACGATCTGCGGGTCGAGGATGCGGCTCGTCGAGGCGAGCGGGTCGACGGCGGGATAGATGCCCAGCTCGGCGATCGAGCGCTCGAGCACGGTCGTGGCGTCGAGATGCGAGAACGCCGTGGCCGGCGCGGGATCCGACAAGTCGTCAGCCGGCACGTAGATCGCCTGCACCGAGGTGATCGAGCCCTTCTTCGTCGTCGTGATGCGCTCCTGGAGCGCGCCCATCTCGGTGGCGAGCGTGGGCTGGTAACCCACGGCGCTCGGCATGCGGCCGAGGAGCGCCGACACTTCGGAGCCGGCCTGGGTGAAGCGGAAGATGTTGTCGACGAAGAACAGCACGTCCTTGCCCTGCTCGTCGCGGAAGTACTCGGCCATCGTCACGCCCGTGAGGCCGACGCGCAGGCGCGCGCCCGGCGGCTCGTTCATCTGGCCGAACACCATCACGGTCTTCGCGATGACGCCTGATTCCGTCATTTCACGATAGAGGTCGTTGCCTTCGCGCGTGCGCTCGCCGACGCCGGCGAACACCGAGAAGCCGCCGTGCTGCGTGGCGATGTTCCGGATCAGCTCCTGGATGAGCACCGTCTTGCCGACGCCGGCGCCGCCGAAGAGCCCGACCTTGCCGCCGCGCTGGTAGGGCGCGAGCAGGTCGACGACCTTGATGCCGGTCTCGAACAGCTGCTTCTCGGTCTCCTGCTCGTCGAAAGCCGGCGAGGCGCGGTGGATCGGCATCTTCTTCGCGGTCTTGACCGGTCCCTTGCCGTCGATCGTGTCGCCGACGAGGTTGAAGATCCGCCCGAGGCATTCCTCGCCGACGGGCACCGAGATCGGAGCGCCCGTGTCGGTCGCGGCCATGCCGCGCACGAGACCGTCGGTCGAGTCCATGGCGATGCAGCGGACGACGTTGTCGCCGACGTGCAGGGCGACCTCGACCGTCAGCTTGATGTCGCGCGCCTTGTCCTCGATCAGGATCGCGTTGTAGATCTTCGGCAGCTGCTTCGGCTCGAAGGCGACGTCCACCGTCGGACCGATGACCTGAACCACTTTCCCAACGCTCATCAGAGGCTCCTTCGTATCGTCATTCGGCCCGCACACCACGCACGGCGTGGTCAGCGCGGACCGCGGCGGGTCGATCTACTTCAAGGCTTCGGCGCCGCCCACCAGCTCCGCGATTTCGCGGGTGATGGCGGCCTGGCGGATGCGGTTGCGCGTCAGGGTCAGGCTGTCGACGAGCTCGCCCGCGTTCTTGCGCGCGGAGCCCATGGCGACCATGCGCGCCGAGTGTTCGGACGCCAGCGCGTCGGCCATGGCCGCGTACAGCTTGGCCGTCGCGTAGCGCGGCAACAGCTCGGCGAACAGGGTCTCGGCGTCGGGCTCGAAGATCGTGCCACGGTCCTGGGAGGCGGCGCCTTCGGTGCCGGTGCCGACGGGCAGGAA
>JANLWK010000433.1:0-33483 GCA_031364505.1 Candidatus Eiseniibacteriota bacterium | reverse complement strand
CCGAGCACGTGATGCTCGTGGACCTGGGGCGCAACGACATCGGGCGTGTGTCGGAGTTCGGCACCGTCGAGACCACGGAGTATATGGTGGTCGAGCGCTACTCGCAGGTCATGCACCTCGTCTCCAACGTGCGCGGGCGGCTCAAGCCCGGGCTCAAGCCGCTCGACATCGTGCGGGCGTGCTTTCCGGCCGGCACGGTGACGGGCGCCCCCAAGGTGCGCGCGATGGAGATCATCGACGATCTCGAGGGCGTGCGCCGCGGCGTGTATGCCGGCGCCGTTGGACACTTCGACTATCATGGGAACCTCGATCTCTGCATCGCCATCCGCACGCTCGTCTACCGGGACGGGCAGGCGTTCTGGGGCGTCGGCGCCGGGATCGTGGCCGACTCGGATCCCGAGGGGGAGTGGGAGGAGACGCTGAACAAGGGACGCGCACTGTGGCTGGCCGTCCGCCGGGCCGAGCAGGGGCTGGCATGATCGTCGTCATCGACAACTACGATTCGTTCACCTACAACCTGGTCCAGTACCTCGGCACGCTCGGTGCTGTGCCCGACGTCGTGCGGAACGACGCCGTGACCGTCGACGCGCTGGACGCCAAGGCGCCCGAAGGCATCGTCATCTCGCCGGGCCCCGGCGAGCCGCGCGACGCCGGCATCTCCGAGGACGTGATCCGCCGCTTCGGCGGGCGCGTGCCGGTGCTGGGCGTCTGCCTTGGCCACCAGGCGCTGGGCGAGGTGTACGGCGGCCAGGTCGTGCGCGCGCCGCGGCTGATGCACGGCAAGACGAGCCCGATCCTGCACAAGGGCCGCGGGCTGTTCGCCGGGCTCGACAACCCGTTCGAGGCGACGCGCTACCACTCGCTGATCGTCGACCGCGCGACCCTGCCGGAGGTGCTCGAAATCGTCGCGTGGACGCCCGAGAACGAGATCATGGGACTCAAGCATCGCGACCACGACACCTGGGGCGTCCAGTTTCATCCGGAGTCCGTGCTCACGCGGCCGGGACTCCAGCTGATCGAGAACTTCCTGACGTTGTGCCGCCAGCAGAGGAGTGTCGCCTCGTGATCCAGACCGCCATCGCCCACGCCGTCCAGGGCGACGACCTGACGTACGACCTGGCGCACGCCAGCATGGAGCAGGTGCTGTCGGGCGAGGCGACGCCGGCGCAGATCGCGGCACTCGCGGTCGCGCTGCGCATGAAGGGCGAAACACCGCGCGAGATCGCGGGGATGGCCCAGGCGCTGAGGAATCGCGTGGCGCCCATCGTCACCCGCCGCCAGCCGCTGCTCGACACCTGCGGCACCGGCGGCGACAACGCCGGCACGTTCAACATCTCGACGAGCGTGGCGCTCGTCGTCGCGTCGTGCGGCGTGGCGGTCGCCAAGCACGGCAACCGCGCGGTGTCGAGCCGCACCGGCAGCGCCGACGTGCTGGAGTCGCTCGGCGTGCGCATCGATCTCACGCCGGGGAGCGCCGCGCGCTCGCTCGACCTGCTCGGCATCACGTTCCTGTTCGCGCCGCACTACCACACGGCGCTGCGGCATGCGTCCGGACCGCGGCGCGAGATCGGCGTGCGCACCGTGTTCAACGTGCTGGGCCCACTCGCCAATCCGGCGGGCGCGTCGCGCCAGCTGCTCGGCGTCTACGCCGACGCGATCGTGCGCCCGGTGGCCGAGGTGCTGAAGGAGCTGGGCAGCGAGCGGGCGTGGGTGGTGCACGGCCGCGACGGCCTGGACGAGCTGACGCTCACCGGGCCCTCGCACGTCGCCGAGCTGAACGGCGGCGAGATCCGCGAGTTCGAGGTGGACCCGGCGAAGCTGGGCCTCGAGCCCGCCGGCCGCGGCGCCCTGGCCGGTGGCGACGCGGCCGTGAACGCGGCCATCATTCGCGGCATCCTGGGCGGCGAGAAGGGCGCGCCGCGCGACATCGTGGTGCTGAACACGGCGGCGGCACTGGTCGTCGCCGGCGCCGAGCCGGGCCTCGAGGAAGGCGTGCGGCGGGCCGCGGACGCGATCGACTCGGGGAAGGCGGCGTCCAAGCTGCGGGAACTGGCCGCGTTCCGCGGCTGACGATCCGCGCTCCGCGCGCGATCGGGAAGGAGAGCGCTTCATGTACTGCGCCCGATGCGGCGCGCCGCTCGCGACGGACGCGCGATTCTGTGTGAACTGCGGCGCCCCCGTCGCGGCACCGCCGCCACACGTGCCGGCGACGCCGGATCCGATGGGCGAGGCGTCGCCGACGCCCGCCTGGGCGATGGGCACCGCCGCGGCATCGCGGTACGCACCGCCCGCCGGCTCGGACGACGCACCAGCACAGGCGCACGCGTCGCCGGGCTACAGCGGTGAAGCCGTGCCGCCCATGGTTCCCGCCGCTCCGACACCGCATGCGCCGTACGCGGCCGCTCCGCCGGCGGCAGTCCTTCGTTACGCCGGCTTCTGGCGGCGCTTCTGGGCGGTCTGCATCGACGGGCTGCTGCTGTCGTTCGTGCTCATGCCGCTGCGCCTCGGGCTCCGGCTCGGCGCATGGGGCGGGTGGGGCGGCTGGGGCGACTTCGAGCGCGGCGACATGAACCTCGACCGGCTGGTCCCGTTGTTCATGGGCTCGCTCGCCTTCATCGGCGTGAAGACCGTCGCCGAGGCGCTGTACTTCGCGCTCATGCACAGCAGCATCAAGCAGGCGACGATCGGCCAGATGGTGCTCGGAATCCGCGTCACGGATCTGCTCGGCCGCCGGATCTCCGCCAGCCGCGCGCTCGGGCGATATTTCGCCGCGTGGCTGTCTTCACTCACGCTGCTGGTCGGCTACATCATCGGCGCCTTCACCGAGCGCAAGCAGACGCTCCACGACATGATCGTCGGCACGCTCGTCGTGCGGAGCGAACGATGACGACGCCCGCCGCCGACATCCTCGAACGCATCGCCGACGACCGCCGACGGCGGATCGAGGCGATGAAGTTGCGCGAACCGGGCTACATGCTGCGCGCGCGGCTCGGGACCGTGCGACCGGGAGGGCGGTTCGAGCGCGCGTTGCGCCGGGGCGGTCCGGGCGGCCCGATCCGGCTCGTCTGCGAGGTCAAGCGCGCCTCGCCGTCGCGCGGCCTGCTCAACGCCGATCTCGATGCGGTCGCGACCGCCAGGCTCTACGAGGCGGGGGGCGCCGCGGCGATCTCGGTCGTCACCGAGCCGGACCACTTCCGCGGCGAGCTCGAGTGGATGAACGCGATCCGCGCCGTGACGAGCCTGCCGCTGCTGCTCAAGGACTTCGTGGTCGACGGCTACCAGTTGCTCGACGCCGCCGTGCGCGGCGCCGACGCCGTATTGCTCATCGCGGCGATGCACTCCGACGTCCAGCTCCAGAAGCTCGTCACCGAGGCGCTGCTGCTCGGGCTCGACGCGCTGGTCGAGGTCCACGACGAGGACGAACTGCGCAAAGCGGTCACGGCGGGCGCCAATGTCGTCGGCATCAACAACCGCGACCTGCGCACGTTCGAGGTCGACCTCGGCACGTCGCTGCGGCTGCTGCCGCTCGTGCCGCCGCTCGTCACCGCCATCGCGGAGAGCGGGCTCTCGCGCCCGGAGGATCTCCATGCCCTGCGCGGCACGCGCTGCGACGCCGTGCTGATGGGCGAGGTGTTCATGTCCAGCCCCTCGCCGGCCGGCACGCTCGCCCGCCTGGTCGAGGCGGCGCGGGGATGAGACCCGCCGAGCGCACCCGCGTCAAGATCTGCGGCATCACGCGCGTCGAGGACGCGCGCGTGGCCCTGGACGCCGGAGCGGACTGGATCGGCTTCATCATGAAGGGGGAGAGCCCGCGGTTGCTCGACGAGACCCGTGCCACGATGCTCGCGGCGGCCCTCGACGGCGCGCCGATCGTCGCGGTGATGGTGTCGCCGACGCCGGACGAGGCGCTGGCGCTCGCCCATCGCGCCGGGGCCGCGCGCGTCCAGCTCCACCGGATCGATCCGAACGCGTGGCCGATCGACTTTCCGCTGCCGATGACGCTCGCGATCTCGGTGACACCGGACGGCTCGCTCGCCGATCCGCTGCCGCCCGACCGCTTCACGCCGCTGCTCGACACGGCCGATCCCGAGCTGGCCGGCGGCACCGGGCGGACGTTTCCGTGGGAGACGGCGCGCGTGGTCGCGGCGACGCGCCCGGTCGTGCTCGCCGGCGGCCTCGACGCGGGCAACGTCGCAAAGGCGGTCGGGTTCGTGCGGCCGTTCGGCGTCGACGCGTCGTCCCGGCTCGAGTCCGCGCCGGGCATCAAGGACCCCGACCGCGTGCGGAGCTTCATCGCCGCCGTGCGTGCCTGCGATGAACGCCTCGCCTCCTCCTGACGCGCCCGGAGGCTCGCCCGGGAGCTCGCCCGGAGGCTCCCACGGCCACTTCGGCCCCTACGGCGGCCGCTACGTGCCCGAGACGCTCATCGCGGCGCTCGACGAACTGGAGCACGCCTATGACGACGCCCGCGCCGACGCGTCGTTCCGCGCCGAGCTGGACCTGGGCCTCCGCGAGTTCGCCGGCCGCCCGACGCCGCTGATCGAGGCATTCCGGCTCGGCGAGGCCGCCGGCTGCCGCGTGTTCCTCAAGCGCGAGGATCTCCTCCACACGGGTGCCCACAAGATCAACAACACGCTCGGCCAGTGCCTGCTCGCCCGGCGGATGGGGAAGCCGCGCGTGATCGCCGAGACCGGCGCGGGGCAGCACGGCGTCGCCACCGCCGCCGCCGCGGCGCGGATGGGGCTCGAGTGCGTCGTGTACATGGGCGAGGAGGACATGCGTCGCCAGCACCTGAACGTCGAGCGTATGCGGCTGCTCGGCGCCGAGGTGCGCGGCGTCGACGCGGGATCGCGCACGCTGAAGGACGCCATCAACGAGGCGCTGCGCGACTGGGTGACGCGCGTCCGCGACACCCACTACGTGCTCGGCTCGGTGCTCGGTCCGCATCCGTTCCCGACGATGGTCCGCGACTTCCATCGCGTGATCGGGGAGGAGGCGCGCGCCCAGTTCGCGGCTCATGCGGGCGGCCTGCCGGACGTGCTCGTCGCCTGCGTCGGCGGCGGCAGCAACGCCATCGGATTGTTCCACGCGTTCCTCGGCGACGCGGGCGTGCGCAAGGTCGGTGTCGAGGCCGCCGGGCTCGGGCTCGCGTCCGGCCGCCACGCGGCGCGCATCCCCGAGCACAGCACCGGCGTGCTCCACGGCACCCGAACACTCGTCCTGCAGGACGAGCATGGAAACATCCGCGAGACGCACTCGGTGTCGGCTGGCCTCGACTATCCCGCCCTCGGCCCCGAACACGCGTGGCTCGCCGACCAGGGCCTCGCGGAATACTCGAGCGCCACCGACGACGAGGCGCTCGAGGGGTTCCAGTCGCTGGCGCGCCTCGAGGGCATCCTGCCCGCGCTCGAATCCGCCCACGCGCTCGCGTGGGTGCTGCGGGAGGGACGGAACCTCGGCCCGAAGGCACGCGTCGTCGTCAACCTCTCCGGCCGCGGCGACAAGGACGTGAGCGAGGTCCTGCGCGTGCTCGGGCGGCAGTGACGCACCCGGCCGCGTATGCTATAAACGGTCCCCGCTGCGCCCGTAGCTCAATTGGATAGAGCGTTAGCCTCCGGAGCTAAAGGTTACAGGTTCGATTCCTGTCGGGCGCACCACTGCCTCCCTCCGAGTCCGCCGTGATGACGTCCGCCCCGCGACCCGAAACCGACGACCGCTTCAAGCCGCACGCGTCGCGCGAAATGGCGGAGATGTTCGACGACGTCTCCGGCCGCTACGACCTGCTCAACCGCATCATGACGCTGGGCCAGGACGATCACTGGCGCGAGTGCCTCGCGGACGCCGTGCCGGAGCGGGCGCGCGTCGTCCTCGACCTGTGCACCGGCAGCGGCACGTCGCTCACGGGACTGCGCCGGCCGGGGCGGCTCGTCATCGGGATCGATGTCAGCCTCGGCATGCTCGAGGTCGCGCGCGAGTCGGAGGGGCGCACGGGATGGGCGCCGCGGCTCGTGGCCGCGGACGGGTTCCACCTGCCGCTGCGCGACGCGTCGCTGGATGCCATCACGGTCGCCTTCGGCATCCGCAATCTCCGGCCGCGGGACCAGGCGCTGCGCGAGATCCGGCGCGTGCTGAAGCCCGGGGGCACGCTCGTCGTGCTCGAGGCGACGGCGCCGTCACCGGGGCCGCTCGCGCCGTTCCACCGCTTCTACCTCGCGCACGTCCTGCCCCGGCTCGGGCGGCTGTCGCCCGATCCATCCGCGTACGCGTACCTGTCGCGCTCGATCCTCGACTTCGGGCCGGGCGAGTCGTTCGACGCGGACCTCGTGGCCGCCGGCTTCGCGACCGAACGCCGCCGGCGCTTCCTGCTGGGCGCATCGCGACTGTGGGAGGCGCGCCGCATGGACCCTGGAGCGGCGCCGGCGGTGGAGAACCCCTCGTTGCAGGCTGCACGCGACCCGCGCGAATCCGGGGGCAGAATGCCCACCGCGGCGAGTCGGCGGGCCGCCGAGTGGCGGGCGTGGACGGCGCTCCAGCTCGCGACGTCGCTGGCCATCGTCGGCGTCCTGCTGTGGGCGTTGTGGACGTTCGAGAAAGTCACTCCCGGCCTCGTCGTCAGAGGCTGGAACGGGTCTGCCATGCGCCTCGTGCTGTGGCTCGGACTGCTCGGTTTCGGGGTCCGCAGCGTGGTCCTGTCGGTGCGTCTGATGGGGGGCCCCCCGCGCCGCTGAGCCAAATCGCGCGGTGGCATGGCCGTTGCCATGTTCAGTGGGGTTTTCGCCCATTCGTGACCCAACCGGAAGGTCCATGCTCGCACGCGAACACGTCCTCCAATCGCTGCTCGATCTCGCCCCGGGCTCTTCGGCGCTGACGCCGATCGAGCTGGGCGAACGGATCGTTCGCCTCGCCGTGTCGCTCGTCGATTGCGAAGGCGCCGCCCTCGTGGCGCCGCGCCACCGCGACGGCGTGCGCGTGATCGCGGGCCGCAACGGTGCGCGCTTCGAGCCCGAGGCGCGCTCGCGCGAGGGCTCCGCGTTCCTCAAGCGCGTGAGCCGGCTCGGGCACCCGCTGCTGATTCCCGAGCTGGCGCTCGAGTCCCGCGCGTCCAGCGAGGACCGCTTCCCCGGCGAGGCGTCGGGGCCCGCGGTGTTCGTGCCGTTCGGCCGCCGCGACACCTCGCCCGGATACCTCGCGGCGTACCGCGTGAGCGGCGCTCCGGAGTTCGGGCGGGAGGACGTGCGCGCGCTGACGATGCTCGCCACGGCGGCGGCACTCGCGCTCGACAACCGGCGGCTCGCGCAGGACCTCCAGAAGCTCGCGGTGACCGACGACCTGACGCAGGTCTACAACTACCGCTTCCTCAAGACGGCGCTCCGCCGCGAGCTCAAGCGAGCGATGCGCTTCGAGCAGCATCTGTCGGTCGTGATGCTCGACGTCGACAATCTGAAGAGCTACAACGACGTCAACGGACACCTCCGCGGCAGCTTCCTGCTGAAGGAGCTGGCCGGGCTGTGCGCCGAGCAGGTGCGCTCCTTCGACGTGCTCGCCAAGTACGGCGGCGACGAATTCACGATCATTTTGCCGCAGACGCCGCTCGACGGGGCCCTGGTCGTCGCCGAGCGCGTGCGCGCCGCGGTGGCCGGCCATGCCTTCGCGCTCGCGCCGCCGGGCCGCATCACGGTCAGTTCCGGCGTGGCGTGTTATCCGGACGACGGCGTCGATTCCATGCAGTTGCTGCAGGCCGCGGACCGCGCGCTGTACCGGGCCAAACGAGGCGGGCGCAATCGCGTGGAGCTGGCCCGGGACCTGGCGGCGTGAGGCGCCGTGGGTGCGGGCGCCGCGCGTTGACCCTGTCGAATCGAGGCTGATAAACTGCGCCATCCGGATGCGCAGACCGCATCCGGCTTTTGTTTCTTGAGCATCGGAGGGACCCGTGTCGGACCGTATCGGACTCGCCGTCATCGGCACCGGAGACTGGGGCGCGAACCTCATCCGTAATTTCGCCTCCCTGCCCGGCTGTTCGCTGCTCGCCCTGTGCGACGCCGACGCCGGCCGGTTGTCCGCCACCGTGGCCCGCTACCCGCAGGCGGCCGCCGTCGCGCACCCCGCGGAGCTGGCGGACCGCGCCGACATCCAGGCGGTCGTGATCGCCGCCTCGGCGGTGAGCCACTACGAGCTGGCGAAGCAGATGCTCGAGGCGGGGAAGGACGTCTACGTCGAGAAGCCGCTGACGCTGCGCGTCGATCACGCCGAGGAGCTGGTGGCGCTCGCGAAGCGTCACAACCGGCTGCTCATGGTCGGCCACCTGCTGCTGTTCCATCCGGCGGTGCGCTACCTGCGCGAGATGGTCGACCGCGGCGACTTGGGCGACGTCTACTACCTGTATTCCCAGCGCGTGAACCTGGGCAAGGTGCGCAAGGACGAGAACGCGCTGTGGAGCTTCGCGCCCCACGACCTGTCCGTCGTGCTCCACCTGATGGGCCAGGAGCCCATCGACGTCGTCGCCCGCGGCTCGGCCTTCCTACAGCCGAAGGTCGAGGACGTCGTGTTCGTGGACCTGCGCTTCCCCGGCGGCAAGATGGCGCACGTCCACGTGTCGTGGCTCGACCCGCACAAGCTGCGCAAGCTCACCGTCGTCGGCAGCCGCAAGATGGTCGTGTTCGACGACATGGAAGCCAGCGAGAAGGTCCGCGTCTACGACAAGGGCGTCGACCGCGCGGGGGAGATCGTGTCGTATGGCGACGCGCTCACCGTGCGCAGCGGCGACATCCTGATCCCCAAGATCTCGCTGCAGGAACCGCTGACGATCGAGTGCAGGCACTTCCTCGAATGCGTCCGTACGCGGACCCAGCCGCTCACGAGCGGCGAGGACGGCCTGCGGGTCGTCAAGGTGCTCGCGGCGGCGCAGGCCTCGCTCGACCAGGGCGGCGCGCCGGTGCCCGTCTCGCCCGAGCGTGCGGGGGTGCGATGACCTCGAGTGCGATGACGTCGGTGATCCACCCGAGCGCGACGGTCGCGGCGGGGGCCACGATCGGCGAGTTCTGCGTCGTCGGGCCGAACGTGTCGATCGGGGCCGGCTGCGTGGTCGGCCACCACGTCGTGATCCACGCCGACACCGCGATCGCCGGCAACGTCCGGATCGACGACCACGCAACGCTGGGCAAGCTGCCCATGAAGGCGGCCAACTCGGCGACGACGAAGGATCAGGAGTTGCCGCCGCTCACGATCGGCGAGCTGAGCATCGTCGGCACGGGCGTCGTGCTCTACCGCGGGGCGAAGATCGACGCCAAGGTGCTGATGGCCGACCTGTGCACGGTCCGTGAGAACGTCACGATCGGCCGCGGGACGATCGTCGGGCGCGGCGTGACGGTCGAGAACTTCTGCACCATCGGCCGGTACTGCAAGCTCGAGAGCGAGTGCTACATCACCGCCTATTCGGAGCTGGAGGACCGCGTGTTCGTGGCGCCGGGCGTCGTGACGTCGAACGACAACTACGTCGGCCGCACCGCCGAGCGCTTCAAGCACTTCAAGGGCGTCACCGTGAAGAAGGGCGGCCGCATCGGGGCCGGCACGGTGCTGCTGCCTGGCATCGTCGTCGGCGAGGACGCGCTCGTGGCGGCAGGTTCGGTCGTGACGAAGGACGTGAAGCCGCGCACCATCGTGATGGGCACGCCCGCGAAGGCGTGGCGGGACGTCGCCGTGGAACAGCTGCTCGAGAGCCAGGGATGGGTGGACGGTTGAGACACACCGAACCAAACGACTTCGTGCATTCGCGCCGGGATCCGGCGCGCCGTGAGGGAGAGGCACCATGAGCGCCATGCCGACCAGGACGACCATGCAGGTCCCGCTGCTCGATCTCAAGGCCCAGTACGCCGAGATCAAGCAGGACATCGACGACGCGGTGCGCCGCGTCATGGAGAGCGCGCGCTTCATCGGCGGCCCCGAGGTCTCCTCGCTCGAGGAGGAGGTCGCCCGCTACTCGCAGAGCCCGCACGCGATCGCGTGCGCGTCGGGCACCGACGCGCTGCTGCTCAGCCTGCGCGCCCTGGGCGTGGGGCCGGGCGACGAAGTCGTCACGACCGCCTATTCGTTCTTCGCCAGCGCCGGGACGATCGTCAACGCCGGCGGCACGCCGGTGTTCGTCGACATCGACCCGAAGTCCTACAACCTCGATGCGCACCGTCTCGAGGCCGCGATCACGCCGAAGACCAAGGCCGTCATCGCCGTCCACCTGTACGGCCAGTGCTGCGACCTCACGGCGGTCAAGGCCGTGTGCGACAAGCACCAGATCTGGCTGATCGAGGACGCGGCGCAGGCGATCGGCGCCGAGTGGGAGGGACGCCGTGCGGGATCGGTCGGCGACTTCGGCTGCTTCTCGTTCTTCCCGTCCAAGAATCTCGGTGGCGCGGGGGACGGCGGCATGATGACGGCGAAGAGCGCGGACATGGCCGACAAGCTCCGCCTGCTGCGCGAACACGGCGCCCGGCCGAAGTACTACCACTCGATCGTCGGCACGAACTCGCGGCTGGACGCGCTGCAAGCGGCCATTCTCCGCGTCAAGCTCCGCCACCTCGACCGCTGGAGCGAGGCCCGGGCGAAGAACGCCGACCTCTACGACAAGCTGTTCGAGGGTGCCCGGCTCGGCCGCCCCTACCGCGACCCGCGCGCGCGCCACATCTTCAACCAGTACGTGATCCGCAGCCCGAAGCGCGAAGAGCTGAAGGCGTTCCTGGGCGAGCGCGGCATCGGCACCGAGGTGTACTACCCGGTGCCGCTCCACCTGCAGCAGTGCTTCGCCTCGCTCGGCTATCGCGAGGGCAGCATGCCGCACTCGGAGGCGGCGGCGAACGAAACGCTGGCGCTTCCGATCTATCCCGAGCTCGGCGAGGAGCGGATCCGCTACGTCGCCCAGACCGTGAGGGAATTCACGGACCGGACGTAACCCCAGTCGCAGCACGTCCCGGCGCGATCCGTCTCCCCGCCCTGAGACCCGCGCCGGTCTGAACCCGAGTGGCGGTGGCGCTTCCCCGGCGCCGCCGCCGGCATCGGACCCGAATGAACCGGATGGACGAGGACGCCCTGCGCGACGTATTGCGCCGGGTGGCCGAGGTGCGCGGGTTGTCCCGCGACGCCGAACACTCCGTGGGCGTGGCCCCGACAGGCACGGCCGAGCTGCTCGAGACGCTGCAGGACCTGGCGTCGGAACTCGAACGCAGCCACCGGCGCCTGATCGAGACGAACGTCCAGCTCGTGTCGCTGCGCGAGGTCGCCTCGAGCGTCGGCGCGACGCTGGATCTCGACGACGCCACGCGCGTGGTGACGCGCTACCTGTGCCGGGCGTTCGGCTTCGACGACGGCTTCCTGCTACTCGCGAACCGCGATGCGCGCGTGCTCGAGGGCTCGTGGACGCACGTCGCCGGCGGCCGCGAGCGCTGCCTGCCCGTCCGCGTGCCGATGCTCGGGGATCATGGCGCCGTGACGCGCGCCCTGTGGCTCAACCGCACGCTCGTCCATCACGACCCGTCCGCCGAGACGGTCGTGTCGCTGCCCGAGGGCCACCCGTTGTCGGACCTGCTCGAGGGCCTGACCGGCTCGCTGTGCGTGCCGCTGCTGCGCAGCCAGCCCGTGCTGGCCTCGACCGAGACGCACGAGGTGTGCGGCGAGCGCTGCGCGCGCGGCGACGTCGGCATGCTCGCCCCGCCGCCCGGCCGCGAGGCCGAGCACTGGGCGTCGGACCGCGAGGAGCGCCAGCGTCATTGCGCCGGCTGCGACCTGAACCCCGCCCTCGGCGTAATCGGCATCGTGCGGCGCGGGGGTGCCGCGCTGTCGGCGTCGGACGCCACGCAGCTCGAGTCGATCGCGCTGTCGATCGCGCCGATCCTCGAGACCGCGCGACTCACCCAGGAACTGCGCCGCAGCGAGCGGTTCCGCCAGCACGTGCTCGACAGCATGCCGAGCGCCCTCGTCGCCGTGAACATGCGCGGCGAGATCCTGACCTTCAACCGCGCCGCCGAGGAACTGCTCGGCTGCGCCGAGGCCGACGCGCTGGGGCAGCCGTTCGGCGAGCGCTTCGGCGCGGACGGCGAGGAGTTGCTGCGCGAGACGCTCGAGAACGGCCGCGAGGCCGCGCGGGTCGAGACCGTGCTGCGCGCGCGCGACGGCGCGGCGGTGCCCGTGCGGCTCACGACGTCACTGCTGCGGAACGAGCGGCGCGCCGTCTACGGCGCCATCGCCACGTTCCTCGACCTCACGGCGCTCCGCAACGCGGAGGAGCACGCGCGCCGGCTCGACCGCCTCGCGGCACTCGGCCGCTTCACGTCGAGCGTGGCCCACGAGATTCGCAACCCGCTCGCGGGGATCGGCGCCGGCATCCAGTACCTGTCGCGCTCACTGGCCGCGGACCCGCAGCACGGCGAGAACATCGAATTCATCCTGCGCGAGATCAAGCGGCTCGACCGCATCGTCGGCGACCTGTTCGACGTCACGCACCCGCGGCGGCTCGAGCTGCGCGCGGACACCGTGGACCCGGCGGTCCGGCGCTCGGCGCAGTGCCTGGACGCACTGTTCCAGGAGCGTGGCGTCCGGCTCGAAGTCGAGATCGCGCCGCAGGCGCCGCCCGTGCCACACGACGCGGACCAGCTCCAGCAGGTGCTCATCAACCTGCTCAAGAACGGCGCCGAGGCCTCGCCCGCGGGGTCCCGGCTGCGCCTGGAGGTCCAGGCGATCGCTCCCGCGGGCCGCGTCGGCGGCGTGCCGAGCGGCATCGTCATCAGCGTGTCCGATCACGGCAGCGGCATGCCGCCTGAGCACCTGAAGACCATTTTCGAACCCTTCTTCACCACGAAGCCCGGAGGCTCCGGGCTCGGTCTCTATATCAGCCACGACATCGTCAAGCGTCACGGCGGCAGCCTGACCGTGACGAGCGAACCCGGGCGGGGGACCACGTTCCGCGTGGAACTCCCGGTCCAGGTCCATGGAGGTATCCGATGAGCAAGGCGCACATCCTGGTCGTCGACGATCAGGACTCGATCCGCCATTTTGTGACGAAGGCGCTCGAGGACGACGGGTTCACGGTCACCGCGGTGGGATCCGTGCGCGAGTGCCGCGAGGCGCTCGAGCAGGGCATTCCCGACCTCGCGCTGTTCGATCTCAAGCTCCCCGACGGCACCGGACTCGAACTGCTGCGCGAGATCAAGCGCACGCAGGCGGAGGTGCCGGTCATCATGATGACGGCGTTCGGCGAGCTCGAAACGGCCGTCGAAGCGATGAGCGCCGGCGCGTACTGGTTCGTCAAGAAGCCGTTCCAGAACGAGGAGCTGCTGGCACTGGCGAACCGCGCGCTCGAGTCGCAGCGGATGTGGATCGAGCTGCGGCGGCTGCGGCACCGCGCCTTCGCCGACGAGGACTTCCTGCACTCGGCGAGCCCCTCGATGCAGGAGGCCTATGCGATCGCCGAGCAGGTGGCCCGCGGCGACACGACCAGCGTGCTCATCGAAGGCGAGAGCGGCACGGGTAAGGAGTACTTCGCGAACCTGATCCATCGCCTGAGCGCGCGGCACGACCGGCCGTTCGTCGAGATCAACTGCGCGGCGATCCCGCGCGAACTGCTCGAGAGCGAGCTGTTCGGCCACGAGAAGGGAGCGTTCACGGACGCACGCACCCAGAAGCTCGGGCTCATGGAGCTGGCGAACGGCGGCACGCTGTTCCTGGACGAGATCGGGGAGATGAACCCGATGCTCCAGGTCAAGCTGCTGCGGGTGCTCGAGCGGCGCACGTTCAAGCGCGTCGGCGGCACCAAGGACATCACCGTCAACATCCGCGTCCTGTCGGCGACGAACCAGGACCTGGAACGGATGGTGCGGGAGGGAGGCTTCCGTGAGGACCTCTACTACCGGCTCAAGGTGGTGCCGCTCTACGTGCCGCCGCTTCGCGAGCGCCGCGAAGACATCATGCCGCTGACGCGGCTGTTCATGGAGCGCTTCACGAAGCAGTTCAAGAAAGAATTCAACCAGATCAGCGCGGCCGCCGAGCGCGTGCTGGTGGAATACGGCTGGCCCGGCAACATCCGCGAGCTCAAGAACCTCATGGAGCGCACGGTGCTGCTGGAGACCGGACCGGTGATGGACGCCGTGCAGCTCAAGATCTCGGCGCGCGCGCGGCCGGTGGCCGACGCGACGCTGGGGCAGCGCGTCGACGACGCGCTCAACGCGCCGATTCCGGTCACGGGAATTCCGTTCGAAACGCTCGTCGAGGAACTGGAGCGAGCCTTGATCGCGCGTGCCTCGTATGCTACGAAGTGGAACCAAAGTCGCACGGCCGAGATGCTCAACCTGAAGCGCGACAAGCTGCGCTATCGCATGAAGCTCTATCAGATCCGGCCCGGTGGCGCGGCCGGCGGGGAGACCAACGACGCGGACACCCACGGGGACGAGGAGGCCGCATAGCGCGGGGCGGGCGCTCATCGCGCTGGGCCTGGCGGCCATGGTCGCGGGCTTGGGAGCCTTGGCGGGCTGCGCGTACACGGCGAGTCCGGCGCTGCTGCCGCCGCACCTCAAGTCCGTCGCGATCCCCGTATTCGAGAACCAGACCGGGGAGTACACGCTCGAGCAGGACGTGACCGACGCCGTGGTGCGGCGGTTCGTGAGCGACAACCACCTGCGTATCGTGGATTCCCGCACGGCCGATTGCATCGTCCAGGGCACGCTGCGCTCGTACCGAAACGCCGTGTTCGGCATCTCGACGACCGACGTAGCCCAGGAGTACCGCGTCACCATCGTGGTCTCGGTGACGTTCAAGGATCAGGTGAAGAACCGTGAGATCTGGCACGATGAAGACATCGTGAAGACCGCGAACTACTACGTCCAGAACGTGCCTGGCCAGCCGGCCAAGACCGAACTGGACGGTCGCAAGGAAGCCATCGAGAAGATCGCGGATGAAATCCTCAGCCGGTCGATCGAAAGCTGGTAAGGGCGACGATCCGCCCCGCCGCCGCACGTCCGCGACGAAGGGGCCGGAAGCGTCCGCCGGATCCGAACGCCCCGAGCGTCCGGCGCCACGTGCGAAGTCGGCGCGTCCCGCCGCGCGCATGGGCGGGCGCCTCGACGCGCTGGCGCTGATCGAGGCCGCCGACCGCGGCCAATTCCCGCCGGCGACCTACCTCGAGGGCGCATGCGAGCCGGTCAAGGCCGCGACGCTCGCGGCTCTGCGCGCCGCCTGGGCGAAGGCCTGCCCGGAGTCGCCGCTCGCCCGCGTGTTCCGCGCCGCCGAGACCGGCATCGAGGAACTGGCCGCCGCCTGGCAGGGCGCCTCGCTGTTCAGCCCGCGCGACCTCGTCATCGTGCTCGAGATCGAGGACTGGGGCCGCAGCGAGAAACGCGTCGCGGCGCTCGCCGAGACGATCGCGCGCTCGGCGACGCCGTCGAGCCTCGTGCTCGTGGAGTCGGCGGGGGACACCCTGCGAAAATCGCTCGAGCCGCTCCGCCAGGCGTGCCGCGCGCGCGTCAGCGCCGGCATCCCGGCGGCGCCCGAGCTGGTGCGCTGGGGCGAGCGCCGGTTCGCGCGCGAGGGGTTCGATGCCGAGCGCGGCGTCATGTCGCTGCTCGCCGAGTCCTGCGAGGGCGACCCGCTCGCGTTCTTCAGCGAGCTCGACAAGCTGTGCGTTTGGGCAGCGCGCGAGAAACACCTGAGCCTCAAGGAGGCGAAGTCGGTGTTGCGCCCGAGCGTCGGCGCCGAGCTGGTCGACTACCTGATGTCGGTCGCCGCGGGCCAGGCGTCGGTGGCGACGCGCCGCCTCGGCCGGCTGCTCGCCTCGGGCGTCAACGAGGGGGCGATCGTGTTCTCGCTGTCGAGCCTCGTGGGTGGGGCGCTGGGCGGATGGACGCGCTACACCGAACAGGCCGCCACGCTGAGGCGGCGGGCGCATCCCGTCCAGCTGAGCCGCGCGCTCGACGCCGTCTACCGCGCCGAGTCCGCGTGGAAGGGCGGCCGCGCCGACGCGGTCGCCGTGCTCGAGCAGGTCACGCGCGCGCTGTGTGGGGGCGAGGCTCAGCGATAGCGCAGCTTCAGCGTTCCCCAGGTCATCGGGATCGTCGGGATGGGCGTGACGCACGCGCCGAGGTCCCAGTGGTCGACCGCGATCGAGCACCCGTCGATCGAACCGCATCCGGCTTGGCCGAACAGCCGCACGATCGCCGACGTACCCGCGTACTGCCGCAGCTCGTCGATGCAGCAGCCGTTCTCCAGGTTCAATGCGGTGAAGCAGGTGCCGGAGCACGGATTGAGGATCAGCGTCCAACCCCCGTCGATCAGCGTACCGATCGCGACCGGCGCCGACTGGTCGGGCACGGCCGCCCACGCCTGCGACGCACAGGGGTCACACTCCCATGATTGGACGGAGACCGGGTTGCGCTGCGCGTCGACGAGCTCCACGCGGTACTCGTACAACGTGGCCGCGTCCGGCGGAACGTCATCGAGCGCGTACGAGTGCGACTGGTTCAGCGCGCGCGGGAACGGCTCGGCGTTCACGCGGACCGACGGCAGGCACTCCTGGATCGCCCTCCGGTAGACGTCGAATCCCACCCACTCGGGATGGCCGGACGGGAATCCCGATACCTCGGTGAACGTGAACGAGTAGTGGACCGTCGCGGCATCGGAGTGCGTCGCGTGGCCATATAAGTAGCCGCCATGGGCGCGCGGTGCGACGAGGACGAGGGCCGCGATGACGCAGGCGGCGGCCAGGAGCGCGGCGAGGACTGGATGAGAGATTCGGTGAGTACGCATGGGGAACCTCCTTCGAGCCGTCCCGAAACGCTAGCACATCGGTTGCGGCGCGGACCGTGAAATCTGGCATGGCGTGACGCCCGGCACGCGAGCCGCTATGCTCCGGCGCTCCAAATCGACTACGAGGAGTGCCGTGAACCGCTATCCGTTCGCCGACGTCGAGCCGCGCTGGCAGCGCCACTGGGTCGAGCACAAGACCTTCCGCGCCGTCGACCGCTCGCCCAAGCCGAAATACTACTGCCTCGACTTCTTCCCATATCCGTCGGGCTCGGGGCTCCACGTCGGCCACCTCGAAGGCTACACGGCAACCGACATCCTGTGCCGTTACAAGCGGATGAAGGGCTTCAACGTCCTTCACTGCACGGGCTGGGACGCCTTCGGCCTGCCGGCCGAGGAGTACGCTCGGAAGACCGGCATCCATCCGGCGATCACGACCCGCGACAACATCGCGACGTTCCGGCGCCAGATGCAGCGCGTCGGGCTCTCGCACGACTGGGACCGTGAGGTCGACTCCACCGACCCGGGTTACTACCGCTGGACGCAGTGGATTTTTCTCAAGCTGTTCGAACGCGGCCTGGCCTACGTGGCCGAGGTGCCGGTGAACTGGTGCCCGGAGCTGGGCACCGTGCTGGCGAACGAGGAGATCGTCGACGGCCGGAGCGAGGTCGGCGGCTTCGAGGTCGTTCGCCGCCCGATGCGGCAGTGGGTGCTCAAGATCACCGCCTACGCCGACCGGCTGCTCGACGACTTGAAGCTCGTCGACTGGCCGTCCAGCACGGTCGAGATGCAGCGGAACTGGATCGGCCGCTCGATCGGCGCCGAGGTCGAATTCGTGCTCGACGGCGTCCACGGCACGCTGCGCATCTTCACGACGCGGCCCGACACGCTGTTCGGGGCCACCTACATGGTGCTGGCGCCCGAGCACGCGCTCGTCGACGCCGTGACCACGCCCGCGCAGCGCGCGACGGTCGATGCGTACCGCGAGCAGACGAAACGGAAGAGCGACCTCCAGCGCCAGGAGCAACGCGAGAAGACCGGCGTGTTCACGGGCGGGCATGCGATCAACCCCGTGAACGGCGAACGCATGCCCATCTGGATCGCCGACTACGTGCTGATGGGTTACGGCACCGGCGCCATCATGGCCGTGCCCGGGCACGACGAGCGCGACTGGGAGTTCGCGCGCGCCTTCGACCTGCCCATCCGCGAGGTCGTCCGGGGCGGCAACGTCGAGGAGGCCGCCTACGTCGACCTGGAGCGAGGCGTCGCGGTGAACTCGCGCACGCCCGACGGCTCGTTCTCGATCGACGGGCTCGCCGCCGGCGAGGCGATTCCGCGCATCACGCAATGGCTGGAGTCCCAGGGCAAGGGCCGCAAGGCGATCCACTACAAGCTGCGCGACTGGCTGTTCTCGCGGCAGCGCTACTGGGGCGAGCCGTTCCCGATCCTGTGGGTCGACGGCGAGCCGCGCGCCGTGCCCGAGCAGATGCTGCCCGTGCGCCTGCCCGATACGAACGACTTCACGCCGGCCGGGACGGGGGAGAGCCCGCTCGCGAACCTGAAGGACTGGATGGCGACGACCGATCCGGTCTCCGGCCGCCCGGCGCGCCGCGAGTCGAACACGATGCCGCAGTGGGCCGGCTCGTGCTGGTACTACCTGCGCTTCCTGGACCCGAAGAACGCCGACCGATTCGTGGACCCCGAGCTCGAGCGCTACTGGATGCCCGTCGACCTGTACGTCGGCGGTGCCGAGCATGCCGTGCTGCACCTGCTGTACGCGCGGTTCTGGCACAAGGTGCTGTTCGACATCGGTGTCGTGAGCACGACCGAGCCGTTCATGAAGCTCGTCCACCAGGGCACGATCCTGGGCGAGGACGGCAGCAAGATGTCCAAGTCCGTGGGCAACGTCGTGAACCCCGACGACGTCATCGACGCGTACGGCGCCGACGCCGTGCGGCTATACGAGATGTTCATGGGACCGCTCGAGGCGTCGAAGCCCTGGAGCACCCAGAGCGTCGAGGGCATCACGCGCTTCCTGGACCGAGTCTGGCGCCTGTACACGAACGAGGCCGGCGACCTCGTGCTGGGCGCCGATGCACCGACGGCCGAATTGGAGCGCGCGCTGCATCGGACGATCCAGAAGGTCGGCGACGACCTCGAGTCGCTCAAGTTCAACACGGCCATCGCCCAGATGATGGTGTTCGTGAACGACGTGACGAGGCAGGAGACGCGGCCGCGCGCGATCCTCGAGCCGTTCGCGCTCGTGCTCGCGCCGTTCGCGCCGCACCTGACCGAGGAGCTGTGGCAGCGCATGGGCCACGCCGAGTCGCTGGCCTACGCGCCGTGGCCCGCGTACGACCCAGCGCTGATCGTCGACGACACCGTGACCGTGGCCATCCAGGTCAACGGCAAGCTGCGCGCGACCCTCGAGCTGCCGCGCGGCACCGCCCAGGACACCGCGCGCGCCGCCGCACTCGCCGACGACCGCGTGAAGCGATACGTCGACGGCGCCGAGGTGCGCAAGCTCATCTACGTCCCCGACAAGCTGCTGAACATCGTGGTGGCGGGGAAGTAGCGGCCGCGTCGTGGACGGAGCTCGCCCAAGCTTCCGCGAGGTGGCCGGAAACGCGATCCACTACTGGGAACGGCGTCGGCTCATCTACAACCTGGTGTTTACGTCCGTCGTGCTCGTCCAGGGGATCGCTTCAGGGACAGTGATCAGCCGGTGGTTCGATGTTGGAATGGCCTTCGCGTATGTCGTGCTCGCGGTCGTGGCCAATTTGCTGTATTGCGCGGCACACGTCGTCGACGTGTTCATGCAGCTTTCCAACCTGCGTGCGGCCTGGCTGGAGAATCGCTGGATGCTTTTCGTCACAGGTACTGGCTTCGCCGCACTGATCACGTATTCCTTCGTCTCGTTCTCGTTGTTCGAGTGATGTTCTTCAGGATCGAACGAAACTGTCCTCAAGGACAGTTCGGCTGAACGCGACCGCGCAATCCAAGAGCCAGCCACGTCTCTGCCACTTCAAGTGTTACTTGAACTGGATCCGGATCCAGTTGCTCGCGCTCGCGGTGTGACGAGCAGCTCGTAGTACACGAGCCGGGACGTCCGGTACGTGGCGCGGCCGACCTCGCGGTAACCACAGGCGGCGTAGAACCCGCCGGCGCCCGCGGGCGCGTCCCAGGCATCAAGACGTATGGCGTCCGCGGGCCAGGTCTCCGCGGCTTCGCGCGCCGCATCGAAGAGCCGGCGGCCGACTCCCGAACCCCAGCACTCGGGCGCCACCGCCATGTCCACGAGATGGATCGGCCGGCGGACCTTCGTGAAGTGCTCCGGAAGGATCGACCACGGTTTCTTCTGCTGGAGGCGGAACGAACCGACGAGCATGCGGCCGTTCCGGGCCACGAGCACGCGGCCGAGCCGCATGCCGGCGAGGACGGCGCGCTCGGTGACGCACCCGGACCAGGGACCCGGACCATGGAGTCGTCCCAGATGCGCGTGCGCCTCGGTGCGCAGCAGCGCGATCTCGGAGGATAACGGAGGCGGTGGGTGAGGATGGACGGCGATGGCGGGGCGAGTTGGCCGGAACGCCGCGGATCCCGGCCGATCTCCATCCTCAGGTTTACATAATGGTTCTTATGCGACATCCCTACGGGACGTCGCATACGATACTGAGATCAAATTGGGTGCGTGCGGTGGATCAGCTCGGGGCCCCTACGGCCCACCTGCCTCTTCGCTCTACGCGCTCCACGTCCTCGCTTCGTCGCCCTGGGCGGGTACCTTGAAGCGCAGGATGTCGTCGGCGGGCAGCGTCTCGACGGGCTGGCCGGACTGGGTGATGCGCGCCAGCAGCTCGACCGGCTGGCCCACGGCCAGGCCCAGGCTGGCGAATGGCAGCGAGACCTCGACGATGGTCCCCACGGCGGCCCGGGCGCCTTCCACCGGGCAGCCGCTTCGCTCTCCAGCGGTCCAGGCGACGGCCGGCTGGCCGGGCTCAAGGCCGGCGATCTCGATCCGTCCGATCGCCGGGCTCGAGAACTCGAGGGCGAGCGCGTGGTCGGCACCGGGCGGCCTGCGCTGGATGAAGTCGACGCGCAGGTAGACGCATTCAGCGTCGAAACCGAAGCGCAGGTCACTCACCACGCCGGCGCCGTGGTGCATGGCCGATCCGCCGGCGGTCAGGCGGAAGTGCCCGGCCCCGTGCCACTCGAAGAAGTCCGTCTGGCGGCCGTCGATCACCGGGCGGATGAATCCGACCGGCACGCGCTCGGGGCGGCCGCGCAGGCCGGAGCCGACGATCGGAACCTCGAGGGCGCTCGGAACGGGCTCGTCCAAGCGTTCGTACACTGCTTGAAGATGCGAGCGGAACAAATTGTCGAACATGGCCTTGTCCGACGTGAAGTGGTCCTCGCCGAACCACCAGAACCAGTCCGAGCCCTCGGCAGCGAACATGGATTCCCATGCTTCGGGCGCCTGCTCGGGCGTCACGCCGCGGTCGGCGAGCATGCGTCGTGTCCGCGCGACGAGGTCCCAGCCGCGATTCTTCTCCGGGTGCCCGATCCAGATGTGGAAGTCGGCGTCGATCCACGAGCCGGTGTGGAGCCGCGCGAGCGGCGTCATCGTGCCGAGCGCGCCGAGGTAGTCCGCCGGCGTGCGCGTGACGATGTCCGGAGCCTCGGCGAGCGCGGCATAGAGCGCATCGAGGAACGGTCCGCCGTCTTCCGGGTAGCTCTCCCAGCAATTCTCGCCGTCGAGGACGACGCTGACGACACGAGGCTCGTCGGACGCATGATCGCCGCCGATGCGGCGCAGCCGCTCCATGAAGTCCGCGACGGCCTCCGCGGCGTGCCAGTGCTGGTAGACGAAGCCGATGCGGTCGGACAGCTCGTGATCGCGGAAGAACATCGCGACCTCCCCCGCCCCCGTGTCGAACCGCCACGGGCGGTAGAGCGACTCGCGTTTCCGGTCGGCCGGATCGAGCGATTGCCACAGTACGCCCTCGTCGGTCGCGAGCCAGCGGACGCCGCATGATGCGGCGATCGCCAGCGCCTCGGGGCTGACGCTGCCCTCGGGCGGCCACATCCCCACCGGCGCCGCACCGAACGCCCGGGCGGCGCGCGCGCGCGCGCGTTCGATCTGGGTCATGGCGTCGTCGGGGACGCTCATCGGTTCGTTCGGCAGCGGCAGGTCGGGGCGCGCACGCCGCGCGCTCCGCAGGTCGACGAGCAGCGGCAGGATCGGGTGGTAGTAGGGCGACACGGACAGCTCGATTTGCCCGGCTTCGGCGCGGGCGCGATACGCCCCGATCACGCGGCCGGCGAGGCGCCGGTGGAGTGCGAGCAGGGCGTCGCGGTGGGCGGCGTCGAGATCCGGCGCGGCGGCGAGCGCCGCACTGGCCTCGGGTTCATCCAGGAACATCGGATCGATCCACGCGAGCAGGAACCAGCATTCGAGCCTGACGAGATCGCGGTCGGCGGCGCTACCGGGCGCAGGGCCGCGGCCCGCGCGGCGCAGCCGGTCCGCGAGCGCGCGGTACGCCGGCCACCGGTCGAACGCGTGGCGCGGCGCCTGGACGCATCGCCTCAGCAGCTCGTCGCGGTCCTCGGGTGCGAGTTCGGCCACGGGCCGGGCGAGCCGGTCGAACAGCAGGTCGGGCCCGCCGGCCGCGGCATCGTCGATCTGGTCGAGCAGCGACGGCACGAAGTTGAAGCTCATGCGCACGCCGGGATGGCGCTCGAGCCGGAGCGCCATGTCGAGGTAGTCCTTCGTGGCGTGGAGCCGCACCCACGGCAGCACGGCGCAGCCGTCCTGCGCCCGGCGATAGTCGGGCTGGTGGTGGTGCCACAGCAGGACCAGCTCGACGGGGGGACGCGTGCTCATGCGTGGGTGGGGTCGATCACACGACCCGGACGCGGCTAGGCTGTGGCTGAAAGCTTCGAGTGCAAGGCGGCGAGGAGCGACGAGCGAGGCGTATCGTTAGATACTCCGCAGCGAGGAGCGACGAAGCCAACGCAGCAATCGGAGCTTTCAGCCACAGCCTAGCGGGCGCCAACCGACAGTTCGGCGATCTGGATGCGCGCGCTGTTCGCCCGCGACGTCTCGCCGAATTCGTCCACGATTCGCTGGAGGTACTTCACGGCTTCGGGCCGGTGGCCGGCTTCGCGCTCGCAGCGCGCGGCGGCCTCGAGGCACTCGGCCGACGACTCGCGGTCGAACTTCCCGACGAGGCTCGCGTAGATCGGCACCGCCTCGCCGTACTGCTTGTCGCACTCGTACGCGGCGGCGAGACTGCGGCGGAGGCCGTCGGTCAACAGACCCGGCTTGGCGCCCTCGAGCGCCTTCTGGTACTCGGTGATGGACGTCTTGAAGTCGCCGCCCCAGAACGCGTCGTCGCCCGCGATACGGTGCGAGTCCTTGCCGCTCGGCGTGCCGGGCCACTGCTCCCCCACCAGCTTCGCGACATCGGCCGACCGCTTGTACTCGCCCTGCCAGAACAACAGGTTCGCGTCCGCGAGCCGGTTCGCGGCCTCGTCCTCGGCGCGGGCGCGGGAGCGCATGCTGAAGAACGCGAGCGCGCCGCCGGCGGCGAGCACCGCGAGCACGATGAGAGCGATCCGGCCGTACCGGTTCCAGGTGGACGACGCGCGATCCAGCAGCTCGGCGCCGGGATCCTGGAAATGCTCGGAACGTTGCAGGGTCACTCGATCCTCCGTGTGCGGTGTCGTTCGCGGGGCGTTTGGGGCCGCAGGGGCGCTTCGGAACCGGAGTACGCTACGGGTTCGGCGGCGCTCCGTCAAGCCTGCGGCGCGATGCCGCGCCGCGGCGACTCACGCGCACTTCTCGCAGGCGATGTGGCCGCGCACGCGCACGAGCATCTCGGCGGGCTCGCCGCATGTCGGGCACGCCGGCAGCGCCGGCCGGGCGCGCGCCACGTCGACGCGGCTCACGAGACGCACGCGCATCGCGCCGGCGCGCACCTCCTGCTCGAGGTCGGCGATCGGCCACGACCACTCGACCAGGCCCCACGGCCGGACCTCGATGCGCAGCGCCCAGCGCTGGCGCACCTCCGCGGCACGCCGCTCCCATTCCAGCTTGAGCGACGTGGCGTCGCCGGCCGAGTCCACGTCCGACTCGTCGGCGGAGCCTCCGCGGCGGCGCAGGCGCTCCTCCTCCTCCTCGATGCGCGACGAGAAGAACGACCCCAGCCGCTCGAGCTCGGCGTCGCGCAGCCGCGCCACCGTGCGTTCCCACTCCGCTTCGCGCTCCCCGAGCAGCAGGTCGAGACGCCCGCGCGCCTGGGCCATCCACGTTCCGCGCTCCTCGGGCGTCAGCTCCTCGGCGATCTGGTAGAGCCCTTCGCGCGTGCGCACGTCCGGCAGCTCGGGCGAGATGTCCCATTCGAGGAACTCGCCCGACGGACCCAGCATGACGACCCACGGCTCCTGCCACGGCAGGCCGCCCCAGCGCGTGACGACCGCGTGCACGCTGACCCGGCGTTCGTAGCGCACCGGACCGAGCCGCGCGGGGCCCCACGTCAGCCCGCGCACGCGGCACACCGAGGCGAGCCCCTCCTCGGGCGCGCCGGGCACGTGGACGAGGGCGGTGCGGCGCGTGACGGCTGGCGTCTCGAGCGCGGCGTCGAGCGTCTTGCGGCCGGCGGCACTCGCGGGCGCCATGAACCACGCGCCGCGCGGCAGGGTCGCGCGCTGCGGGTCGAGCACGAGCCGGACGCGCTGCCGCCGCCACCGCTTTTGAAGCGCCGGCGACAACTCGACCTCCCAGTCACCGCGGGCGGCGGGCTGCAGCGCGCAGCCCGCGTCCTCGAGCCACTTGCCGACGAACTCGCGCCAGCCTTCCGGGATCGTCGACACGGCGCCGCCGTTGCCGTGGACACCGATCGGCGTCGAGCCGCTGCGCCGCTCGCGCGCCGCGTCGGAGCCGGTGTGCGGGCGCTTGCGTTTCGCGGTCGCCGCGCGGCTCATCGCGAGTCCTCCTCGCGCGCCGGCCCCGCCGGGGCGGGTTGCCCTTCCCTCTCCTTGCCCGACGGGAACAGCCAGCTCTGCTGGTCCTTCTGCTTCTGGTAGATCTTCCGCGCGACGACGAGATGCTGAGCCAGCTCCTCGAACCGGCGGCGGCGCGCGCGCGGGTTCGACGACTCGGTCCAGCGCTTGAACACCTCGTCTTCGAACGAGCCGTGCTGCTGCCAGGTGCCGAGGATCTCCTCCATCTCGCCGACCACGAGCTCGAACATCCTGATCTTCCGATCCAGGATCTCGAGCACGTACGCCTCGATCGTGCCGCGCGCGGCGAGGTTGATGACGCGCACGGGGTGCGTCTGGCCGAGGCGGTGAACGCGCCCGATGCGCTGCTCGAGCCGCATCGGATTCCACGGCAGGTCGTAGTTGACGACGATGCTGCAGAACTGGAGGTTGCGCCCCTCCCCTCCCGCCTCGGTCGAGACGAGCACGGGCGATGGGCCGGTGCGGAAGCGATCGAGTGCATCCTCTTTCTCGCGCCAGCTCAACTCGCCGTGGAACACCTCGGGCGTGACGCCCTGCGCCTCGAGCGCGGAGACGATGGCGTCCTGGGTCGAACGGAACTGGGTGAACACGATGCACTTCTGGCCGCCGAGCGACGCGACGGCGCGCAGCAGCGTGCGCACCTTGCTCGGCGCCTCGCTCACCTCGGCGGCGCGCGCGGCCAGCGCCTTCAGACGCTTGGGATCGAGCCCGTCGGGGCTGCGCGACAGCTTGTCGAGCGTGGCGCGGGCGGCGGCCCAGGACGAACCCATCTCCTTCTGCAGCACGACGAGCGTGAAGTAGTGCGGGCGCCCCGGCTGGCCGGACTCGACGTGAACGGACTCGGCGACGAAGTCGCTGACCTGCGCGTACAGCTTGCGCTCGGCCGGCGTCTGCGACACCCACATCGTCTCGACCTTGCGCGGCGCGAACGTGAGGTCCGTGTCCGAGCGCCGCGTGCGGATCATCACGCTCTCGAGCAGCGCCCGCAGCCGTGGCGTGTTCCGCGGGCTACGGCGGTCGTGGCCGCTCAGGAAGTCGCGGCGGAACTGGGAGAACGTGCCCACGGTCCCCGGCCGCACGAGCGTGGCCAGGTTGTACAGCTCGCGCATGTCGTTCTGGACGGGTGTGGCCGTGAGCAGCAGCAGGTAGCGCGGGTTCAGCTCGTTCAGGAATTTCCAGCCGAGCGTGAGGTGGTTCCGCAGCCGGTGCGCCTCGTCGACGACGACCAGGTCGTAGTTGGCGCCGCGCACGCGCCGCCGGTGGCGCTCGTGGCGCGCCGTCTCGAGCGACGAGATGACGAGCGGGTGGCGGCCCCACTGGCCGGCCGGTCCGCGCGAGACGACGAAGTCGAGCTCGAATTTCTCCCACAGCTCGGCCGCCCACTGTTCGCACAGTGACGCCGGCACCAGCACGAGGATCGTGCGCACGGCGCCGCGCAGCAGGTATTCCTTGAGGATGATGCCCGCCTCGATCGTCTTCCCGAGCCCGACCTCGTCGGCCAGGATGGCGCGGCCGTTCAGGTCGCGCATCACCTTGAGACACGCGCGGATCTGGTGCGGGAAGCGCTCCACGCCGCGCAGCGAATCGAGCGAAATCAGCCGGTCGGTGCCGGCCCACCCCGCCCAGCGCTCGGCCTCGAGCCGCAGGTCGAACTGCGCGGGCGTGACGGCGGTCTCCGACTGCCACTGTTCGAGCAGCCGGTCGCCCTGCGGGTGCCACAGCCGCATCGGCGACTCGGCGGTGCGCTGCATCAGGCCCGGCTCGTCGGCCTCGACGATGTCCCACTCGCGCAGGGCCGACAGCCGACGCAGCTCGCCGTCGAACACGACCTCGAGCACCTCCCGCCCGCGCGCGTCGTGCACCTCGACGACCAGCCCCTCGCCGAAGTGCGGGTGCCGCAGGCGCTGGCCCACCTGGTAGCGGCGCATCGTCAGTTCCATAGCGTGTACCGCTCCCCGCGCGCCGGAATGCGCACCTCGGCGCCCACACGCTCGGTGAGTTTCTCGGCCAGCACGGCCGCCGGCGCGAAGTCGCCGTGGACGAGGAAGATGCGCCGCGGCGCGGGCGTGAGGCGCGCCACCCATTCCACGAGCTCGCGCTGGTCGGCGTGCGCGCTGAAGCCGGCGAGCGACTGGACCTCGGCGCGGCGGCGCACGGGCTCGCCGAAGATGCTCACGAACTCCGCGCCGTCGACGATGCGGCGGCCCAGCGTGCCCTCGGCCTGGAACCCGACGAACAGCACGAGGTTCTTCGCGTCGCCGAGGCCGTTGCGCAGGTGGTGGAGGATCCGCCCGCCTTCGCACATGCCCGAGGCGGCGATGATGATGCACCGCTGGTCGAAGTCGTTGAGCGCGCGCGATTCGTCGGGGGTGCGCGTGTAGCGCAGGCGGGCGAAGCCGAACGGCTCGCCGTTGCGCTCGGTGAACGCCACGCGCGTCGCCTCGTCGAACACCTCGGGATGGTTCTTGAACACCTCGGTCGTCTGGCCGGCGAGCGGGCTGTCGACGAACATCGGCAGCTCGGGGATCGTGCCGGCGGTCATCAGGTGGTGGAGCGTCGCGACCAGTTCCTGGGCCCTTCCCACGGCAAACGCCGGCACCAGCACGCGGCCGCCGCGCGCCGCCGTGGCGGTGACCAGTTCGGCGAGGCGGCGCTCGGTCTCGCCCGGGCCGGGATGCAGGCGGTCGCCGTACGTGCTCTCGAGCACCAGCGCGTCGACGCCCGGGTGCGTCTCGGGATCGCGCAGGATCGGCCGGTCCGGCCGCCCGAGATCACCGCTCATGCCGAGCCGGTAGGTCTCGGAGCCGCTCCGGAACTCGAACGTCGTGAGCGCCGAGCCCAGGATGTGCCCGGCGTCGTGGAACTCCACGGTGACGCCGGGGAACAACTCCCAGGGCTCGTGGTAGCCGCGCGAAACGAACCGTTCCATCGTGGCGCCCACGTCCTCGACGTCATAGAGCGGTTCCAGCGCGGCGCGCTTCCCGTCCGTCGCGCCGCGTTCCTTCTCGCGCTTGCGCGCGTGCTCGAAGTCCTTGTTCATCAGGAACGCGCTGTCGGCCAGCATGACGCGGCACAGCTCGGTCGTCGGGGCGGTCGCGTGGATCGGGCCGCGAAAGCCCTGGTGAACGAGCGTCGGCAGGTTGCCGGCATGGTCGAGGTGCGCGTGCGACAACACCACGGCGTCCATCCGCGACGGCTCGAGGGCGAACGAGCGATTGACGAGGTCCGCTTCCTCGCGGTGCCCCTGGTAGATCCCGCAATCGAGCAACCACTGCTTGTCGCCGAAGCTCAGGTGATGACGCGAGCCGGTGACGGTTCGCGCCGCGCCTTCGAACGAGATGCTCAGTGGTGCGCCCATGCGTTCCCCAGTGATTCCCCGTCAATACGTCGCGTAGACGATCACGCCGGCCGCGGCCTGGAAGTCGTGGTTGGCCCGACCCCCCGAGAACACGGTGTAGTAGCGCGTGCTCAGGTCGAGGGCCCAGCTCTGCCACACGAACCGCTCGACGCCGGCGGAGAGGCTCACGTAGGCGCCGTCGTTGTCGCTGCCGAACGCGATCTCCTTGTCGTTCAGCGTGCGGCGGAGCTGCACGATGCCGGCCCCCACGCCCAGCCACTTGGTCGTCTTCGTGCGCGTTCCGAACATCTGGTAGACGTCGAGTCCGTAGGCGAACAGGTTCATGTTCTTGACGGCGGTGTCGGCGGCCGACGCCTCGCGCACGTCGAAGCGCTGCCCCTCGAACGAAAGCCCCATCGCGCGCTCGTAGCGCATGCGGTAGCGCATGCGCACGGCGAGTCCCGGTCCCTGGTTGAACTCCTTGCCCAGCGTTCCCGAGTTCAGCAACAGCCCGTACTGGCCCTGCATCGCCAGCCCGACCTGCCCCGGCCGGGGCGGGGTGATCACCCATTCGGCGCGCGCCGCGCGGACGGATCCCGTCAGCATCAGCGCGCCCGTCACGACGAGCGTCGCGAGGGTGGAACGGACTCGGATCATCGAGATCTCCTTGGCATGTCTCCTCACGGTCGAGGATGGAAGGTGCGGTGCACCTCCCGGAGGTAGGCCCGGTCGAGATGGGTGTAGATCGCGGTCGTGGCGACGGACGCATGGCCCAGCAGCTCCTGGACCACGCGCAGGTCTGCGCCGGCTTCCAGCAGGTGAGTCGCAAAAGAGTGACGTAATGCGTGCGGATGAACCCGCGTGGAGATCCCAGCGGTGCGGGCGTGACGCCTCAGGATTTTCCAGAATCCCATCCGGCTCAATTCGCCACCTCGCCCGTTCAGGAACACTTCCTCAGGGCGCGACGTCGTTGCGCGAAGACGAGCAGTGAGGACGGGGCGACCGCGGTCCAAGTATTCACGAAGCGCGTGTTCCGCGGCCCGTCCGAAAGGCACCGCGCGCTCCTTGGAGCCCTTGCCAATGACCGCGAGAGTGCGCCCCTTCAAGTCGACTCGACTGCGCACGAGACTGCACAACTCGGATACGCGTAGACCGCTCGCATACATCACCTCGAACATGGCCCGATCGCGCAGCTCGAGGGGACCGTCGCCCTGGGGCTGAGCAAGCAACTGCTCCATGTCGGAGACGCTCAAAGCGTGCGGCAGCGCCCGACCGACGCGAGGCGGCGGCAGTTGGTCGAACGGTTGAACGGACGCTTCGTGATGTCGAACCAAGTGGGCGTGAAATCCCTTGAGGGCCGATCGCCGCCGGCTGGTCGTGGCGGTCGAAAGTCCGCGCTGAGACAGCGACGCGAAGTACGCGTCGACGAACGTGATCGAAGCATCCTTCCATGACGCAATTCCGTGGCGTTCGGCAAAGACCGCATAGTCAGTCAGGTCTCGCTCATAGGAATCGACGGTATTCTCACTCAGTCTCCTGAGCACGCGCACTTCTTCGAGATATGTCCCGATCTTTTCTCGAAGCCCCGATTTCGATTTCACGGCCGGGCTCATGCGCCTCCCTCCCCGTTCGCGATGCGTCGCGGGGGCTCGGCCGCCGGTGCGTGCGCCACCCCTGCGAGCGCCTCGTGCACGCGCGCCGCCACGGAGGCCGGCACACCGGCGCGGCGCACGATCTCCGCCTCGTCGGCGGCCGCGAGTGCGGCGACCGAGCCGAAGGCGCGCAACAGGGCCGCGCGCCGGGACGGCCCGACGCCGGCGATCTCGTCGAGCGCGCTCGCGATCCGCGCGCGGCCGCGCAGCGTGCGGTGGTAGGCGAGCCCGAAGCGGTGGGCCTCGTCGCGCAGTCGCTGCAGCGCGCGCAGCGCGCGGCTCCGCCGCGGCAGCCGGAGCGGCGGGCGCGCCTCGCGCACGATCTCCTCCTCGCGCTTCGCCAGCGCGATGAGCGGCACGGGCTCCGTGCTCGCGGTCTCGAGTGCGGCGCCCGCGGCGCGGAGCTGGCCGATACCGCCGTCGATCACGACCAGGTCGGGGCGCGGCAGCTCATCGGACTCGACGCGCGCCCAGTAGCGCTCGACCGCCTCGCCGATCATGGCGAAGTCGTCGGGCCCCGGCCGGCGCAGGCGCATGCGGCGGTAGAGCGACTTCTTCGGGCGCCCGTCCTCGCTCGCAACGATCGCCGCGACGGCGTGATCCGCGCCCAGGTTCGAGATGTCGAAGCAGATCATCCGGTGCGGCGGCGTGTCGAGGCCGAGCGCGCGCTGCAGATCGAGCACGTCGGGCGAGAATCGCGCGCGCCGGCCCGCCCGCCGCGACTCGAGGTCCTCGAGCGCCAGCGCCGCATTGCGTTCGGCGGTGGCGAGCAGCCGGCGCCCGCGACCGCGCCGCGGCACGACGATCGTGACCTCGCCGCCGGCCCGTCGGTCGAGCGCCTCACGCGTCACCTCGGCGTCGGCCGGCAGCACGCCGAGCACGAGCCGCCGCGGCAGCCCGGTGCGGTGGAGGTACTGCTGCACGAGCACCTGCTGGAGCAGGCTCGCGTCGTCGAGGCCGTCGATGCGCTCGAGGATCCGGCACTCCTTGCCGATCACGCGCCCGCCCCGCACGACGAGGGTCGTCACGGCGGCGCGGCGGCCGTGGCGCGCCATACCGAGCACGTCGGTGTCGCGCGAGCCCCGCAGCACGATGCTCTGCGGCGTGCGCGCGGACTCCAGCAGGCCGATCTGGTCGCGCAACCGGGCCGCGTGCTCGAACTCGCGCCGCTCGGCCGCCTGGCCCATCTGCTCGCGGAGGCCGCGCAGCAGGTCCGAGTCGCGGCCGGTCAGGAACAGGATCAGGCTGTCGACGAGCGCGCGGTACTCCTCCGCGCCCACCCGCGCGCGCGTCGTGCACGGCCCCACGCAGCGGCGGATATGGAAGTAGAGGCACGGACGGTTCGCCTTCCGGTGCTCCTCGAAGTTGCTGCAGGTGCGCACCGGGAACACCCGGCGGATCTCGCGCAGGGTGCGTCTCAAGTTCTTCACGTCGGTGTAGGGCCCCAGGTAGCGGGCGCCGTCGTTGCGCACGTTCCGCGTCACGGACAGGCGCGGCACGGCCTCCTGGACGCTCACCCGGACGTACGGGAAGCTCTTGTCGTCCTTGAGCAGGATGTTGTAGTGCGGCCGGTGCTGGCGGATCAGGGAGGCCTCGAGCAGCAGGGCCTCGACCTCGGTCGCCGTGGCGATGGTGTCCACGTCCCGCGCGCGGTCCATCAGCTCGCGCAGGCGCGGCTCCACGAGGTCCGGTCCCAGGTAGTTGCGGACCCGCTGGGACAGGCTCTTGGCCTTCCCCACGTACAGCACGTCCCCGCGCTCGCCCTTGAACACGTAAACCCCGGGCAGGGACGGCAGATTGTGGATCTTTTCGGCCAGATCGCTCACGTTGACCTCGGATGGACCGGGAGAGACTCTGGGAAGAAACGACGGTACACCCCGACCCTGCGAGCGGCAACCCCTCGCAACACCGGCGCGGCAAGGCGCGGATCCGGGCGCCGCAGCCCTCCTGAAGGCCCAAAGGGCGCCGCGCGGATCGATCGGCGCGGCACGGGTGCGGAGCTTGACGGGCCCCGCGGGGCCTCGTATTCTCGACCGCCTTTGACATCGCCCTATTCATGTTTGATCGGAGGTTTGAATGCCGCATCATAAGTCCGCGGCCAAGCGCGTCATCACGAACGAGAAGGACCGCCAGCGGAACATCGCCGCCCGCACCCGAATGCGGAGCGCCCTGCGCGCCCTGCGTGCCGCGTCGACCCAGGCCAAGGGCGCCGAGGCGTACCGCGAAGTCGTGTCCGTGCTCGACCGCACGGCCGCGAAGGGTGTCATCAAGAAGGAGACGGCGAGCCGTCACAAGTCGCGCCTCGCCCGTTTCGTGAGTCGTCTGCCGGCCTGACCGGGTTGGGAGTCACCGCATGTTGCGATCCATGGCCGCGATCCTCGCGGCCATCGTCGTTTCGGGCGGGCTGACGCCGCCCACCTCGGCCGGCGCCGCGCGAAGCGTGGCGGCCAGTGCGTTCGAGACCGTTCCGCTGCCCGCCCCCGCGAACTCGTCGCACCGGGCGGCGTACGCCTCGTTGATCGGCGGCTTCGGCCTGATGGGCGCCTCGTTCACGCTCGCGCACCGGGCGGACCGCGCCTACGACCGGTACCTCGCCGCGGTCGACCCGGGTGAGATCGAGCGTGCCTACGACGAATCCTCGCGCAACGACCGCCTGTCGAGCGCCGCGCTGATCAGCGGCGAGGTGCTGGTCGCGACGGGCATCTACCTGCGCTTCGTGCGCCATCCGCGATCCCGCCTGGCGCTGTCGGCGCTCCCCGGCCGATGCGCCATCGCGTACTCCTTCTAGCCGCGGTCGCCGGGCTCGCCGGGCTCGCGGGGGGCTGCAGCAACCGCGAGCACCTGAACCCGCTCGATCCGTCGAACCCGTCGACGGGTGGGGCGCCGGGCGGATTCGTGGTGATCGCCGGCGACGGCAGCGCGTCGCTGTCATGGCGGGCGGCCGCGATCTCGGGCGTCGTCGGCTTCCGGCTGTCCCGCCGGGTCGGCGCCGACCCGGTGTTCCACGCGGTGATCGACCTGCCTCCGTACGAAACGAACTACTTCGAGAACGGCCTCACGAACGGCGTCGATCATGCCTATCGCATCCAGTACCGCCTGACCGGCGACCAGCTCGGGCAGGCCGCCGAGGACATCGCGACGCCGGGCGCGGCGGTCCCGTGGGTCGTCGACAACACCGCCCGCGAGCTGGTGCGGCTCACGCCCGACGCGCGGCACGTCGCCGAGCGGTTCACCGGCTCGCTCGTCTCCCCCGCGGGCGTGTCGATCGACCCCGCGACCGGCCAGGTGTGGGTGTGCGATCCGGCGGCGGGGCGATTGCTCCGCTTCACGTCGGGCCTGTTCGACCCCGACGAGTACGGCGGGTTCTCGTCGCCCGCCGCGGTGGCGGTCGATCCGTCGAACGGCCGAGCGTGGGTGTGCGACGACGTGCTGGGCTGGCTGCAGTGCTTCGTGCCCGGCAATCCGGTGATCCCGGTCGCTGACATCCGCGGGCTCGCGACGCCCCTGTCGGTGGCCATCGACGTGCGCGACCGTTCCGTGTGGGTGTGCGAGCGCACCGGCGACGCCGTGCGGCGCTTCGGCCCGACCGGCGGCCAGCTCGCGATGGGTCGCGTGCGCGAGCCGTCGCGCGTGGCGGTGGATTCGCTGACCGAGCGCGTGTGGGTGACGTCGTTCAGCCGCCGCCAAGTGACGTGGTTC
>JANLWK010000411.1:0-2644 GCA_031364505.1 Candidatus Eiseniibacteriota bacterium | reverse complement strand
AGCGCTATCGCGACGCCGTGGACGCGTGGACGCGGTCGGAGGCGATCGGCCACAACCCGACCGTGATGTACAACCTCGGCGTGGGCTACGCGCTGCTCGGCGACAAGACCCAAGCGTTCGAGTGGCTCGACAAGGCCGCCGGCGCCGGCTTCTCGCAGGAGTCGCAGCTCGCCGGCGACGCGGATCTCGCGACGCTGCGCGGCGACGCGCGCTTCGCCCGCACGGTGGCCGCCGTGCACGCGGCCGCCGTGCCCTGCGAGACGCGGGCCGAGGCACACCAATTCGATTTCTGGATCGGCGACTGGGACGTGCAGACCCCGCAGGGACAGCCCGTCGGCACGAGCCACGTCGAGCAGATCCTCGGCCAGTGCGTGATCTTCGAGAACTGGACGGGAATGCAGGGCGGCTCGGGCAAGAGCTTCAACTCATACGACACGGCGAGCGGCGCGTGGCGGCAGTTCTGGGTCGATGACAAGGGAACCGTGACCGAGTTCACCGACGGCCGGTTCGCGGACCACATCCTGATGTTCCAGACCCGCTCGAACTCCGCCACGGGCGCCGAGATCCTCGGCCGCATGTCGTTCACGGACCTGGGTGGTGATCGGGTGCGCCAATGGAAGGAACGCTCCGTCGACGGCGGCACGACGTGGACGACGGACTACGACTTCATCTACATCCGCCGGAAGGCCTGAGCGGTCGCCGCGCCGGTGGACGCGGTGCGCCGGAGGTTTGTCTAGGACTCCCCGTGAGCAGCCTGTTAGAATTCGGCCGCGCCGCGCCTCCGTTCGCTGACGGGGGCGCGGCACCGTCGGCCCCGCGGGGGCGGGTTGCTCCCCAACGCCCCGGCGGGCCGATCCGTTTGCCCACGGAGGCTCGCATGCGCCCCTTGCTTCGAACTGGTTTCCCGCTCGCCCTATTGTGTTGCATGACTCTCGCGCGGCCCGCCGGCGCGGTCGTGGCCCTGGGCCACGAGCACACCGCGAGCGGCGCCGCGACGATCACGCTCATCGGATCGAACTTCGCGAACCGCAAGCTCGAGTGTAACAACCTCGGCTCGAGCGGACTGGACGGCGTGTCCGTCAACCTGCCCAACTCCGCCGGGTTCGTGGTCCGGTTCACGGCGTGCGACGTGGCGCCGACGCAGAGCCTCGTCCATCGTGACATGGCGGCGCGCGGCCTCGTGAGTGGCGCGATGACGACGCTCGTCGTCGCGAGTGCCACGCAGGTCGCATCGGATCTCGAAGTGAGCGCGACGTGTCCGGGCGTCCAGACGTGCCGCATCGAGATCTGGAACGGCGCGAATTGCGTCTACAGCCAGACGCATCCGAGCGGAACCGTCGTCACGATGGACAACACCGCGCTCGACGCGCCGGGTTCCGAGCTGAGCGTCTGCGCGCGAAGCAAGCGGTGCCCGGACTGTCCGCCGGGTCACGTGACGCTCATCAAGCGGGAGATTCCCACCGGCGTGACGGTCGGTCCCGTGACATTGGACGGCACGTCGGTGATGATCTCGTTCGACACCCCGACCGATCCGCCGCCGTACAAGGTAGGCGCGATCCGCTGGACCTCGACGGGCAGCGGCGGCGGGGGCGGCGGTGTCGCGATCAGCGGCGAGGGCGACCCGGTGACGCCTCCCCGGGGCAAGCCCATCGCGGAGGCGGCCGTCGTCAGCGTGATCTCGGGCGCGAATCTGCAGGGCGCCGCCGCGGCCGGCGAGATGTCGTTCACGCCGGACGGCACGGGCGATCCGATGGCGATTCGCCTCAACGGCCTGCCTCCCGGTGAGCCCTACTACGGCAAACTCATGCGCACGGCAGCGGTGTCCATCTCACCGGACTACATGACGGGCACCGGTCCGAGCACCATTACGATGGAGTGCGTCACCACCTACGACGACGGGGCGGGCGGCCCGCCGTTCGATGCCACCGATGGCCTCACGTGGGCCAAATCCACGTCGGACGGGACCTACACGATTACCATCACGCGCTCGGCCGCGGACGTTTCGGGCATCGTGTTGCTGATCTCCGGGGACCAGCGCGTGGGGCTCTCCCCGCATCCGCCGTTCACGATGAGCTGCGATCATCCGCCCGCGTCCGCGCGCACGCTGTTCATGGACGGGATCCCGATGATGTGCGTGGGCTTCCCGGCCGGCACCTCGGCCACGCTCGACGGATCGAGCACGCCGTGCGATTCCGCGGTGTTCACGCTGCCGGTGCCGAGCCAGTGGAATCGACGGATCAGCGACGTTCGGATCGTCCATCCGCCGGGAACACCTCCGGGCACGTGGCGGGCCATGCAGGTGGTGGGCGCGTCGCACGTCGCCGATGGAGTCGGAATGGACGTGGACGCCACCGGTCCCGAATTCTCGCTGTCCTCGATCGCCATCACGACCTCGCCGACCGGCGAGAGGCGCCTGCCGGTCAGCAACCTCGGCTCGTCGGGCCAGGACGGCGTCGAGGTCACGCTTCGCGGTTCCCGCTCGCTCGAGCTCGCGATGCCGCCCGCCGGCTCGTCGACGGAGAACCTGGCGTCGATGACGATGAGCAGCTACCCGGACCCGTATCCGTGCGCCGGCCTCCCGGAGAACTGCCCGCCGACCTGCGCCATGACGCTCTCCGGTCTGTACGGCACGTCGTCGTCGCCC
>JANLWK010000404.1:0-6878 GCA_031364505.1 Candidatus Eiseniibacteriota bacterium | reverse complement strand
CGCGCTCAACAGTCGAACCGTGATCGAGCAGGCTAAGGGAGTGCTCAGCGAGAAGTTGGGCCTCGACATGGCGGGGACGCTCGAGGTAGCGCTCGCAAAACACCGTGTCGTCACCGAACGCGCCCTCGGCCTCACGCCGGGCGGCAGCGAGTGCGTCGTCGAGGCCCGAGAGGGCGCGGACGATGCGCATCCCGCGGCCGCCGCCGCCGGCCGCGGCCTTGACGACCAGTGGAAAGCCGATCTCCTCCGGTGATCCCTGGGGGAGCGTGGGCACGCCCGCCTCACGCGCTACCCGCTTCGCGGCGAGCTTGTCGCCACCGAGCCGAAGCGTCTCCGGTGACGGGCCGACCCATTTGATGCCGGCGGCGATGACCTCGTCGGCGAATGCCGCGTTCTCGGCGAGGAAGCCGTAGCCCGGGTGGATCGCCTGGGCGCCCGTCACCTCGGCGGCGGAGATCAGCCGCGCGACGTGGTTGTACGACTGGGCCGCCGGCGGCGGACCGATGCACACGGATTCGTCGGCGAGCCGCACGTGCAGGCTGTCACGGTCGGCCGTGCTGAACACCGCGACGGTGGCGATGTCCAGCTCGCGGCAGGCGCGGATCACGCGCAGCGCGATCTCGCCTCGATTGGCGATCAGGACCTTGCGGAACATGGGCCTCCGGTGGCGCGGCGCTCGCGGAATCCACGGAGACCTCGCGGCGCCAGGCGGCGGGCATCTTAGCCGGAGGCGCGGGGGAACGAAAACGGCCGGGGCCTCACAGGCCCCGGCCGCTCAATTCACGAGACTCGCGGTCAGGCGGCCCAGTCGTTCTTCGATGCCCCGCGCGTGGTGCCCAGCTCGCGCGGCGGGCGTGTGGGCTCGGCGCCGAGCGAGCTCGGCGCCTCCCGGCCCGCCTCGAGCGTCTGCCACGAGCGGTCGGACGACCCCTCGATGCCCTTGAGCTTGAGCAGCAGCTCGTTCGGCTTGTTGCAGTTCTTCAGCGCGTCCTGCTCGGTGATGAGCCCCTCGCGGAGCAGGCTGAGCACGGACTGGTCGAAGGTCTGCATGCCGTATTCCGACATGCCCTCCGCGACGATGCTGGGGATGAGCGGAATCTTCTCGGGGTTCATGATGAACTCGCGGATCGTCGGCGTGCTCACCATGACTTCGATCGCCGGCACGCGTCCCTTGCCGTCGGCTCTCGGGATGAGCCGCTGCGAGACGACCGCCGTGAGATTGCTCGCGATGCTCAACCGCACCTCGTCGTGCTGGTGCGGCGGGTAGAACGAGATGATGCGCTGGATGGTCTGCATGACGTCCGTCGTGTGGAGACTCGACATGACGACGTGGCCGGTGTCGGCGGCCATCAGCGCGGTGCGCATGGTGTCCAGGTCGCGGACCTCACCGACCATGATGATGTCGGGGTCCTGGCGCAGCACGTACTTCAGGCCGTCCGCGAAGGTGCGCGTGTCGAGACCGATTTCCCGCTGGTGGATGAACGACTTGCGGTCCACGTGCAGGAACTCGATCGGGTCCTCGACGGAGATGATGTTGCGCGTCGTCGTGCGGTTGATCGTGTCGATCATCGCGGCGAGCGTCGTCGACTTGCCGGCGCCGGTGCGCCCGGTGACGAGGACCAGGCCGCGCGACGAGAACGCCAGGTCCTTGACGATCGGCGGCAGGTTCAGCTCTTCGATGGTGGGCACCTGCACCGGCACGTGGCGCAACGCCACGGCGGGCGTGCCGCGCTGCATGAAGACGTTGGCGCGGAAGCGGGCCAGGCCCGAGACGCCGAACGCGAAGTCGATTTCGTGGTGGGTGGCGAAATACTGGCGCTGCTCTTCGCTGAGCAGCTGATCGCACACCTCGCGCAACTCCTGCGCGGTCGGAGGACGGTCTTCGATCGTGTATAGGACGCCGTCGACACGGACGATCGGCGAGGTGCCGGCCTTCAGATGAAGGTCGCTGGCGCGCATACCAATCATCTTTTCGAGCACCGAACGAATATTCATGTCACGTTCCCGGCTGGGTCCCGGGAGACCGCCTCAGACCGGTTCGAGCAGGAACAGCGCCTGACCGAATTCGACCGGCTGGGCATTCTCCACGAGGATCTGGACGATGCGACCGCGAGCCTCCGACTCGATCTCGTTCATGAGCTTCATGGCCTCGACGATGCAGACGGTCTGTCCGACATCGACCACGTCGCCCACTTCGACATAGGGATCGGCGTCCGGAGCCGGAGCGCGATAGAACGTCCCGACCATGGGAGAAGTGACGGTCACCGCGTTCGACGGCTGGGCCGCCTGCGGTGTGTTCGCGGGTGTCGCCGGTTCGCTCACCTTCGCCGGGCCTCCGCTCGCGCGACCATCCGGCGACATCACCGGCATGCCCATCGCGACCGATCCCGGGGAAGCGGAAACGCGTACCGTCCGGCCCCCTGAACTCACTTCCACTTCGCCGATTCCCGTCCTCTGCACGAGGCGGATGAGCTGGCGCAACTCCGACAGCTCGGCACCGCCCAGCAGCGTGACGCCCGGGGTATCGGCCGGTTTACGGCGTGAGTTCACTTTCTTGCGGGGGGAGGGTGCGCGGCGTTTAGGCACTGGGGGTCCTGTCGTTCAGATGGGTGGCGAGGGCTCGCAGGCCCAGGGCGTAACTCTCGGCTCCAAAGCCTTGAACGACACCAATGACGGCGCCCGAAACCAGCGACCGGTGGCGCATCGGCTCACGCGTGGCGGGGTTCGTCAGGTGGACCTCCACCGCGGGAATACCCGCGGCGGCGAGGGCGTCCCCGAGCGCCAGGCTCGTGTGGGTCAGCGCACCGGGATTGATGAGCAGCCCGTTGGCCCGCGTGCGGGAGGCGTACACGGCGTCGATCAGCACACCTTCATGGTTGCTCTGACGACATTCCACTTCGCACCCGAGCTCCGCGGCGAGCGCATGCAGCCGCGCGTCGATCTCGGCCAGCGTCACGCGGCCGTAGACGTCCGGCTCGCGGATGCCGAGAGCTTCCAGGTTGGGACCGTGCAGGACCAGGATCTGGTGCATCGGGCGGCACTCGTCCCCCGGGCTCTCCCCGCGCCTCAGCGCCGGGCTCCGGCGTCCTCGAGGGCCGCCTGGACACGGCGGCCGGGAATCAGGCGCGGCACGCTAGCATGGCCCAAACGGGGCGTCAACACCCAGCGAATCTTGCCGTTGCGCCGCTTCTTGTCGACGCGCATCGCCCGCATCAGGTCGCCCACGCGCAGTCCCGGAATCCGGTGGCGGAGCCCGAGGTCATCGAGCAGTGCGGCGACGCGGGCGGCATCGCGAGGATCCAGGCGCGCTGCGTCGACGGACAGGCGCATGGCGACGCGAAGGCCGACGGCCACCGCCTCGCCATGCAGCAGGCCGCGGTAGCCGAGCGTGGACTCGAGCGCGTGGCCGAGCGTATGACCGAGATTGAGCGCCGTTCGGCGGCCGCCCTCGCGCTCGCGCTCGTCCGCCCTGACGATGCGTGCCTTGCCGCGAATCGAGCGCGTGATCGCCTCGGTGAGGGCCCCGGAGTCGCGGGCGAGCAGCAGCGATGCCCGGCGCTCGAGCCAGCGGAACAGCGGCGCGTCGAGCGCCACGGCGAGCTTCACCACCTCGGCGAGCCCCGCACGCAGATGCCGGGCGGGCAGCGTGCCGAGCAGGTCGGGATCCACGAGGACGCGCCGGGGGGCGTGAAAGGCGCCGGCCAGGTTCTTTCCCGCCGCGAGATCGACGCCGGTCTTGCCGCCGACGCTGCTGTCGACCTGCGCCAGCAGGGACGTCGGCACGCCGATCCACGGCACGCCGCGCAACCAGGTCGACGCCGCGAATCCGGCGAGGTCGCCGACGACTCCGCCGCCGAGTGCGACCACGGCATCTTCACGGCCGAGCTCCATCGCGGCGAAGGCGTCCCACAGGCGCGCGAGCTCGCGCGGCGACTTGGCACGCTCGCCGTGCGGCACGCACACGAGCGTGGCGTCGATGCCGGCGCGACGCAGCGAGCCCACGGTCGCGAGCCCGTAGAGGGCGGCGACGCGCGGCTCGCTCACGACGACGGCGCGGCGGATGCGGTCGGTCCTGAGCTGCCGGCCGAGGCGCGCGAGGCCGCCGGGCGCGATCGAAATGCGCGACGCGGCGGGGATGCCGGGCGTGCGGAGGACCAGGTCCAGCGGCGTCACCGGCCGGTCAGCGTGAGTCCGCGCTCGAGCTCTTGAGCCGCGAGAGCTCCCGGTTCATCACCTGGATCTGCCGCTCCAAGTCCGCGATGCGCGCCGGTGAGGCGCCACGCGGCGAGGTGCCACCGGCGAACGGGCCCACGCCCGCCCAGTCGGGCTGCGCGGCCGGTGATTCGCCGAGCGTCACGCGGCCCTGCTGCTGGTACTCGTTGCGCACCCACACGAGATTCACCGTCGAGGCCGGCGTGCTCGCCGCGACCCAGCGCGCGAGCTGCGCGGGATATTCGACCGGGACTCCCTCGAAGGCGACCACGAGGTCGCCGCGCTTCAAGCCCGCGAGTGCCGCGGGTCCGCCCGGAACGACGTCGAGGATCTCGGCGCCCAGCGGCACCCGCGTGCCGCGCGCGGTCTCGCTCTCGACGCTGACGGCACGCGTGCTGACGCCGAGATAGCCGTAGTGGACGCGGCCCTCACCCTTCAATGCCAGGAACACCGGCCGCAGGCTCTCGACGGGAAGCATGAAGCTCATGCCCTGAGGAATCCGCTCCGAGGCCGACACACCGGCCTGCGACTCGGGATCGAGCTGGCCCTCGAGGAGCCCCACGAGCTCACCCCACGAATTCACGACGGCCGCCCCGCTGAAGCCCGGGAACACGCTGTTCGTCAGCTGCCACAGCGCGAGCCGCGGGTCGCGGTGCCGGTAGGCGATGCTGCCGAGCGTATGCGTGATGCGCTCGGCGTTGTCCCGCGATGTGCCGACGGTGATGACCCAGTCGCCGACCCGCGGCGGTCGCGTGACACCGAAGCGCATGGGCGGCAGCCGCACGCCGGGCACCTTGAGCAGGGCCACGTTCGCGATCGGATCGACCCCCACGACGGTCGCCTCGAGCTGCAGGCTGTTGACCGTGCGCACCCAGATGCGGCGCGCGCCCTGGACGACGCTCGCGGTCGTGAGGACCTCGTCCTCGGCGATCGCGACGCCGGATCCGATCCGGGTTCCGCTGCCGGCGGATGCCCTCGGGCGATCCGACGTGGAGCGGGCGACGATCGTGACGACCGACGGGCGCGCGTTGCGCGCGATGATATCGACGTCCGATTCGAGGGCCGACAGCGCCCCCTGCGCGCGCAGTCCCGGCGCCGGAAGCGCGAGCAGCGAGCCGAGCACGCCGAGCCCGAGGAGGGCCGCACGGACGGATCGCCAGAGTCGCATCGATACCCGCTAGAAGGTGATGACGGCCTGCTGTCCCTGCGCACGCTGCTTCAGCGGGTTGCTCACCATCCGGCCCCGGCTCACGTGCACGGGGTCGAGGACGAAGTCCACGTCCGCGCTGTGGTCGATGAGCGAATCCACGAGGGCCGAGGCGGGCGTCGCGGTGGCGAGTGCCCCCTGCGACGTGGCATCCACGGCCGGAGCGCCGGCGGAGACCCGCACGAGCTGGGGCTCACGCGGCGACGCGGTGCGCGACGCGACGGGACCGTCCACGCGGCCGCGCGACCCGAGCCAGGGCGCGAGCAGGCCGGCACCGACGATGAGCAGCGTGGCGGCCGCGGCGAGCGGTACCCAGGCCGGGCGCGGCGTCGCGCGCAGCCGATCGGGTGCCACCGCGACGCGGCGCACGCGCGCGATCGTGTGCTCGAGCAGCTCCGGCGACGCCTCGTGGCGCGGCAGCGACGCGACCAGCTCGAGCGTGTGGGCGAGTCCCTCGTACTCCGTGCGGCACGCCGGACAGCCCGTGAAGTGGGCCTCCAGAGCCTCGCGCTCCGCCTGAGTGATCTCGTCGTCCCAGTAGGCACCGAACCAGCTGCGCGCCTGCGTGCAAGCGATCACGAACGCTCTCTCCTCATCAAGGGTTGAAGCTTTCGCTTCAGCATCGAACGTGCGCGGTTGATGCGCGAGCGGACCGTTCCGCCCGGGATTCCGAGCACTTCTGCGATCTCTTCGTAGGCGAGGCCTTCAACGTCCCGGAGCACCAGCGAGAAGCGGTACTTCTCCGGAATCGTCGCGATGGCCTTGCCGAGTTCATTCTGCAGCTGTTCCCGTTCCATCGAGCGGTCCCGGCCCTCCGTCGGGTCGGCGAGCACCGCCGCGCTGTCCTTCAGCACCTCCTGGAGCGCGTCCAGGCTGAACCAGTTCCGTCGTCTCACCCGCCGCCGGATCTCGTTCTTCGCGAGATTCGCGGCAATCGTGAACACCCATGTCGACAGCTTCGAACCCCGCCGGTAATTGCGCCGGTGCACGAACACCCGGATGAACACTTCCTGCGCGAGATCGTCCGCGCACTCCCGGTCGTTCAGCACCCGGCTCACCAGGTTCGTCACGCGACCCTGGTACCGGCGCACCAATTCGGTGAAGGCACGCTCGTCGTCTTCGCCGACGCGGGCCATCAGGTCCTCGTCGGACAGGCTCAGGATCGCGAGTGTCGACGGCTCGCGGTCAGGACCCATGGGCGTTTTCACCCCTGCTTCCTACACCCCACCCTGCTTTGCAGTTCCCGATCATCGCGGGCGAAGTGCGGCGAGTTTGGCCTTCAGCCGGGTGTTCCCAGAGTCCCGGGCGAGCCCCTGCTGATACTGCTCGCGGGCCTCGGCGAGGAGCTTCAGGTCACGATAGACGTCGCCCAGGTGCTCGCGGACCACCGGGTCGCCATTCGTAAGCGCAACGGCGCGTTCGAGTTGCTCCCTGGCTTCGGGAAGCCTCCCGAGCCGGT
>JANLWK010000392.1:0-22733 GCA_031364505.1 Candidatus Eiseniibacteriota bacterium | reverse complement strand
CAAAGGGTAGCCATCAGGGCCCGGTCCGATCAGCGGATTCTAAGGTACATTCCCGCGATGCCACTGACACCCGGGTCCCGCCTCGGCCCTTACGAGATCGTCGCCCCGCTCGGCGCGGGCGGGATGGGAGAGGTCTACCGTGCCCGCGATCCGCGCCTCAAGCGCGACATCGCGATCAAGGTTCTGCCCGCCGACGTGACGTCGTCCACCGACCGCCTCGCCCGCTTCGAGCGCGAAGCGACGACCGTGGCCGGGCTCAACCACCCCAACATCGTGGTGCTCTACTCCATCGAGGAGGACGGCGGGATCCGATTCCTCACCATGGAGCTGGTGGAAGGGCGGAGCCTCGCCGAGCTCGTCACCCCTGGCGGATTGCCGCTGTCCCAGCTGCTCGATCTCGGGATCCCGCTCGCCGACGCATTGGTGGCGGCGCACGAGAAGGGAGTCGTCCACCGCGACCTCAAGCCCGCTAACGTGATGGTGACGCGTGAGGGGCGCGTCAAGGTACTGGACTTCGGGCTCGCCAAGCTCGCGCAGGTCGATTCGGACATCGACGCCACTCAGGCGGCGACGCAGGCGGCTCCGATCTCGGATGTCGGCCAGATCGTGGGCACGGTGCCCTATCTGGCGCCGGAGCAGATCCGGGGCGAGCCGGTGGACGCGCGCAGCGATCTGTTCTCGCTTGGGGTCCTGATCTACGAGCTGGCCGGCGGGAAGCGGCCGTTCGTTGGGCAGAGCCACGCCGACGTCAGCTCGGCGATCCTGCGCGATGCGCCTCCCCCGCTCCAGACGGTGCGCAGCGAATTGCCTCGCGATCTCGACCGCATCGTCGGGCGCTGCCTGGAGAAGGACTGCGACCGGCGCTTCCAGACCGCGAAGGACGTGCGTAACGAACTGGAGCTGGTGCGTGGGTACAGCGCGCCGACGCTCGCGCCGGCGACGGCCGCCGTGGCGACGACGCCGGCGCCGGCGGAGGTCCCGTCGATCGCCGTGCTGCCGTTCGTGAACCGCAGCCGGGACGAGGACGACGAGTACTTCTCCGACGGGCTCGCCGACGAACTGCTGAACGTGCTCGCCAAGATTCGGGGGCTGCGCGTCGCGGCGCGAACCTCGTCGTCCACGTTCAAGGGCAAGTCGGTGACGATCGCCGATGTCGGCGCCGCCTTGAACGTCGCGACGGTGCTCGAGGGCAGCGTGCGCAAGTCCGGCAACCGCGTGCGCATCGCCGTCCAGCTCGTGAAGGTCGCCGACGGCTACCCGCTGTGGTCCGAGACCTACGACCGCACACTCGAGGACATCTTCGCGGTGCAGGACGACATCGCCCAGTCGGTGGTCAAGGAGCTGCGCACGACCCTGCTCGGCGCCGACCCCGACTCGAAGGCGAGTGGCGAGGCACGGGCCGAGGTGGCCGCGGCGGCGAAGGGCCGCGGCCGCAACGCCGATGCGCAGCGGCTGTACCTCCAGGGCCGGTTCCTCGTCGATCGGATGACCCGCGAAGACACGCAGAAGGCCATCGAGTACCTGAAGCAGGCGATCGAGCTGGACCCCGAGCATGCGCTGGCCTGGGTGCAGCTCTGCGGCGCGTACAATTTCCAGGCCGGATACGGCTGGGACGACCTGGACGCGGCGCTGGAGCGCGCGCATGCGGCGGCCGCGCGCGCGATCGCGCTCGAGCCCGATCTCGCCGATGCTCACGCTGCGGTCGGGCGCCTCAAGGCGACCTTCGACTGGGACTGGGCAGGTGCTCAAGCGGCCTATCAGCGCGCCCTCGCGATCGAGCCCGGAAACGCGGCGGTGCTGATGGGAGTCGGCATTCTGCACGAGTACCTGAAGCGCGATGACGAGGCCTTGGACTGCTTCCAGCGCGCCATCGCGCAGGATCCGCTGAGCACGGCGGCCTACATGCGGCTCGGGTTCCTCTTCCGCGTCATGCGGCGCTTCCCCGAGGCGCACGAGGCGCTGAGCAAGGCGATCGAGCTGGCGCCCCAGCGGATCGTCGCTCACCTGATCCGGGCGATCACCTACATGGCCGAGGGGCGGCTCGACGAAGCGATGGCCGAGATCGAGCAGGAGCCCGCGGAGTGGGCACGCCTCCTCGGGCTCGCCGTCGTCCATCATGCCGCGGGCCGAACGCGTGAATCCGATGAGGCCCTCCGCCTCCTGATCGAGGGGCACTCGGCCGACTCGGCTTACCAGATCGCGGGCGCCTACGGGTTCCGGGGCGAGCCGGATCCGGCATTCGAGTGGCTGGGGCGGGCCTATGCCCAGCGTGACGGCGGCCTCGGGTTCGTGATGTGCGAACCGTTGTTCGATCCCATCCACGACGACCCGCGCTGGCCGGTGTTCCTGCGCAAGATGAAGCTGGTGTCATAGTCGTCGACCATCGTCTGTATCCGCAACGACATCCGCGCATCACTTCACGCGACATCTCCGCTTTGCCCGTCGCGAACGGGCGTGAAGCCGAGCCTCCCCCGCGCCGATCACCGTCGAGTGGAGGCGCATGGATCCGAATCGCTCGAACACATGCCCGCGGTGCGGATTCGTCTACACCGCCTACAACCGACCCCATCCGCCCCGCCAGGGGCTGATCAATGAGCGGCGGGCACATCCCCGGCTGGGCAAGCCCTGGCAATGCGTGTGCGGAGCGTGGCTGCGCTCGCGGCAGCGAACGTTCGGCTGGGCGGACGTCCTCGGCATCGTCGTCATCACGGCGGTCGCCGGGGCGGTGGCCTTTCGCTACTGGTGGGTATTGACCCCTCCCGTGCTCGGGGTCGCGCTCGCCGCGTGGATCGGCGTCCGCCACTGGAGCGATGCCGCCGTCGAGGAAGTGAGCGGCCCCGACGCCGAGTCCCTGCCTGTGGCATGAACGCATGCACAGAAACCACGGGCCCCGGCACTCGGTCGGGGCCTGTTCGCATGGGTGGTGACGGGGACGGTTCCCGCCGATAACAGGAGCGCTCGGGCAGGGTGCCCGGACGCCACCCGCACGGACGCGATTCGCATGCGCTACTTCGCACTTCCCACCTCGATACCGCCGCCGCGCACGCTCGTTCGAGCCGGCGCCATCATCGCCGCCGTGCTGCTCGGGCTCGAGACGATGAACTGGATCGTCCCGAGCCCGAGCACTGCGCGCGCACTGGTCGGCCGGCCCCCAATGGGCGTTTCCCTCGCGCGTCTACTCCGACGCGCTGACGTTCGACCTCGGGCGCCCGCTGCCGCCGGACTATCTCGCGAGCCATCTCGCGCTCCGCCACTACCTGCCCGACTCGTCACCGATCCGCCGGCCCGGCACCTTCGCGCTGCTGCCCGACGGTGTCGAGGTGTTCACGCGCGGCATCCACGATGCCGACGATCCGCTCGGCATCCGCGGCCCGGAGCACGTGCGCGTCCACGTTGCCGGCGGGCGCATCGCGCGTGTCGAACGGCTGGGCGGGCTCGGCAGCATTCCGCTCGACGACACCTCGAAGGCCGCGCGGCTCGAGCCGGTGCAGGTGGCGACGTTCTCGGACGACCAGAGCGTGCGGCGGAACTGGGTGCCGTTGACGAGCATGCCGCGGTGCCTGAAGGACGCCGTCGTCGCCTCGGAGGACCGGCGCTTCTATCAGCACTGGGGCATCGACCTGCGCGGTAGCCTGCGCGCGCTGATGGCCAACGCGAAGGCGGGCGGCGTTCGCGAGGGCGGCAGCACGATCACGCAGCAGCTCGCGCGCGGGCTGTTCCTGAGCCGGGAGCGCAGCGTGTTCCGCAAGATTCGCGAGATCTTCTTCGCCGTCGGACTCGAGCGGCTGCTGTCGAAGGACGAGATCCTCGAGATGTATCTCAACTCGATCTACTTCGGGCAGGAGGAGTCCGGCGGTGTCGCCGGGGTCGGCGAGGCCGCGCGCCGGTACTTCGACGCCCCGATCGAAACGCTCGACCTCTCGCAGGCGGCACTGCTCGTCGGCATGATCCCCGCGCCCAACCTGTTCTCGCCGTTCCGGAATCCGGACCTGGCGAAGCAGAAGCGCGACCTCGTGCTCGGCGACATGGTGCAGGTCGGCATGCTCGACGCCGAAGCGGCGGCGGTCGAGCGCACGAAGCCCATCGTCGTGACCGCCGGCAAGCCGAAGCCCGGCCGCTTTCCGTCGTTCACGGGCTACGTTCACGAGTATCTGCGGCCGCGCCTCCCCGCCGGCGCCGCGGAGCATGCCGGGCTCTCGATCTACACGACGCTCGATCCCGTGTGGCAGATGCGCGTCGAGGAGACGCTGTCGCCCGCGGTCACCGCCCTCGGCATCGAGGGGGACTCACTCGAGGCGGCCTACGTGGTGCTCGATCCCTCGACCGGCGCCGTGCGCGCCATGGTGGGCGGGCGCGAGGACATCCCGGGCGGCTTCAACCGCGCGTTCCAGGCGCTGCGCCAGCCCGGCTCGGCGATCAAGCCGGTCGTCTACTCCGCCGCGCTCGATCCGAACCGAGGCGGCACGCCGTTCCTGCCGAACACGACCGTGCCGGACCGGCTGCGCGAGTTCAAGACGTGGCAGGGTCCGTGGCGCCCGCAGAACGACGAGCGCGAGTACCACGACCAGGTGACGCTCGCGAAGGCGCTGGCCAAGTCGCTGAACCTGGCCACGGCGAACCTCGTCGAGGCGATCGAGCCGCGCACGGTCGCGCGCTACGGCGACCGGTTCGGACTGCACGGCCTCAAGGCCGTGCCGAGCGTCGGCCTGGGCACGACCGAGGTGACCCTGGTGGGACTCGCGAACGCGTACACGACGTTCCCGAACGGCGGCATGCGCAGCGACGCGAGCCCGCTGCGCGCCGTGATGGGGGCCACCGGCCGGCCGTACTACGACGCCGCGCGCATGCCGGTGCGCGTGATCCCGACGGAGACCGCTGCCCTGATGACCGGCATGCTCGAGGACGTCGTGATCTTCGGCGTGTCGAATCCGCTGCGGAAGAAGTATGGTTTCCGCCGCCCCGTGGGCGGCAAGACCGGCACGACGAACGACTATCACGACGCCTGGTTCATCGGCTTCACGCCCGATCTCGTCGCGGGCGTGTGGGTGGGCTACGACCAGCCGCGCACGCTGGACGCCCCGGCATCCGAGACCGCGTTGCCGGTGTGGGCGAAGATCACGACGGCGCTGCTGAATGGCGTCACCGAGACCGAATTTGCCTCCGACCGTAACGTCCGGTACGTGTGGATCGACCCGTGGAGCGGCAAGTTGATCGGGCACAATTGCCCGAGCCTGATGCGCGTCCCGTTCCCCCCCGGAGCGGCGCCGCACGACTCGTGCACGCTGGACCACACCGCCGACTGGGCGGCGAAGTGGGCCCGCCGCACGGCCGACAGCCTCGCGGCCCTCGGCAAGGGCGTGGCCCAGCGCCCCACGTCACGCGACTCGGTGAGCGCCGGCGTTCAGTAGGGTAGACTCGCGGGCGACGTCTCGATCCGTCCTGGCCACGACCGGGACGCGTCGCTCTCTCTCGAGGACTCCCGACATGGAACGCCCGCTCGTTTCGTCGCGCCGGACGCTGGTCAGCTCGACGGTGACCTCGACACGCTTCGACGCGCTCGGCGAGGCCGCCTCCGCGATCCCCCTGGGCCCTACGACGCCCGAGATGGCGGCGCTGATGGGCGCCCTCGGTGCCACGGACGCCGTGATGCTCGACGGTGGCATCTCGGCCCAGCTCCTCATGCGCGACCCGGCCGGGACGCCGACGCTGCGCTGGCCGGGCCCTGCGCAAGGCTCCGCTGGGACTCGTCGCGCGAAGGCGCTAGAAGCCCTCATGGGAACGGCCGCGGGCGCGGCTGGGGCCACGGCCACGGATCGACGTCCTGCCCGCCCGCGACGGCGCGCACGGCGGCCTTCCGCACCTCCGCGTCGCCGGATTCGAGCAGGTCACTCAGTCGGTCGGCCTGCTCCCCCGAGTGGATGAGTGCGCGCAGCTCCGCCTTGCGGGCGTCGTCGTTCCTCTCGCGCGCCAGCGCGGCGCGCAGCGCGGGTAGTGCGGCGCGATCCTCGAGATTCGACAGCGCCCACGCGGCCGTCAGCCGCAGCTCGGCGTCGTCGTCCCGGAGTGCCGCGATGAGCGCCGGCGGCGCCGCCGACACGTCCATCTGGCCCAGCGCCCACGCCGCGGTGCGGCGCACGTCGAGGCTCCGGTCGCTCGCGAGGACGTCGCCGAGTGCGCCCGCGGATGCGGCGTCGCCGTGCTCGCCGAGCGACCACACGGCCGTCTCGCGCACGTCGTCGCTGTCGTCGCGCTTCGCCGCCGCCACCAGCGGCTCGATGCCCGCGTGATCGTCGATATTGCCGAGCCCCCACGCGCACATCTCGCGCACCTCGGCATCGGCGTCCGTCCGCAGCACGGCCGCGAGATCGCGCGCGGCGTCCTTGTCGTCGAGCTGGACGAGGGCCCACGCGCAGACGCGCCGCACCGGCGCGACGGCGTCGTCGCGGAGCGCGCGCGCGAGCGCGGGCAGCGAGCCCGTGGCTTCCAGGTGGCCGACGGCGACCGCGGCGGCCTCGCGGACGAGCGGTGAGCCGTCGGTGAGCCGGCTCGCCGCGGCCGCGGCGGCGCGTGTCTCGCCGATGCGGCCCAGCGCCCACAGCGCATTCGCGCGCACCCCGGGCGAGGGATCGCGCGTCGCCCGGATCAGCGGATCCACGGCGGCCTTCGGCGTGTTGATGCCGAGGCCGAGTGCCGCCACGAGCCGCAGTGATGAATCGCTCGACGCCAGCCGCTCGATCAGGCCGGCCGCGACGTCCTCGCGGTCGATGATCGCGAGCATCCGCACCGCCAGTTCGCGCACGCAGGGGTCCGGCGTGTCGAGGCTCTCGAGCAGGAAGCGGACGTCCTCCGCGGAGCGCTCGGTCCGCTCGTGATGCGACCAGACGTCACGCCCGAGCGGCGACGCCGGGGCGTCGTGCCAGCCCCAGCCGTTCCCCACGGCGCGTGACGCGTACGCGCACAGCGACGCCGGCGCGCCGCGCGCCGCCGTGATCAGGTCGCGCATCTCCCGCGACGACGTGGCGCTCGCCGCCGACGTGGCGTTCGCCGAAGGCGTGGCGCAGCCGCTGTTCGGGACGAGCATCGCGCCGGCGAGGGTAACCCAGAGCATCAGTCGTTTCATGATCCGCTCCCATCGAGTGTCGAACGTTTCGGTGTCGGTCATTGCGATGCTGATATTTCAACATTGGACGGCAGAACGACGGGCACCCGGACCGAGGTGCCCGTGTACTCGGTTGATCATGGGAACGGCCGCGGCTGGGGACGAGGCCACGGCCACGGGCCTCCCGTCTGCCCGCCGGCGAGTGCCGTGATCACGACGGCGCGAACCTTGGGATCGCCCGAGTCGACGAGCGTCGTGAGCGTGCCGATCGCGCGATCGCCCATCGCGCCGAGCGCGCGGATCAGGCCCTCGCTCACGTCCGTATCCTTCTCGCGCCGCAGCGCGGACTCGATCTCGTCGGCGGACGCTGGGTCGCCGATCTCGCGAAGCGCCCACGCCGCCGAAAGCCGCACGCTGGGATTCGCGTCCGACAGCAGGCGGACGAGCGTCGCCGGCGCGTGCTCGGGGCCACAGCTGCCGATCGACCACGCCGCCAGCTCGCGGGTGTCGGCGTCGGCGTCGCCGAGCAGGCCGGCGAGCGCCGGGACCGCGGAGATGTCGCCGATCGAACCCGCGGCCCACGCCGCCGTCTGGCGCACCGAGGGGGTCTTGTCGTGGAACGCCTCGAGGACGGCCGCGACGTGGCCGTGACTCTGGGCCAGCCCCCACACCGCCATTTCGCGCACGTCGTCGTCGTCGTCCGACGTGGCCGCGGCGGCGAGTGCCTGGGCCGCGGCGTCCGAGTCGGCGTAGCGCTCGAGACCCCAGGCCGCCACGCGGCGCACCTCGGGGCTGGAATCGCCGCGCAGCGACCTGGAGAGAATCGCCACGCGCTTCTCGGCCTCACCCTTCGACTCCCCGGAGTTTTCGCCCTCGCCGGCGTCGCCGTCGGAGGACTCGATGTCCGTGGCGGCCGCGACCAGGTCGTGTCCGCCGAGTGACGTTTGGAGCGCATGGGAAATGCGGGACGACGTCGCCGTGACCGCGCGGGAGATCGTCTGCTGCACGGTGTTCGTGGTCATGGCTGTGCGGGGCGCTTCGGCCGACGCCGTGGGCGCGGACGCACGTTCCTTCGCGGAGGCGCGCGGCGCCGGGGAGATCGTGCCGACGACCAGCGCCAACGCGGCGAGCGAGCCGACGAGCCACGCGGTGCGCGCGCGGCCGAGGCCGCGGCGGCGGATCAGCGGGTTCAGGATCGCGAGCATGCGGCCCTCGAATTCGTTCGGGTTCGCCATGGCGAGCGCCACGGCTGGCATCGTCTGGACGCGAACCTGCGTAGCGATGTCGAGCAGGTGCTCGGCGTAGTCGCTCGGCAGGATGCCCAGCTCGATCGCGACGTCGTCGCACGCGCGCTCGCTCTCGGCCCGCAGCCGCCGCGCTGCGCTCCATACGAGCGGATGGAACCAGTAGAGCGCGCAGGCGACGCGGCTGGCGGTGTGTCCAATGACGTCCCGCCGCCGCACGTGGGCCAGCTCGTGGATCAACACGGCGCAGCGCCGCTCCGCGCTCCAGGCGGTGCTCTCCGCGGGAAGCACGATGCGCGGCGCGAGCAGCCCCGAGGCGAACGGCAGCCCGACGCGCTCGCTCATCAGCAGCACGGGCACGTCGTGGAGCCCCAGGCGGTCGGCCAGCTCGACGAGCGGCTTCTGCCACTCGGGGCCGTCGAGCACCCGGGCCCGGCGGACGACGCGATGGATCCACCACGCGCCGGCGGCCAGCCGCAGGAGCAGGAGCGCGGCTCCCAGTCCCCAGGCGACCGCGAGCAGCGAACCCGGCCCGATCGGCCGGGGCTTCGGCGTCGCGACGAGCGTCGTGCGCTGCGGCGTGTCCGTCGCGTCGTCGGCGAACGGCGCCGCGTTCGACACGGGCAGGCGCGACGCGGGCGACGGGCCGACGAGCCGATCGAGCACCGGCGCGGCGGGTGCCGCCGGCGCGGTGACGTCGGGCAGTACGCGCACCGGGACGGGCGCCCACGCGGAGAGCGCCGGCAGGGCGAGCAGGGCCGCGAACGCCACGAGCCAGACGAGATGGCGGGCGCCCGCGGACTCGCGGCGCATCGCCAGCGTCACGGCCAGCGCCATGACGAGGACGCACGTCATCTTCACGAGCGTGAGACCCAGGGACAGCATGGCGGGAGTGATCATGGCTATCTCTCCGTCTGGCGCGCGCGCCGGATCTTCTCGCGCAGCCGGTTCAGATCCGCATCGCTCAAATTCGTGTCGGACATCTTCAGCAGCGCGTTCACCGCCTGCTCGGCCGAGCCCGAGAAGTACGTCTGCACGACGTGCGCGAGCATGTCCTCGCGCGCCTGGTCGGTCGGCCGTGCCGGTGAATACATGTAACGGGGGCCGTCCTCCCGGAACTCCACGAGCCGCTTCTCGCCCAGGATGCGGAGAATCGATCGGACCGCCGAATACGTCGGCGGATCGGGCAGATCCTTCATGATCTCGGCGACGGTCGACTCGCCTCGCCGGTGCAGGATTTCCATGACCTGCCGCTCGCGGCGGCTCAAGTCCTCGGTGGCGGGGCGCTTCGTCATGTCGTTCGGGTCTCCGTGCGCGTAGGGTCTGTGTTGAAAACTCAGCACTGCTGATAATTCAGCATACGCAGGCGGCCGTCAAGGGTTTCTTCTTCATTGGACACTCCGAACGCCAGCGCCGGGAGGTGGAAATGGCCGCTTCGGGAGGCAAACCCGGTCCCCGCGCCGCATACGCTACACTGCCGCCAATGATCGAGCGCACGCGTGAACGTAGCGACGGAGCCCGGGTCCTCCCCGGCCGCATCGGTTAACGCGTGCGACAGGGTCTGCTGACCGCCGCGATCCTGATCGTGGCGTGGCTGCTGTGGATGCTCCGCGACCTCGTCATGCTGATAGGGTTCGCGGCGCTCCTCGCCTACGCCCTCGACCCGATCGTGGTCCTGGTCCAGCGCATCCCGCTTCCTCGCGGTCGAACCGTGGCGCGCGGCATCGCCGCGGGTGTGGTCATGCTGGGCCTCGTGATCATCGTCGGCTCGTCGCTCGCGGGCGCGGTGCCCCGGCTCGCCGAGGAGATCACGCGCTTCGTCGACGCCGCGCCCGCGGCACTCTCCCGCCTCGAGCAGGGGCTGCGCGGGCTGGCGCTCGCGCATGGGTGGCACGGCGTGCTGGGCGCGGCGAGCACCGGCGGAGCCGCCGGGATGCCCCTCCTGCTCGGCGCGGTGAAGGACGGCGCGATGTCGATGCTGAGCAGCGTCTTCGACAACCTGCGCGGCCTCGCCAGCCTGTTTGTCCTGCCGGTGCTCACGTTCTACCTGCTCGCCGACCGCCGAGGCGTTCGATCGAGCGTCCTCGCACTGTTCCCCGAGCGCACCCGGCCGCAGGCTCTGCGCGCCCTGAAGGCGGCCGACCCGGCACTGCGCGCGTATGTCCGCGGCCAGGGACTCGTGTGCCTCGTCATGGGTACGGCGCTGCTGCTCGTGCTCGAGCTCGAGGGATTCCCGGTCCCGTTGCTCCTGGCGCTCCTCGTCGCCCTCGCCGAGATCATTCCGTTCATCGGCTTCGCCATCGCCGCCACGGCGATCACGGTCGCCGGCTTCTCGGTGAGCCCGGGACTCGCGTTGACCGGGCTCGTCTCCTACACGATCGCGAACGCGCTGCTGTCGTACCTCGTCAGCCCGCGCCTGCTGGGCAGGCACATCGAGATGCACCCGTTCGCCGTCATCGTGAGCGTGCTCGCGGGCGGCGTCCTGCTGGGCCCGGCGGGGGGCATCCTGGCGCTGCCGGCCGCCGCGATGCTGCGCGCCGTGTACATGGAGTTCGCGTCACCGCGATCCGCGAAGGCGTAGCGTCGCGCGCCTCGCTCGCGCGGACGCCGGCCACGGGGTCTTGAAGGGCCGTCACGCCGGCTCGGGACCGTCGATCACGACCGTGCCGCGCGGCGCGCGCCGGGCACGCACGCGGCGCAGCCAGTAGATCATGGTCGCGAGCACCGCGAGCGGCGGCAGGGCGAGCAACGGCGGAACCCGGATCGGCTTCGGAATGACGTCCGCCTGTCCGAGGAAGAACGACATTGCCGCGATGAACAGCGCGAAGCACATCCGCCACAGATGGCGGCGCAGCCGGACCGCCGCGCGCACGCCCCCCTCCCGGATCATCCGCACGTCCGATACGCCGGCCAGCGTTCCCACGACGCCGAACATGAAGAACGGAAACGCCGGCATGCCCTTGCGCGTGCCGCCGCCGGCGATCGCCTCGACGCCGAACGCGAGGCACAGCAGGCCGACGCCGAGTCCCACGAGCATCGCCGCGACGTTCAGCACGCGCGACCCTCGCCCGGGAGGCCGCACGGCGACGAACCCCGTCGTCACGAGGTAGGCCGTCAGCACGCCCGCGGGAATGTTGAGCCCCGGCGCCTTGCCACGGATCGCGGCGATGGCGATTCCCGTGAGGCACATCGTGAGCATCACCGCGACGAATGCGCGGCCCGCCCGGCGATGCAGCGGCGCGCCCTTCGAAGAATAGAGCGCGACGAAGCCCGAGACGAGCCCCAGGCTTCCCGCGACGATGTGAACGACGAGCGTGGTCTGCATCGGGCACCTCCTGCCGCCGGCGAGAGACCGGCGTGGCTTCGGACGACCAGGAGTGTCGGCGGCGGCGCGGACGGTGGACAGCCCGATGCGATGAATGACGCCCCGTGGCGACGGGAGACGCGTGACGCCGACGAAGGACGGCGCCAGCGCCCGCGTCACATCTGGTCGAAGCGGTGGAGGTAGCTGCGGCTGACCGGCAGGACTTCGTCGCGGCTCTTGAGATGGATCTCGGCCGTCTCGTTGTCACCGCGCGTGACATGCCGGATCGCGCGTAGGTTGACGACGACCGACCGGTGCACCTGCGCGAACTGCTCGGGATCGAGCTGTTCGGCCAGCTCCTTGAGCGGGGTGCGCACGAGCGACTCTTCCGGCTTCCCACCCTCGCCGCGCCAGGCGACCCGCGTGTATTTGGCGTCGGAGCGCAGGTAGTCGATGTCGTCGACGGCGATGAGCCGCACGGTCGGTCCCACCTGCGCGTGGACCCAGCGCAGCGGCGTCTTCGCGCCGCCGCTCGTGAGTCGCGCGAGCCGCGCCGCGAGCTGTTCGAGTGCCGCGTCGGTGTGCGGCGCGGGTTCCGCGGCGGCCAGCCGCTCCTTGAGCCGCGCGACCGTCTCGGCCAGGCGCGCCGGCTCGACCGGCTTCAGCAGGTAGTCGAGCGCGCCGTGTGCGAACGCCTGCACGGCGTACTGGTCGTAGGCGGTCACGAACACGAGGTGCGCCCGCCGGCCGATGTGGCCCGCGGCTTCGATGCCGGTGACGCCCGGCATGTGCACGTCGAGGAAGCACACGTCGGGCTCGAGCGCCTCGAACCGCGTCACGGCCTCGCGGCCGTTGCGCGCCTGGGCCACGATGTCGAGCTCGGGCCATGCCGCCGCGAGCTGCCGCGCCAGCTCCTCGCGCAGCAGCGGCTCGTCATCGGCGATCAGCGCGGTCGGGCGACGCATCAGGCGGCCGAGTCGAGCGCCGGGAAGTCCACTTCCGCCGTCACGCCGCGGGGGTGCTGGGCGCTCACGCGCACGCGCGCGTCGCCGGCGAACGCCAGCTCGAGCCGCTCGCGCAGCGTCGTGAGCCCGGTGCCGAGCCCCGCGCCTCCGCTGCTCAGGCCGGCACCGGTGTCGCTGACCCGCAGGATGCACCGCTCGCCCTGCCGGTGCGCGTGGATGTCGACACGCCCGCCCTCCTCGGTGGGATCGATGCCATGCCGCACGGCGTTCTCCACGAGCGTGAGCAGCGTGAGCGGTGGGCAGCGCAGGGTGCGCGCGGCGTCGTCGACGTGCAACGTGAACTGCAGGCGGTCGGGCATCCGCATGTGCATCAGCTCGAGGTACGCACGGACCAGCTCGAGCTCCTGCCCGAGCGTGCTCGCCGGCTCGTCGAGCCGTGGCACGGCGGCGCGCAGGTAGGCGATCAGGCTGCGCAGCACGTCAGATGCCCGCGGCGACCCGGCGTCCACGAGCGCCTGCACGTTCGCGAGCGTGTTGAACAGGAAGTGCGGCGCCACCTGCGCCTGGAGCAGGCGCAGCCGGGCGTCGGCGGCCCGACGTTCCAGCTCGCTGCGCTCGAGCTCGAATGCCAGCGCCTGGTGCTTTGCCAGCGCTTCACGCTGGCGCACCAGCGCGCCGAGCGCCACCCAGGGCGCCACGAGCAGCGACACCATGCACAGCCGCGAGAAGCTCCGCATGCGCTCCGGGACATGGTAGAAGGCCGGGGCACCAGGATCGTTCGTGAGCCAGAACAGCAGTGCGGTGGCGATCGGCACCGCCGCCGCCACGCCCACGACCTGCAGCACCCATCGCGCGATCCATCGGGGCAGGCGCCGTGGCCACTGCTCGAACAACCCGTAGACGAGCATCAGCGTGAGCCCCAGCAACACCGCGCGGAGCAACGACGACAGCAGTCCCGACGGCCCCCCGCGGGTGACCAGCAAACCCATCGCGAGCGACAGCAGGACCGTGAACCGCACCCGCGGCCAGCGGAGCATCGGCGCGAAACCGCGCGACGTCACGGGAACGACGGTGGTGGTCATGAGGTGTCCGCAAGCCTATCACCGCCAGTGTTCGTGGCAAGGCGCGGCATCGGCTAGCCTGTCGGGATGATCGTCCATCTCGTCGACGGCACGTACGAGTTGTTCCGTCACTTCTACGGCGGCAAGAAGTTCCGCGCGGGCAAGAGCGCGCCATTCCACGCCGTGGCCGGCGTGCTCGGCACCGTGCTGCAGATGTTCGAGAGTGGCGCCACGCATCTCGGGGTCGCCACCGACCACGTGATCGAATCGTTCCGCAACGAGTTGTGGGAGGACTACAAGACCGGTGAGGGCGTGGACAAGGCGCTGATGGCCCAGTTCCACCCGCTCGAGGAGGCGCTTGCCGCGATGGGCGTCGTCGTGTGGCCGATGATCGAGCTGGAGGCCGACGACGCGCTCGCGTCGGCCGCCCGCATCGCCGCGGCGGACAAACGGGTCGAGCGCGTGTGCATCTGGACGCCCGACAAGGACCTGGCGCAGTGCGTGAAGGACCCGCGTGTCGTGCAGATGGACCGCCGCTCGGGTGCGATCGTCGACGAGGCCGCCGTGATGCAGAAGTTCGGCGTGCCGCCCGAGCGCATTCCCGACTACCTGGCGCTGGTGGGAGACGCGTCTGATGGTTACCCCGGCATCCCGGGTGTCGGGCCCAAGGGCGCCGCGAGCCTCATCGCCCGCCACGGCGAGATCGAGCGCGTTCCGGACGAAGCGTTGAAGTTCCAGCGCGACCGGGCCCTGCTGTTCAAGCGTCTCGCGACCCTGCGCACCGACGCACCCTTGTTCAAGAAAGTCGATAAGCTGCGCTGGCACGGACCCACGCCCGAGTTCGCGACGTGGACGAAACGCATGGAGAACGAGAAGTTGCTCGAGCGGAGCCGGGCGGCATTCGCGGGGCTGGCCGAATAGGACGGAGACGCACATGGCCCTCGAGAAGGACTACGTGCTGGGCACTCACGACGAGGAGATCGCGCGGCTCGGGCTGCAGCACGCCGTCTGGCGGTCGCGCGCCACGGGCGCCTGGCGCCGGGCGGGATTCACCCGCGGCCAGACGCTGATGGATCTCGGCTGCGGGCGCGGCTACGCGACGTTCGATCTGGCGGACATCGTCGGGCGGGACGGCCGCGTGATCGGAATCGACCGCTCGCGGCGCTTCCTCGACGTGCTCGAGGCGGCCGCCCGTGCGCGCGGGCTCGCGCACATCGAGACGCTCGAGCTGGACCTCGCCACGGCAGAGGTGCCCGCACCTCGCGGCTACTCCGGCAGCCGCTCCACGTCGCCGGCGACGATGGTGCTGAGCGACCGCGGGCGCATGTGCGCCTTCATCGCGGCCATCACCTGGTCGCGCGTCACGGCTCTCATGCGCAACGGGAACTCATCGAGGTAGCTGGGCCCGAAGCCGAACTTCTCGGCGTTGCAGAGCGCGGCGGCGACCCCCGCGTTGTTCGCGAGCTGCACCTGGAAGTTGCCGGCGAAGAAGCTCTTCTGCGACTCGACCTCGGCCGCCGTCGGGCCATGGGCGTCGTACTCGTCGATGACCTCCTGCGCCGACTTCATCGCCTTCGCCAGGTTCTGCGGGGCGAGCCGGATGTCGGTGAGCCAGATGCCGTCGACATCATCGGTCATCAGGAACCGCGACGACAGCGTGTACGAGAGTCCCTCGGTGTCGCGGATGCGTTTGCCGAGCCGCGCGGTGAGCGCGCTCTGCCCGAGCACGGCGTTTGCGATCAGCGCGGCGTCGAAGTCCGGGTCCGTGCGCCTGAGCCCGCTCGCGTGCGCGTAGACGAGATCCAGGTTCGCCTTCCCCTTGAGCGTGATGACCTCGCGCGCGGGCGGGCCGGGCGCGACGCGGGCGCCGGCGTAAACCGGTGGCGTCCCCTTCGCGATGCCACCGAGGGCCCGCTCGAACCGCGCGGTGACGTCGGCGGGATCCACGTCGCCGACGATCGCGTACACCATCCCCGAGCCCACGTAGCGCTGGGCGTGGTAGGCGCGCAGGTCGGCGATCTTCGTGCGGTCGATGCTGGCGAGCATCTCGTCCCGGGTCGCGGCGCGATACGGGTGTCCCGCGGGAAAGGCGAGCTGCGTGGCGCGGTCGGTGGCGCGGGAGCGCGTGTTGTCGAAACGCTGCAGGACCTCGCTCCGCATCTCGACGCGCGCCTTCGCCAGCTCCGAATCCGCGAACGCGGGGCTCGTGATCTCGTCGGCGAGCGTCGTGAGCAATAGCGGCAGGTCCCGGGACAGCCCCGAGCCCGTAACGACCACGTGGAACGGGCCGTTGTCGATGGCGAGACTCGCGCCCACGCCGTCGAGCCGCGCGGCGATCGTCTGCTTGTCGGCCGTCTTCGTCCCCCGCGTCAGCATCATCGCGGTGAGTTGCGGCGTGGCCGGCTGCGCGGGCGGTGCCGCCATGGTTCCGGCCCGCACGATGCCCTGGATCGCGACGGTCGGCAGCGCGTGGTTCTCGACGATGTCGAGCACGATGCCGTTCGTGAGCACGCGCCGCGTCGTGCGCTGCGCGAAGTCGCTGGTCCGGCCCCGAGCGCCCGCGCCCACGGGCCGCGCCGCGCTCGCACCGGCACCCGCCCCCACCGTTCCGGCGCCGGGCTCCGCGGGCGCGGCGCCGTAGCGCGCGCCACGAGGCGAGCCCGCCGATCCGGCCTGGGCGCCGCCGGTGGATTCATCCTCGGTGACCGGCACGAACCAGCCCACCGTGGCGTGGTCCGGCACGAAGTACGCCGCCGCCACGCGCTTCACGTCGTCGGCCGTCACGGCCTTCACGGCGTCGACGTAGTTCACGAACCACTTCCAGTTCGCCGACGCCACGGCCTCGGCCAGACTCGAGGCGTACTGGTAGGTGCCGTCGCGGCCGCGGATCACCGACACCTCGATCTGCCGCTTGGCGCGCGCCAGCTCGTCGGTCGTCACCCCCGACTGCGCGACCTTCGCCAGCTCCGCCTTGATCACGTCCTCGACGCGCTGCGGTTTGACGCCCGGCGCCACCGTGGCCTTGACGGTCAAGGGGTACGGATCCATCAGGAGGTAGTTGTCAACGGTCACGCGGGTCGTGAGCTGGCGCTCCACGAGCGCCTGGTTCAAGCGGGAGTTGACTCCCGCTCCCAGGATCACCTGCAGCACGTCGAGCGGGACGTAGTCCGCGTCGAGCGCGCCCGGGCGCATGTACGCCAGCTCGATCTGGCTGAGCTGCCCCGGCCGCCGCACGGTCACGCGGCGCTCGCCCTCCTGCGGCGGCTCCTGCGTGATGACCTTCGGGATCCCCGTCTTCGAGCGCGGAAACGCGCCGAACTCGCGCGCGAACAGCGACAGTGCCTGGTTCACGTCGAAGTCACCGACCAGGATCGCCGTCGCATTGTCCGGGTGGAAGAAGTTGCGGTAGTGCTCGCGCAGCTTCTCGGTCGTGACCCCTTCGATGTCGCTGCGATAGCCGATGGCGTCCCAATGATACGGATGAGCCACGATCGCCGCCGCGATCACCGCCTTGTCGAGCGCCTGCGCCGGATCGTTCTCGCCGATCTCGTATTCGTTGCGGACGACGCTCATCTCGGGCTGGCGCTCGGAGTCGAGCAGCAGTCCGCGCCCCAGCCGGTCCGCCTCGATCTTCATCGCCAGCTCGAGCCGGTCCGCGGGCAGCGTGGAATACCCCGTCATGCGGTCGTTCCACGTCGTCATGTTCGTGGAGCCGAAGTCCGCTCCCGCCTCGGCCAGCACCTCCTGGAAGGTGGGTTTCTTGTTCGCCTTGCCGTAATTCGCGGTGCTCTTGTTGAACAGCAGGTGCTCGAGCAGGTGCGCCGACCCCGTGTTCCCGGGCGCCTCGTTTCGCGAGCCCACGTGGTACACGACCTCGAAGGTGATCACGGGCGCCGCGTGATTCGGGCCGAGCAGGATGTTCATGCCGTTGGAACGGAGCTTGTACTCCGTGATGCCGCCCTTCGAGTCCAGGCGTTCGATTCCGGCCGGGATGGCTTCGATGGACGCGGACTTCGCGCGCGCCTGGGCCAGGGCACTCACGGGCCCGAGGGTGAGCAACGTCAGCGCGAGGCCGAGTACGCATGGGCTGGGGCGTGTCATGAGAGATCCCTGGGAGAACGGACGAACGGGAAGGTGAGTCACGAACGACGCGCCAGAATAGACCGGGTCCCGGCCGGGGAAATCAATCGGCGACCAGTGCCGTTTCGCCGGCGACGAAAGCGGCCCCCTCGGGGCGGTGGATCCAGTTGGCCACGCGTCAGTTGGGTCGCCCGCGCGACCTCGGGCGCGTCGCGGACCACTAGTTGCACTGTAAGCCCCCGGCATCTGCGCATGGAGTCGTGACACTGCGGCAAGTCGTTGCCGCCATGCACACTCGCAATGGGGGATGACATGCTCACTCGTGCAAAGCGGCCCCCGCTATATTGTAAGAATGTCCATTGGCGTGGCCGCGTGTGGACCCTGCTTGTCATTGTAGGAACGATTGCGCTGCCGTCCTCGGTTCGAGCCCAGGGTTCGGTCTCCGCGGGGGTGGCTCCGGCCGGTGTTTCGCCCGGGGACTCGAGCAGCGTCTCCAGCAGCCTGGCGGCGACCTACGACGTGCCGTGGAATCCGCCGTCGCCGATGTCCTCGCGCCAGCCGTGGGAACGCGCGGTATTGCTGCCGGGGCGCATCGTGTCGCTTCCGCTCTCGGGCATCGGTTACGTGATGAGACGATCGTTGCTCGCCTATGAGGGCTCGCATGGCTTCGCGACTCACACGAAGACCTACCCGGCATCGGGCTGGGGCATCCGGCCGAAGCTCGCCGCACTGGGGAGCCACACGGGTGTCGGCCTCGGCATCGAAGCGCACGCGCCGCTGCTGAGCGGCGCGCTCGGCTCGACACTCGATGCGCGATATACCGGTACGACGTCCCACTACAACAGCGCGTTGCTGGGCCTCTCAGGCCGTCCGCTGTCGCTGCAGTACGGGTACGATTGGCGCCCGAGGGAGCCGTTCTACGGCATCGGGCGGGACGCCAGCGAAGACAGCGTCTCGGACTTCGCGACGCAACGCGAGTTCGTTCTCGGTACGCTGCGGTGGCCGCTGAGCCCCGACTCAGCCGCGAAGCCTCCGACCATGTCGATCCGCCTGTGGGGCGGACCGCGCAGCCAGGTGACGCGCAACGGCCGCGAGCCCGCGCGCGCGTCCTATGAGCGGCGCTTCCCCGCGTTGGCCGCCCCGACACTGGACCGGCGGATCGAGCACCTGGTGTACGGCGCGAGCATCTCGCACGACCTGCGTGCCGGCCATCCGCACTGGGCCCGCGGCGAGCGCATGCTGCTCGCGGCCGAGCGCTACGACGACCCGATTCGCGCGCTGGCGCTTCACGATGGCGAGGCGCGCGGCGCGCGCTTCACGCGCTACACCGCCGAAACCGAAGTGGGCGCGTCGTTCATGCGCGATCCTCGCAGCCTCCGGCTGCTGCTCCGGGCGATCGACCAGCGGGTCGACTCGGGGCACGGGCCGATGCTGCTCTCGGACCTCGCGACGCTCGGAGGCAGCGCGGGACTCGGCGGGTTCGAAACGGGCCGGTTCCGGGACAACGACCTGCTGCTCGCGCGGCTCACCTACCTGTTCCCGCTCCAGCGCCGATTCGAACTCGACGTGCACTCCGAATGGGGCGCGGTCTATGACGACGTCTGGCACGACCCGAGGTGGAACACGCTCAGCAGCTCGGTCGGGTTCGCCGTACGACTTCGCAGCGATCTCAAGCCGATCGCTTCGGCCGGTGTGGACGTCAGTCGCGAATCCCTGCGGCTGAAGTTCACCCTGAAAGGTCTGGAATGAGACGACTCCCGCTGGTCCTCACGCCGCTCATCGGGATGCTGCTTGCCGGTACCGTCGTGGCCGCCGAGAAGGCCACTCCGGACACGGCGGCGCAGAAGCCCGCCGAACACGAGTACTCGTACGCCTACGACATGTTCGACCACAGCCTCGTGCGCCCGGCGACGCGCGCGCTGGACGTCGCCCGGATCGCCCGCAGGGTCTCGGGGCACCCGCGCGAGGCGGCCAACGTGGACGAGCGGGACCAGGTCCGCCAGCCGAGTACGTGGTGGCAGCCGCGCGCCGGGTTCCGCCCTGTCACCGTCGATCAGATGCTGAAGGGACCCGGCCCGGGAACGGGTCCGGCCCCGGGCCGCTGGACGGTGTCCCACGGCAAGGAGCAGGGCGTCACGCCCGGGTTCCAGGTGAAGGACTCGCACGGCGATAAATTCCTCATCAAGTTCGATCCGTTCGGCTATCCCGAGCTCGCGACGTCGGCCGGCGTCATCGGTTCCCGGCTGCTGTGGGCCGCCGGATACAACGTGACGGACGAGTCGATCGCCTCGTTCCGGCTCGACGATCTCGACATCGACTCCAGCGCCACCTACACCGACGCGCGCGGAAAGAAGCGGCCGTTCACGAAGGAGTACCTGCAGCAGTTGCTGGCGCGCGTGGAACGTAGCGCCGACGGGAGCTACCGCTGCCTCGCGAGCCGCTTCCTGCCGGGCAAGCCGCTCGGTCCGTTTGCGTATTCGGGACGCCGCCGGGACGACCCCGAAGACCTGATTCCGCACGAGCTGCGCCGCGAGCTGCGCGGGTTCTGGACGATCTGTGCGTGGCTCAACCACGCCGACAGCCGCGGTCCGAATTCGCTCGACATGTGGGTGACGGATCACGGCCGCTCGTTCGTGCGGCACTACCTGCTCGACTACAATGCGATCCTCGGCGCGGGCGCCGCGGGACCTCGCTCCCAGGCGACGGGCTCGGAATACTACGTCGACTTCGGCGTCATGGGCCGACAGCTGGCCACCGCCGGCATGCGACCCTTCGCGTGGGAGCGTTCCATCGATCCGCATCTCCGTTCCGTCGGGCTCGTGGAGTCCGAGGTGTTCGATCCTTCGAGCTGGCGCCCCGATTACCCGAACCCGGCCTTCGATGACCGCACCGATCGGGACGTCCGCTGGGGCGCCCGGATCCTCGCGGGGATGAGCGACGAACACATTCGGGCCGCCGTGTCGGCGGCACACTACTCCGATCCGCGCGCCGCGTCGTACGTGAGCCGAGTCCTGATGGAGCGGCGAGACAAGCTCGTGACGCGCTGGCTCGGCGCGGTTCCTCCCCGGGAACACGTGACGACGGTTCCGTGAAACCGCTCAGACGCAGTCTTTCCGCGGTCTGCATGGTCGCGCTCTTCGTCATGCCCTGGGGCTGTGCGCGGGTGGGCCGCCTCACGTACGTGCGCCAGACGCTCGTACCCGCGCCGGCCGACAGCACGGCGCGACTCCGGGAAGCTCGGCCGCAGGACCGGGCGCCGTGGAGCCCGATCTTCGGGGACTCGTTGATCGGCATTGCCCCCGGCACCGCGGACACTGCCACCCGCTTTCTCGGACGACTGCGTGCCGGGTACACGGCCGATACGCTCCACGTCATCCTGTTCGGCGACAACCGGCCGGGATTTCGCATCACACGGCTCGCGCCGCAGTGGTACGCGATTCGCCGCATGTTTTCGCTCAACCCGGCGAAGTTCTTCGGCGGCCTGGTCGCCATCCCCGTGGGAATCGTCCGGGGACTGTGGCCGGACCTGGCACTGATTCGGGAAATCCCGGAGCGGATCCGGAACACGCCGCACTGGGGACGCGAGCAGCAGGTGATGCGTGCGATCCTGACGGACATGGACTCTCTGCACGCGCGGGGGCAGGAAGTGTCCGCGGTCATCAACACCGGCGACCTGGTCTATGACGGCCGTTACCCCCGGTCCTGGCAGCGGTTCCTGAACTTGAACAGGCCGATCACGTCACGCGCGCCCTACTTCCCCGTCGCCGGCAATCACGAGCGCACCGATACGGTGGAGGGCGTCGAGAACTGGCGCGTCGCGACGGGCCTGCCCGTGGGTGGCGACCGGCTCTACTACTGCTTCGACTCCGCGGACGGCTGGGTGCGCTTCCTGTTCCTGGATACGAACCCGATCGTCGATCCCGCGAATCATTGGACGCGCGAGGTGCAGGTCAGGTACTCGAAGGAACAGTTCGACTGGCTCGTGGCCCGGGTCAAGGAGCACACCGGACCCGTCATGGTGGTGATGCATCACCCGCCGTTCTCGGCGGGCCTTCACCACATGGAGTGGCAGAACGATTCCGTGCTGGTCAAGCGTCGCGACGCCATGGTGCGCGCCCTCCACGAGTCCGGGATCGGCATCATCGCCGGCGGGCATCAGCATGGTTACCAGCGCGCGCTGCTCACGTGGCCCGATGCCGTGCTCGTCACGATCGTCACGGGCGGTGGCGGCGCGCCCCTGCACAATGCACCCGTGGCGGCCCGGGCCGGCGAGCTGTTCAGTGAGTACAAGGTCGCCGGCTCGGTGGTGAAGCCGGAGAACGTGTTCAGCGCGAACGTGTACCACTTCACGCACCTGCGGTTCTGGTTCGGGGGCGGCGATCTGCGCGCCTACTCGGTCGACGAGAAATCCAAGGCGACGAAGATCGACGAAGTGAAGATCGACCTGACCCGTTACGGCATCCCCAAGATCGACCAGCACAAGATTCCCCTGCCGATGGCGAAGGGACCGAAGGAACCCACGAAGCACGAGCCTCCCACGCCGACGTCCACGGCGGCCGCCACGGCGGAGGCCAAGCCCGGCGCCAAGGTCGACACGACCAGCGCCAGCACGCGATTGCTGTCGAAGCCGGCCCCCGGCAAGAAGCCGGTGCGTCGCAAGCCGGCCGCCAAGCCCGCCGTCAAGAAGCCCGCGCGCGCGAAGGTCGATTCGACCAGCGCGGTCATGCCGGCGCCACCGAAGCCGGCTCCCACCAAGACTGGAGAACGACCGTGAACACGACCGCGACATTGGAAGGGGGGCCCTCGCCCCGGCCGAACGCGGACCGTACGCCGCTCGAACGGTTCCTCGGCGTCTTCACGGTCGTGAACGCCGGCGAAGGCGCGACCGTGCTGCTGCTGATGCTGAACATCTTCCTGCTGCTGGCGGCCTACTACCTGCTCAAGACGATTCGCGAGCCGCTCGTGCTGACGGTGGCCGGC
>JANLWK010000379.1:0-17504 GCA_031364505.1 Candidatus Eiseniibacteriota bacterium | reverse complement strand
GGCTTTGCGTCCATGTACGCGTATTGCGTCGGGGAGCTGCGGTTCTCCGAGGACATGGCGTGGAAGCGCATCCAGGCGGCCCGCGCGGCGCGGCAGCATCCGGCGATCTTCGATTGCCTGGCGGATGGCCGCCTCCACCTGAGCGCGGTGTCCCTGCTCGCGCCCCATCTCACCCGCGCGAACGCCCGCGAGCTGCTCGCGGCCGCGGCGCACCGCACCAAGTCCGACATCGAGACGCTGCTCGCGGAGTGGTTCCCGCGCACGGAGTCGCTGCCGTGGGTCCAGGAGATCCGGCCGGCGGCGGCGCCCCAATGCGTGGTGGAGCGGGTCGGGGCGGACGGCGTGAGCCCCGGCGTACCTGCCCCGGGGCAGGTTGGATCGGTCGGTGGCGGAGCCGTCCCGGAGCCCGACGAATTCGACGGCGAGCACTCGAGCGCATCGGATCTCGTCGTGTGGAGGGAGGGAGCGCCGTGGAATCCCCCCGGGCGCCTCGATTCCGGTGGCGACGACACGCGAGGCGCGCGTGAACCTGCCCCGGGGCAGGTTGGATCGAACGGTGCGGGTCATGGGGCCGCTGCGGGGCCGGTGGGCGCGGGCCGAGCGGGGTACGTTCCTCCTGCGGCGCCCGCGTCGAAGATCACGCCCAACGCCGCGGGCCGCTTCGCGGTTCAGCTCAACGTTAGCCAGGCGACGTACGACAAGATGAAGCACGCCGAGGCGCTGCTCAGCCACGTGCTGCCCGGTGGTGACATCGCCGAGATCCTCGACCGCGCGCTCGACGCGCTGATCACCCAGCTCGAGAAGCGGAAGTTCGCGGCAACGCCGAACCCGCGACCGCAGTCACCGAGCCCGAGCACGAACGCGCGCTATATCCCGGCGCACATCCGGCGCGCCGTGTGGCAACGCGACGGCAGCCAATGCACGTTCGTGAGCGAGACAGGCCACCGATGCGAGATGCGCAAGTGGCTGGAGTTCGACCACGTCGACCCGGTTGCGTTTGGCGGCAAGGCCACCGTCGAGGGCATCCGCCTGCGCTGCCACGCGCACAACCAGTACGAAGCCGAGCGGACATTCGGCGCGCGATTCATGGAGCAGCGCCGCGAGGAGTCGCGACGCGGGAGGTCGGCGGAGGGCGACGCGGCGCGGGGTGCGGATTCGCCGACCTGCCCCGGGGCAGGTTAGACACCCCGCGCCAAGGCATTGGCGCCGCACTGTCACCCCCTGCTAACTTCCCGCGTCTTTTTCGGGCGGGGTTGGCCGAGTGTCGAGCGCGCGAAGTCTCGCCGCTAACCCGCGGCGCCGCCGCGCACCGACACTTCGTCGGGCTCGGTGGACCCTGACGCCCGGGTGGTTGCCTCGGGAGGGCTTCGCGATGTCGTGCACCGTCGTCGTGGGTGCGCAGTGGGGCGATGAGGGCAAGGGGAAGATCGTGGATCGGCTGGCGTCCGAGGCCGATGTCGTCGCGCGCTACCAGGGCGGGCCCAATGCGGGGCATAGCCTGAAGCGCGGGGACGAGACGCTCGTGCTCCACCTCGTGCCCTCGGGCGTGCTGTACCCGGGCAAGCGGTGCCTGATCGGGAACGGTGTCGTCATCGACATCGAGCGGCTCAAGGACGAGGTCGACTCGCTCGAGAAGGCGGGGATCGAGGTCAGCGGGCGGCTGGGCGTGAGCCCGGCGGCTCACCTGATCCTGCCGTATCACCGGGCCGTCGAGGCGGTGGTCGAGAAGGGCGCGGGCGCGATCGGGACGACGGGGCGCGGCATCGGGTACGCGTATCGCGACAAGGCGAGCCGCACCGGGCTGCGCGTCGCGGACCTGCTCGAGCCGGCGCGGTTCGTCGAGGGGGCCGATCGCAACCTCGTGCGCCTGCGCCGCGAGTTCCCCGAGGCCGCGGCGATCACGGGCATGACGGGCACCGACCTGCTCGGCGAGCTGAAGGCGGCGATCGAATGGGTCACGCCGCTCGTCACCGACGTGTCGCTCGAGCTGCACGACGCGCTGGCCGCGAACCGGAACGTGCTGCTCGAGGGCGCGCAGGGGACGCTGCTCGATCTCGACCATGGCACGTACCCGTACGTCACGTCGTCGCCCGCGAGTGCGGCGGGGGCCCCGCTCGGCGTCGGGCTCGGGCCGCGCGCCGTGAGCCGCGTGCTCGGCGTCACGAAGGCGTACGCGACGCGTGTAGGGCTCGGGCCGTTTCCGAGCGAGATGCCCGAGGCGGAGGGCAGCCGGCTCCGCGAGGCGGGCGAGGAGTACGGCGCCACGACGGGCCGCCCGCGACGCTGTGGCTGGCTCGACGTGCCGGCGCTGCGCTACGCGTGCCGCGTGAACGGGCTCGACGGACTGATCGTCACCAAGCTCGACGTGCTCGATGAATTCGACGAGATCCGTGTCGTCGAGGACTACGAAGTGGCGGGTGCCACCGTGCGCGGATTCCCGCCGACCGTGCGCGGGCTCGAAGCGGTGAAGCCCAGGTGGCGCGCGTTCCCCGGCTGGAAGCGCCCGACGACCGGCGTGCGGCGCTGGAGCGACCTGCCGCCCGAGGCGATCGACTACCTTGACTGGATCCAGCGCAGCACGAACGTGACCGTGATGTCCGTGTCCGTCGGTGCCGCACGGGACGCCGAGGTGTTGCGGCAGTAGTCAGTGTGCGCTGCCCTGGACGCCGAGGTGTTGCGGCAGTAGTTCGATCGACAGCGGGGACGCGGAGTCGCTGCGGCAGTGTTCGCATCGCCCCCGCTGCACCGGACGTGCCGCGTCCAACTCCCGACGCCGGCGATCCGAACGTGGGTGAATCTTCCCGAGATACGGTCTGTCGCTGAACCCGATCGCGCGATTCGGGTTGCGGCCGCGACGCCTCGTTCGGCGTGACCTCCCAACGGTAGGGCGCCGCTCCACTCATTAGAAGCGCGCCGCCGCCGCCGTCGAGAACTGGACGCCCCGCGTCGAGATTTGGGCGCGGCTCTGGCCGGACGGACGCCGAATCCGGGCAAAGCGGGTCCCGGAGTTCCTGCGTCATTTCGCGCTCGAGGACCCCGCCGGGGAGGGCGTCGTGTTGAGTCCCACTAAACCTCGGGGCGTTTCTTCAACACATCCTTGCTTCCACGGAACACGCCAAGCCATAATTGTTTATGTAGCCATCTCCTCGCAGTGCCCTAGCGCGCCGTCGCCCCCACGACCTGTGCGCGAATGCCCGGCGCGGGGCCAATGCGGCGTGATCTTCGTAGGGATCGCGAGGTTAGGCCGCGTTACGCGAGTCAAGGCGCGCCGCGGGACGGCGCGCAGGCCGAGTTCCTTATTCCCTCCACCGCAGTACTCCCCTGAAGGAGCTCTGTATGAACCTCACCGCTACAACGCAGTGGCGAACGCCAGGCGGTTTTAGCCGCAAGGCGTCGTTCTTCGCCGCCACGATCGCGACCCTGTTCGCGCTCGTCGGCACCAACGCATTCGCGCAGACCACGTACACGTGGTCGGGCGGCGCCGGGCCGGCTTCGTGGGCCGTCTCCACGAACTGGACGCCGACGCGTACGACTCCGGCGGTAGACGACATCATGGTCATCGGGACCACCGCGACGATCAACGCGATCCCGGTGCAGACGATCGGTGAGCTGCATATCTCCACCGGCACGACGGCCACGCTCGTGGCGGCGGTCGCGGGTAACACGCTGACGCTCCAGGGCGGCGCTTCGGCAGCCGACCTCGACGTCCCGGCCGGCGCCACGATGACCCAGAACTCGACGGCGCTGAACATCACGCTGCTCGCGGCGGCCACGGGAACCATTGGCGGCACCGTCAATGGCAGCAACGGTGCGCAGAAGATCATTGGAAACGCGCCCGGCGCGATTCAGTTCCTGAGCGGCTCGTTCGCGAATCAGACCAATGCGGGCGGCAACTTCACGGGTAGCTGGTTCGGCAACGCCGCGGGCCAGGCGAACTCGGTCGTGTTCCAGAGCGGCTCGACGTTTGCCATTAACTCCGGCGGAAATCCGTTCGCGCTCTCGCAGCCGGCCTCGGTTGCTGTGTTCCAGACCGGTAGCCTCTACCGCCAGGACGCCAATACGTCGCCCTCTCTCGGTGGCCGCATCTACGCCGATTTCGAATACAACAATTCCGGCGCCAGCACCTCGACATCTGCTGTCGCGTTCAGCATGGACAACGTGACGGTGAGCCAGGGGACGCTCAACATCGGCTCCACGGCGAACTGGACGATCAAGGGCAACATCACCGTCAAGACGGGGACGATCTTCAACGCGAACCCCGCCTCGGCCGGAACCATCGTGCTCGGTGGATCGTCGACGCAGACGATCGCGACTCAGGGCACGGGCTCCTTCACTTCGAACACGAATCAGACGTTCCAGGTCAACAACGCGGCGGGTGTGTCCATCGGCAGCAACATCACGATGAACACCCTCCAGTTCGCGGCCGGCAAGCTGTCGACGGGCGCGAACACCTTGACGATCCCCGCGGGTGGCAACGTCACCGGCGCCGGCGCGGGTACGGGCTGGGTGATCGGCAACCTCAAGCACACGCTCGTTCCGGTCGCGCTCGCTGCGAGCCGCACGTTCCATGTCGGCGACGCGAGCAACTACACGCCGGTGCTCCTCGCGACCACGAACCTGCCCAGCAACTACGACCTGACGGCCACCACGGCGGCGGGTGACCACGCGAACATCGGCACGTCGATCCTCGATGGTGGCAAGTCGGTGAATCGCACGTGGACGGTGACGGGTGCCGCACCTCCGGGTGGGGCGACGTTCGCCGCCACGTTCAACTTCGTGGCCGGTGACCTCGACGGGCCGACGAACACGAACAACGTCGTCGTCGGTAAGTACGACTCGCCGACGTGGACGTACCCGACGGTCGGTACGAAGACCGCCACGTCGACGCAGGTCACGGGCGTCGGCTCGTTCAGCGGCTTCCAGATCGCGGAGATCGCGTCGTACACGATCACATCGACGGCCGGAGCGAACGGCACGATCGCGCCGCTGGGCGCGACCCCGGTCACGGGCGGCGGCAGCCAGGGCTACACGATCACCCCGGACGGCGGCTTCTCCGTGCTGGACGTGAAGGTGGACGGCAATTCCGTCGGCGCCGTGACGAGCTACACGTTCACGAACGTGACGGCCGACCACACGATCGACGCGCAGTTCGCTTCGAACGTGTTCACGATCAACGCGTCCGCGACCGGGCCCGGCGCGATCGCGCCGAGCGGCTCCGTGTCCGTGACGGGCGGCAACGACCAGACGTTCACGATGACCCCCACGGGTGCCTGCGACCACATCGTCGACGTCGTCGTCGACGGCGTTTCGCGCGGCGCGGTGGCCAGCTACACGTTCCTCGCCGTGAACGCGAACCACACGATCGACGCGACGTTCGCGGTCACCCAGTACACGATCACCGCGACGGCCGGTGCGAACGGCACGATCTCCGATCTGGGCCCGACGCCGGTCAATTGCGGCACCGACAAGACCTATACGATCACGCCGGCCGCGTGCTACCACGTGCTCGACGTGACGGTGGATGCGGTCTCGCGCGGAGCGGTGACGTCCTACACGTTCCTGAACGTGCAGGGCGATCACACGATCGACGCGCAGTTCGCGCTCAACACGTACACGATCCTGTCGACCCAGGGCCCGAACGGCACGATCAATCCGCTCGGCTCGACGCCGCTCAACTGCGGCGCCGACCAGAGCTACACGATCACGCCGGACGGCGGTTTCGCGATCGCGGACGTCAAGGTCGACGGCAACTCCGTCGGCCCGGTGGCGTCGTACTCGTTCCTGAACGTCCAGGCGGATCACACGATCGCGGCGACGTTCGTGTCGAACGCCATGTACACGCTGACGGTGACGACGTCGGGCAGCGGCACGGTCAACATCGCGCCGCCGGGACCGACGTACCTGAACGGCACCGTCGTGACGCTGACGCCGAACGCGGGCGCGGGATCGCACTTCGATGTCTGGAGCGGCGATGCCTCGGGTCACGTCTCGCCCCTGATGATCACGATGGACGCGGACAAGACGGTCAATGCGGCGTTCCTGACGAACGTCTACTCGTGGAACCAGTCGGGTTCCGCGGCGTGGACGACGCCGGGCAACTGGACGCCGACGCGCTGGGCGCCGAACACCGATGACGTGCTCAACTTCGACAACGGCGCCGTGACCACGGCGACGGGTGTCGTGAACGAGTCGATCGGCCAGTTGTTCGTCCTGAACAGCACCGACGTCAAGCTGATCGCCAACGCGTCGGTCAAGATCGCGCTGGCGGGCGGCGCCGGAACCGACTTCGACGTCGCGGCCGGCTCGACGCTCAGGTTCGATTCCAACGCCCAGCCGAACCGCATCGCGATCACCCTTCCGGTGGGCGCGAACGGCACGGTGTCGGGCACGATCGTCACGCGCGGCGTCCCGCAGGATCCGACGCTGGCGAACGTGATCGCGACGAACCACAAGATCACGTCGCTGGCCGCGGGCGGTCTCCACTTCAAGAGTGGCGCCCTCTACGACCAGGGCTTCGGCTTCTCGGGCAACATCTTCGGCGTCGGCACGGCGATCGATACGACGGGTGCCCCGGGCTCGGTCATCTTCGAAGCCGGCTCCACGTTCCAGCAGTCGACGGGCTCGAACCCGTTCGGCGGCTCGGGCGCCTTCACGGTGACGATCTTCCAAACCAGCAGCCTCTACCGCCTGCTGCCGCCGCCTGCGGGCTACACGAACCAGATCACGCCGTCCATGTCGGGCCGCTCGTACGCCGACTGGGAGTGCGCGATTACCGGTACGGTCAGCACCTCGGGCGGGCAGCCGTGCAAGATCGACAACTGGACGATCACGTCCGGCACGATGAACAGCGGCATGACGGGCACCTTCGACGTGAAGGGCAACATTCTCGTCAAGCCGGGTGCCACGCTGAACTGCAACGCGGCCGCGGGCATCGTGACGATGAGCGGCACCGCCACGCAGTCGATCAACGCCACCGGCGCCACGCTGACGGCGACGAGCGGCACGGTGCTCGATATCAAGAACGGCGGTCTGCACGTGTCGCTGGGCTCGAACATCGTCTGGGCGGGCTCCGTCCAGTTCACGTCGGGCCGCATCATCACGGGCTCGAACTTCTTCGCGCTGGGCGCCTCGTCGGGCGTCAATGGCGCGGGGCAGGCGACGGGCTACTTCCAGGGCAACCTGCGCCGCAACCTGACGGCGGCGGGCGGGACGGTCAGCAGGCAGTTCGACGTGGGTGACGCGACGACGTATGCGCCGGTCGTGGTCAAGATGAACGGCGTGGTGCCGGCGAACGGCGCCACGGACGTGCTCGCGTTCACGACGGCGGGTGACCATCCGCTCATCGCCAGCTCGACGCTCAACCCGTCGCGCTCGGTGAACCGCTACTACTCGCTGACGCAGTCGCCGACCGCGACGACGTTCGTGAGCTACGACGCGACGTTCAACTTCCCGGCGGGTGACGTCGATGCCGGCTCGACGACGAGCCAGTTCATCGTGCGTCGCTACGACCTGGGCAGCGCGGCGTGGGACGGAACGACGAACGGCACGCGCACGGCGACCAGCACGCAGTGCAACGAGAACACGTTCGGCTCGAACGGCAGCAGCGAGTACGCGATCGGCAACGTCCAGACGTACACGCTGAGCCTGACGATCGTGGGCCCGGGCAGCGCCAGCAAGATTCCGAACCAGCCGACCTACAACTCGGGCACGCACGTCACGCTGCAGGCGTTCGCGGACCTGAACGCGCACTTCGTGGGCTGGAGCGGCGACGCGACCGGCAACACGAACCCGCTCGACGTGACGATGGACTCGGACAAGTCCATCACCGCCACGTTCGCGCTGGACCAGTACGCGCTCACCACGTCGGTCGTCGGCAACGGCTCGATCACGCGCTCGCCGAACGCGGCGTCGTACAACATCGGCACGGTCGTGTCGCTGGAAGCGGTGGCCGACGCCCACTGGACGTTCGTCGAGTGGAGCGGCGACCTGACGGGCAGCACGAACCCGCAGGACATCACGATGGACTCCGACAAGAGCGTCACCGCGACGTTCGTGGCGGACCAGACGGTCCTGACGGTCGTCATCGACGGTGGTGGCACGGTCAACCGGTCGCCGAACCAGGCCACGTACAATTATGGCTCGACGGTGGGGCTGACTGCCGTTCCGAATCCGGGCTGGGTGTTCACCGTGTGGACCGGTGCCGTCACCGGACCCGCCAACCCGATCAACGTCGTCATGAACGGCGACAGAACGGTGGTGGCGCACTTCGCGGACACGCAGGGCCCGCAGGTCACCGTGACCTTCCCGAACGGCGGAGAAGTCCTGCTGGTCGGTCAGCCCTACGATTTCACCTGGACCGCGACGGACAACGACGGCGTGACGCAGGTCGACCTGTACATCTCGCGTGACAACGGCGCGACCTACCAGGCGATCGCGTTCAACGTGCCGAACACGGGTTCGTATGTGTGGACCGTCACGCCGCCGGGGACGAACTCGGGCGTGACGCCGCAGTTCACGGCCTATTTCATGGTCGTGGCGACCGACCCGTCGTTCAACCAGGGCTCGGACGCGAGCGACGCGGGCTTCTCCATCTTCGATCTCGCAACTTCGGTCGTCGTGACGAGGCTCGACGCGGAGACGGTGGACAACGGCGTGGCGGTGAAGTGGGCCATGGCGGCGCGTGGCATCTTCCAGACGGTTTCGCTGGAGCGCGCGGACGCGGAAGTCGGCCCGTGGAACGCCGTGTCGGCGGACCTGAAGGAAGACGGCGACCTGACGGTGGCGACCGACTACTCGGCGCTGGGCGGACAGACCTACTGGTACCGGCTGGTCGGCACGACCGCGGGCGGCCAGAAGGCGACGTTCGGACCGGTGCAGGGTGTCAGCGGCACCCCGAAGGAATTCTCGCTCAGCTCGGCCTGGCCGAACCCCAGCACCACGGGTGAGCTGAACCTCCAGTTCTCGGTCTCCAAGTCGGTCAACCTCAAGCTGCACGTCCTGGACGTCCAGGGCCGCCTCGTCCAGAAGCTGGCCGATGGCGACTACCGTCCGGGTCGTTACCAGGTGAAGTGGGACGGACGGACCGACCACGGCACGGCGGCGGCGGGCGTCTACTTCGTGCGGTACATCACGCCGGAGAAGTCGTTCACGACGCGGTTCGTGATCGCCAAGTAAGTCCAGTCGCATCGGTAACGGCGGGGGCCGGCCCACAAGGGTCGGCCCCCGTTGCATTTGGGGCGGCGCGCCCAAACGCGCCGTGGGGGCGGGTCTCGGGACCCGGAAACCGGCGCCGCGGGTGCCGTGGCCGGCATCCGGGTGAGCACTCGTGGGGCACTCAGGGGCCCGCCGGCGCCCCTTTCCAGGTCCAGGGAGGGGCTTGCCGGGGGCCCAGGATTGTCGTTGCGGAACCCGAAGTGGGTTCGGCTGGACGGCCCCTGCGGACGGCGCCCGAGAGTGAGAAAAGAACACTGGCCGAAGGGTCACCCGAAGCATTAATCTGAAGCCGTTGAGAGAGTTCCGCCGCAATCCCGTGGGCGCCGGATCTCGGATGATCTGAACGTTCAGCGGACTGCAATACGCAACGCGGCTCGACGAAGCGATGACGCGGAGATGACTTCCGCAATACAGGCTTCGCAGAGGTTCCTCCCCCCGCGAAAGACGAAGCCTCGTGGTTCGGACTGTGGCCTCCCCCTTGCAGCCCGAGTCACACGAGTAGTCATCGCAAGGCATCATCGTGGTCGGCGGTGGGCGTGATACGCCCTCCGACGTTTCCGTTCGTCGCATACCGGGTGCGGCTCGCGGGCCTTGCAGGGTTCCACCCGCCCGGGGTCATCGACAATTCCCAAGGAACCGCGACCCCCTTTGAATCGCTTGCTCCATCGTCCGCGATCCTTCGCGGCGCATCTCGTGACGTGGGTCGCGCTGTTCGGCGCGGCGATCGTCGTGCTCGCGGCCGGCCCCGCGGAGGCTCAGACCACGTACACGTGGAACAAGACGGGCTCGGCCGACTGGACGAACTCCGGTAACTGGTTGCCGACGAGGTCGTCGCCCGCCAACACCGACATCATCGTGATCAACGGCGCCACCACGCCCGCCCCGATCATCCAGAAGGTGCCGAACCAGACGATCGGGCGGCTGCGCTTCATCGGCAACGTCAACGCGCGGCTCGAGTCGGCGGGCGCCGTCACGCTCACGATTTCGGGCACGACGAATCCCGCGTTCGACCTCGCCGCCGGCAGCACCGTGACGCTCGCCGGCAGCGGCGGGCGGCCGATCACGCTCGCGATGGGCAACAGCTCGCAGGCGCTGATCGCCGGCTCGCTCGTGTTCACGGTGAACTCGCATGCCCTGACCTCGTCGACCGCGGGCAACATCCAGGTCACCTCGACCGGCTCGGTCACCGCGGGCACCAGCTACACCGGCAGCGCCTTCGGCACCTCGGGCACCGCGGGGGTCGCCGTGTTCCAGTCCGGCGCCCGCTACATCCACGTCGCCGGCAACAACCCGTTCGGGCTCACCTTCCCGAGCTCCCGCGTCGTATTCAACGCGGGCAGCAAGCAGTTCTGGCAGTCGACCGCGGGCTTCCAGACCGACGGTCGCACCTACGCGAACCTCAGCGTGCAGAACAACACCGCGCTGTCGGCGGCGGGCGCCAGCGGCACCTTCACGGTCGACACGCTGACCGTCGAACTGGGCTCGTCGTTCACCCACACCGGCAGCAGCACCGGCTCGGTCGCGATCAAGGGCGACGTCACGAGCGCCGGCACGGGCAACATCGCGATCACGCCCGGCAGCGGCGGCATCCAGCTGAACGGCGGCAAAGTGCAGACGATCGGCGGGGGCGGCGGCACGGGCACGATCACGTTCGGCGGCAACGCCACGGTCGCGGTCGGGACCACCGTCGCGTTGTCACGCACGCTGACGTTTTCGACCGGCGCCATGACCGTGAACGGCACGTTCCGATTCAACCAGGCGGGTGCGGTGAGCGGTGGCGGCAACTTCGTCTACGGCGCGGGGTCCACGCTCGACTTTGCCCAGACGTCGGGGTCCTACGCGGTGCTGTCGACCAGTACGTTCTGGCCGACGACGAACGGCCCGCCGAACGTCAGCGTGGGCTCGGCCGGCATCACCATGAACGCGGGCGCCACGCGCACCGTCTCCGGGACGCTCACCGCCGGCGGCCCGATCACCTCGGCGAACCTGCTCACGATCGGTGCGACGGGCAGCCTGCTCCTGAACACGGGCGGCTCGGTGAGCGCCCCGCCGACGTACGTCGCGGGCGCCACGCTGCGCTACGGCGCGCCGTTCACGGTCGGTGTCGAGTGGGGCGCGGGAGCGGCCGTCGGCGCCGGCGTGCCGAATCACGTGACCATCCAGGCCGCGGGCACCGTGTCGCTGCCGGCGAGCCTGCGCACCGTCCCCGGCAACCTGACGATCACGTCCGGCACGCTGGCCATGAACGCGGCCGGCGACCTGAACGTGGGCGGCAACTGGTCGAACACCGGGACGTTCACCCCGAACGGGCGGTTCGTCACGTTCACGGGCTCCGCCACCCAGACGCTGTCGAAGACGGGCGGCGAGTCGCTCGTGACCCTCAAGCTCGCGAAGTCGGGCGGCTCGGTGCAGTTGCTGTCGGCACTGACGCTCACGCCCACGGCCGGCACGAACGCGCTCGAGATGAACGGCACGGTCGACGTGCTCGACCTGAACGGGCAGACGCTCACGCTCAACGGGCCGCTGGCCGGCACCGACGCGAGCGGCAGCATCAAGGGCAGCGCCACTTCGAACCTGTCACTCGCGGGCGCGGGGGCGCTCGGCACGCTGCGCATGACGGCCGGCTCGCAGTCGCTCGGCAACCTGACGCTCAACGCCTCCGGCGCCTCGGGCGCCGTGATCCTGGGCACGCCGGTCACCGTGAACGGCACCCTCGCGCTCACCGCCGGCGTCGTCACGACCGGCGCGAACGCGCTCGTCGTCGGTTCCGCCGGCACGGTCACGCGCACCGCGGGCTGGGTGAACGGCGGCCTGACGCGGCGCATCCCGACCGGCGCCCCGACGCTGGTCCACGACATCGGCAACGCCACGAACTACCTGCCCGTCACGACCCTGTTCGCGAACGTCACCGTGGCGGGAGACCTGGCGATCTCGACGGCGAGTGGCGAACACGCCAGCATCGCGACCTCGGGCCTCGACGCCACGAAGTCGGTGAACCGCACCTGGACGCTCGCGGGCGCCGGCATCACGTTCGCCAGCTACGCGGCCACGTTCACGTTCGCGCCGGGCGACGTCGATGCCGGGACGACGACCGACAGCCTCGAGGCGCGGCGGTTCAGCGCCGGCCTGTGGTCCACGTCGCCGCTCGGAGCGCGCACCGCGACCACCACTCAGTCGCTCCAGCTCGCGGGCTTCGGGGACTTCGCGATCGGCGAGCCCAAGACCCACACGATCACGGCGAGCGCGGGTGCCAACGGATCGATCGCCCCGTCCGGCGCCGTGACCGTGCGGAACGGGCGCGTCGCGTTCTTCAAGATGACGCCGAACGTCGGCTACCATGTGCAGGACGTGGTCGTCGACGGCGGGTCCGTGGGGGCGGTGACGACCTACCAGTTCGTCGGCGTCGTCGTGAACCACACGATTTCCGTTTCGTTCGCGATCGACCTCTACACGCTGACGACCGCGGTCAACGGCCTCGGCAGCGTGGGGCGCGACCAGGCGGGCCCGACCTATCCGTATCACACGCTCGTCACGCTGACCGCGAATCCGGCGCAGGGCAATGAGTTCGTGGCGTGGAGCGGCGACCTGTCGTCGACGAGCAATCCGGTCGGCGTGTTCGTCGACAGCAACATGACCGTGACCGCCACGTTCCAGCGCGTCGCGCTCGCCTACACGCGCACCACGTTCAATGCCGGCTACTCGTCGATCAGCACCGGCACGGGCGCCCAGCGGCTGTTCACCACCGTCGCCGACGACTCGACGCAGACGATCCCGCTGCCGTTCAACTTCACCTTCTCCGGCCTGCCGTTCTCGACGTCCAATTTTCTCGCCGTGAACGCCAACGGCTTCGCGTACCTGTCGCGCGCGGCGGTGACGACGTCGAGCCCGACGCTCGCGAACAACACGAGCCTGTTCCTCGCCGGGCTCCCCGGCGCCGTGCTGGCGCCGTGGTACGACGACCTCGCCGTGGCCCCGGTGGGCACGAACCCGGCGGGCAGCGTGCTGTACCAGACGCAGGGTGCCGCCGGCTTCCGCACGCTCACCGTCCAGTGGACCAACGTGTCGTCGAACAACCTGGTGACGGGCGGGCAGCCGCGGCGCGTCAACTTCCAGCTCATCCTGTACGAGGCCAGCCAGTTCATCGAGTTCCGCTACGGCGCGCTGAACGGCTCGACCTACAGCAACCTCGAGTCCGGCTCGATCGGGCTCAAGGACTCGGTCGGCGGCCCGGGCAACTACATCGACGGCATCACCGGCTCCAAGCTGACGAGCGTCAGCATGATGACCACGAACAAGTGGCCGGCGCGCCACATCCGGTTCTCGCCCGGAAAGCCCGCGCCGCTCGCGGCCGGGACGTACGCCGTGGGGTCGGGCGGGAACTACGTGAACCTGACCGATGCCGTGGCCGACCTGAACCAGCGGGGCGTCTCGGGGCCCGTGACCTTCCAGCTCACTGACGCGGCCTACGATTCGTCGGCGGCGAACGGCGCCAACCTGTTCCCGACGCTGATCGGCCCGGTCGCGGGGACGTCGGCGGTGAATACCGTCACGTTCACCTCGAGTATCGGCTCCGTGCTCGGCTACCGCGGCGTCGAGGCGGGCACCTGCGGCAACCAGAGCATCTCGAACGCCATCACGACGACGAACGAGCCGATCGTGGGACTCGTCGGCGCCGACTGGGTGACGCTCGACGGGCTCTCGTTCTCGGGCGGCAACCTCGTCGACCGCGCGGTGCTGGTGCTTCCGAGCGCTTCGAACGACGGCGCCCAGCACAACACCCTGAGCAACCTCGGCGTGACGCTCAACCGCGGGAACACGTCGTCCATCGGCATCCAGCAGAGCGTGTCGTCCGCGCCTTCGGACGCCGGCGGCACGAACTCGGACAACCGCTACCTGAACCTGAACGTCCAGAACGCGTACGCGGGCATGTCGATCGCCGGCAACGCCAGCCTGTTCGACTCCGGCGTGCTGATGAGTGTGACGAACGGTGGCCAGACGATCGTCGGCGGTGCCGCCGCGGGCGACATCGGCAACGGCACGCCCAGCTCGTTCGGCTTGCGCGCCTCGAACCAGCGCGACCTGACCATCGACGGGATCCAGGTGCGCTCGGTACAGGGCACGAGCACCGGCACGGTCGACGGCATCGTGCTCGACAACCCGGCGGCGTCGGGCCTGTCGAACGGCACCTGCGTGATCGCCAACAGCCAGGTCTCGGGGCTCGCCAGCACGAGCGTGAGCGGCGGGCGCGTGTCGGCGATCCGCGTCAACCTGACCTCGCATCCGTCGAGCGTCGCGCGCGTCTACAACAACTTCGTCACCGGGCTCCAGTCGGCGAGCACCGCCACGTCGTCGCGCCGCGTCGTCGGCATCATGGTGCAGGACGCCGTGGGAGGGACCGGCGCCACGCTCCACGCGGACTTCAACTCGGTGCGGCTCGAGGCGTCGCCCGCGCTGTGCAGCAACGCGTGCTTCGAGGCGGGCACGACGAGCGGGCCGGTGATCAACACCCGGAACAACATCTTCGCGAACGTCACCGGCACCCAGACCGGCGGCGCCAAGCACTACGGCTGGGTCTCGCCGACCGCCGGGGCGCTCGGGGCCGTGGGCTCGTCGTCGGACTACAACGTGATCTACGTCGCGAACCCCGCGAACGGCTACGTCGGCTACGCCGCCAGCGACAAGTCGGCCCTGTCCGACTGGCGCACCGTGGCCGCGAACGACGCGCACAGCCTGTCGGCCGACCCGCAATTCACGAGTGCCACGAACCTCCACGTGCGCACCGACATTCCGACGCCCGCCTCGCAGCAGGGCGCCTACGTCGCGGGCGCCCCGAGCTGGGTGACCACCGACATCGACGGCCAGGCCCGCAACAACACGACGCCCGACATCGGCGCCGACGAGGGGAACTTCCAGATCCTCACGACGAAGGACATCTCGGCGGTCGCCTTCGTCGATCCCGCCGACGGCGCCACCAAGAACGCGGGCAGCGCGTTCTCGCCGCAGGCGACGTTCCTGAACGGCGGCACGGATCCGCAGACGAGCATCCCGGTGCGCTACCGCATCCTGGGCCCGCTGCCCGACACGACGACCGTGCTCTACAACCAGACCGCGACGATCGCCTCGCTCGCCTCGGGCGCGCAGCAGACGGTCACGTTCCCCTCGGCGACCATCCCGAACGGCGGCACGTACCGCATCGAGGCGACCGCCCAGCTCGCCGGCGATCTCAACACGCCCAACGACAAGAAGGTCGGCGTCGTCGACATGGTCGGCCCGCTCAACGGCACCTACTCGGTCGGCTCGGGCCAGCCGGCGCCGTTCAACTCGCTGACGAACGCCGTGGGGCGCCTGAACCTCGCCGGTGCCACGGGCCCCGTCGTGTTCCAGCTCGTGAGCGCGAGCTACGGGGCGTCGGAGACGTTCCCGATCAACATCAACGCCTACCCCGGCAACGGGGCGACGAATACGCTGACGATCCGGCCCGCGGCCGGCGTGACGGCCACGATGACCGGATCGACGAACCGGGCCTTGATCGTGCTCAACGGCGCCGACTACATCACGATCGACGGCTCGATGACGCCCGGTGGCACGACGCGCGATCTCACGCTCGCGAACACCGCCGCCACGAACGGGAGCGCGGTCGTGTGGGGCCAGACGTCGAGCGGCGGCGATCCGGCCACCCACAACACGGTCAAGAACGCGGTGCTCGTCGGCAGCGACATGAACCAGACGCTGTTCGGTGTCGGGTTCGGCAGCCTGACGATCGCGCTGGTGAGCAACGGCGCCGGCAACGTCGCGAACCGCGTCGAGAACTGCGACATCCGCCGCGTCCAGTACGGCATCTATTCGGCGGGCCTGTCGGCCGCCTCGCGCAACACCGGCACCATCATCCGCGGCAACGTGCTCGAGTCCTCGGGCGCCAGCGCGATCGGCGTCGGCGGCATCTACGTTCGCTACGAGGACGGCGTCCAGATCGACCACAACCACATCGGGAACCTGTCGAACAACGTGGACGCCTCGATGTTCGGCATCTCGCTCGGGCTGCCGGAAGTGTCGAGCGTGACGTGGGCCGGCGCGGACGTCACGAACGCCAATGTCCACCACAACACGATTCATGGCATCCTGCAGACGAACGGCCAGGGGCTGTCGGCCGCCGGCATCATCGTCGCCGACTCACCGAGCGGCATCACGACGATCGCGAACAACATGATCACGGGCCTGAGCAGCCCGGCGTTCGACCCCGACATGACGGTCGGCATCCTGGTCGGGGGGGGTGCTGCGTCGACGCGGGTCCTGTTCAACTCGGTCGCGATGACCGGGATTCGCGGCACGGCGGCGGGGCCGAGCTTCTGTCTGGCGATCGGCGGCAGCAACCCGGTCGTCGACGTTCGCAACAACATCTTCTACACGAGCCAGTTCAACAACGGCGTCGGGGACAACTACCTCATCGGGCTCAACTACCAGCTCGTCTACTCGAACCTGACGTCGGACTACAACGACCTCTACGGCACCGCGAACTCGCTGTTCGTCGTCGGCGGCATGACGAACACGCCCGACGGCGACCAGGCAAACGTCGCCGCGTGGAAGTTGACGACGGGAAAGGACGCGAACAGCGTCGCGGTGAACCCCGGGTTCGTCGACGCGACGAGCAACCTGCACGTGACGTCGGTGGGCTCGCCGGTCGCGAACATCGGCCAGGTCGTGGCGGGCATCGTCGACGACATCGACGACGAGCCCGGACTGCGCGCCTCGACGCCCGACATCGGCGCCGACGAGTTCACCGCCTACAACCTGACCGTCAACGTCACCGGCCAGGGCACCGTCGGCATCGTGCCGAACCTGCCGAGCTACCCGACGGGCGTCGTCGTCCAGCTCAACGCGGCGGCCCTCGCGAACTACCACTTCGTCGGCTGGAGCGGCGGGCTGACGGGCAACGCCAACCCGGCCAGCGTGACGATGACCTCGAACAAGGTGATCACGGCCGTGTTCGCGCTCGACAGCTTCACCGTGGCGGCCACGGCGTCCGACGGGCACGGCACCGCGTCACGTTCGCCGAACCAGGCGCAGTACGAGTTCGGCACGCCCGTCACGTTCACCGCCACGCCGTCGTTCGGCTATCACTTCAACACGTGGACGGGCGACACGACCACGACCCAGAACCCGTACTCGATCGTCGTCACCCGCACGCGCGCGGTGGACGCGAGCTTCGGGATCAACAACTACGTGGTGACCACCGGCCAGAGCGGCAGCGGCACGCTGACGCGCATTCCGAACCTGCCGAGCTACGACCACGG
>JANLWK010000366.1:0-4744 GCA_031364505.1 Candidatus Eiseniibacteriota bacterium | reverse complement strand
GTCTGGCCGTCGCGCGGGCCGATGTCGTCCTGGACGGCGTCGTAGCCCGGGCCGGGGAACACGGTCACGATCTCCTCGCGCAGCCGCGGCCGCGCCGCGATCGCCCGCTGGTGGCTCGCGAGCGCGTACTCGTCCTGGGCGACTCGCGTGATGCGGTGATCGCGCGCCAGCACCTCGGCCGTCTCGCCCATGTTGAGCCCGCACACGAGATCGGTGAGCCCCTCGGCCAGCGCGATGCGAGGGTTGAGCATGCGCATGCGGAACTTGCTCGCCGCACCCAGTTTCGCGACCGGCGTCTTCGCGCGCATCAGCCCGCCGAGCCAATCGGCGTACTCGGCGCGGAAGTGGAGCGGGATCTGGCTCATCGACTCCATGCCGCCCGCGAGCACCAGGTCGCCGTCACCCGCCGTGATGCGGTAGCACGCGTCGGCCACCGCCTCCATGCCCGAGGCGCAGTTGCGGTGCACCGTCGAGCCAGGAACGCGCTCGGGCACGCCCGCCCGGAGCGCGGCGACCCGCGTGATGTTCGCGGCCTCCGCCGGCTGCGCGCAGTTGCCGAACGTGACGTGCGCGAGCCGGGCCGGGTCGACGTTCTCGCGCGCCAGCACTTCGGCCATGGCGATGCGGCCGAGCTCGTACGCGGGGGTCTTCGCGAATGCGCCGCCGGCCTTGGCAAACGGCGTGCGGACACCGGCGAGGATCCAGCAGGGGGCAACGGTCATCCGGCGAGTCCTTTCGACGGGCGCTTCACACGTCGCGCCGCGGCGCAGTCTGCGGCGGATTCCCGGCGGGCGTCAAGGTTGCGACGGGTGCCGCGTTCCAAGGCGACGCACCAACTCGTCTCGCGGGCTTGCCTCCGTGGGCGCGCGATCTCACAACCGCGGCCGGTGCTCCCCGGTGATCCTGGGGCTGTCGGTCATGGTAGGCTACCGCGCCATGCGCACAATCACTCCACTGACGCCGATCTCGCTCGCCGACTTGCGAGAGATGTCCGCTGCCCGATTTGGGGATCTCGTGAAGGCCGTGGTCGATCTGGAGCGACGGCTCATGGTGGCTGATGCCGAAATGCATTCAGACGAGGAGGCTGAACTCCTCTCGGATGGGTCCCGCCAACAGGATCTCTGGGGTATCAACCTCTATCCCGATCTTCCCGAAGCAGATTGGCTGGAGTTCGATTCGATGATCAACTTGCGGCCGTCGTTCGGAAACCGCTCTCGCTCCGTTGACGATCCGGTCATACGGGAACGGATCAGCGAGATCGTCCGGAGTCTGGTGCAGCGATGAATGCTGTTCTGCATCGCGACATGGCCGCGGGCCGCTGGCATGAATTGACGCTCGCCGAGCAGCTTGGCAATGTCGGGAGCGAAGTGAGCCGGGCGATTCGGTGGAGGTCTCGAAACGAGCGACTGGCCGACGGCGCCTTGGTGCGTGCGCTCGAGCTTCTGGACTTGACTCTCTCGGATCCACGGCTCCGGGGATCGGTCGCCCGTCTCCGTGAGATCGCCCGATCTCGGGAAGTGGTAGTCGACTTCCTTTACGGCTCGAATGTGTACGGTACTACCGGGATTTCCCTCCAGCGATACTTCGACGCGTACGCGATCGCGGCGCGTATTCAGCGGGCGGGCGGGTGACCTGCCAAGCGAGAAGCCCGCACGTCCACAAGCTCGCACCCGATACGGGTGTCCTCGTCCCGGGCTAGCCGCGAGCGGGCATGACGGCGTCAGGCTACTCGCTGCCCGCGTACTAACGAAGGATGGCGATCTTCAGCTCGCTGCGCTCTCCGCCGCTCTCCGCACGCAGGAGGTAAAGTCCAGGGCGCACGACGTTGCCCTGCTCGTCCCGACCGTCCCACCTCACCGCGTGCTGCGTTCCTTCGAATCGCCCGCGCACCAGCGTGCGGATCCGCCGGCCCGCGACGTCGAAGAGACCCACGTCGGCATCTCCGTCGCGGGCGCCGATGCGGCCCGAGATCGCGAAACTTACGTTCAGGTCACCGCCCCGGTAGGGCAGCGGCCACGCGGCGAGGGCCCGAGCCGGCTCCATCGACGCCTCGCCAAGCATCTGCTCCTGGCCCAGGCCGTCGATCGCGGTCAAGCGGTAGCGATCGCCCGCGATCCCCGAAGCATCCGTGAAGCGCGTCTCGCGCGTCAGCGACACCAGCGTGCTCCAGGTCGCGGCGTCGCGTGCGCGTTCCAGGCGATACCCGGCGACGTCGGCCGCGCCGGGATCGATCGTCCAGCTTAATTGCACACCGCCCTGCGGCGCGACAGCGACGGCGAAGCTCAGCAGCGAGATTGAGGCATTGATGGTGAAGAAGCCCGCCGTCTGAGCGTGGAACGCGGGAACGGCGCGTTCCAACTTGATCCGGGCGAACCGCGTCGGCGTGTGGGGAACGATCATCCGATACTCGCCGCCCGTTAGCCCGGATTCCTGTATTCGCCACGAGCCGCCGCCGTTCGTCGACAGGTAGAGATCGACGCGTCCCGTGCCGTCCCAGGTCACGGTGCGCGAGCCGCCCACGGGCCACACGTCGCCAGGTGAGGGGGACGTCATCTCGATCGCCGCCGAGGCGTACTTCAGATCGCTCGCGGTGTGGTAGCTGATGTGAGGAGTCCCTTGCGCGTCCAGTGCCAGCGAGCTCGAGTTCGCGGCTTCGGTGCCGTCCGCGATCTCGAGCGCCCATGCACCGTTGCTCTTGTGCGCGTAGTTGAGACCGCTGGCCCCACCGTAGCTGATGTGGGCGTTGCCCTCGCCGTTGAGCGCGAGCGAAATGAAGTTGGTGACCGCATTGGCGTCCACGACCTCGAATGTCCAGGTCGCGCCGTTCTTGCTGGCATACTCGAGACCGCTGCCGCCGAAGTAGCCGACGTGCGGGTTGCCCTGCCCGTCCAGCGCCAGCGACGTGCGCAAGCCGACATTCCCGGAGGCATCCACGGTCTCGAGCGTCCACACCCCGCCGCTCTTGCTCGCGTACTTGAGGTCGCCGTTGGTGGCGTCGTAGTAGCTGATCCGCGGATTGCCCTGGGCGTCCAGCGCAAGTGAGGTTTGCTCTCCCACGCTGCCCGCGGCATCGACGGTCTCGAGCGTCCACGTTCCGGCGCTCTTGCTCGCGTATTTGAGATCGTCGTTGGTGTTGTCAAAGTAGCTGATACGAGGATTGCCTTGCGCATCCAGCTCCAGCGAGGAGTACTCGCCCACGGCGCCGGTGGCGTCGACGGTCTCGAGCGTCCACGCGCCGCCGTTCTTGCTGGCGTACTTGAGGTCGTTGTTGGTGACGTCGAAGTAGCTGATTCGGGGATTGCCCTGGGTGTCCAGCTCCAGCGACGTGTACATGCCCACGCTGCCCGTGGCGTCGACGGTCTCGAGGGTCCACACGCCGCCGCTCTTGCTCGCGTATTCGAGGTCGCTGTTGGAGTTGTCCCAGTAGCTGATGCGCGCGTTGCCCTGGTCGTCCAGCGCCACCGAGCTGAACAGGCCGGTGTTGCCCGGCGTGTCCACGAACATCGACCACCACGGACTCACGAGGTCGGGAGCGACCTCGATGTAGCCGGGGCTCTCCGAGGTCGAGAACGGCGACGCCCGCGAGATTCGGAGCCGCGCCTGCTCGGTGGTGAGCGCCGGCACGTTGATCGTGACCTGGTTGCTCGAAATCGACGTGAGCAGCGTGCGGTACGTGATCCCACCATCGTCGGACAGCTCGATCGATACGCTTCCGGCACCGCTCCAGCGCACGGTCTGCTGGCTGCCGGCCGGCCAGCGCTCGACGCCGACCGGGGAAAGCAGGTGCACGGCGGAGTCGGTGTACTTGAGGTCACGGTTGGTGGCATCGACGTAGCTGATGCGAGGGTTGCCCTGGGCGTCCAGCGCCAGGGAAGGGTCGAAGCCCACGTTCTCGACAGCGTCCACGGTCTCGAGCTTCCACACGCCACCGTTCTGCGTCGCGTACTTGAGGTCGGCGTTGGTTTGGTCCCGGTAGCCGATGCGGGGGTTTCCCTGCGCGTCCAGCGCCAGCGAGGAGTACTCGCCTACATTCCCGACCGCATCGACGGTCTCAATCGTCCACGTACCGCCGTTCTTCTGGGCAAACCTGAGGTCGCCGTTGGTCTGGTTCCAGTAGCTGATCCGGGGGTTGCCCTGAGCGTCCAGCGCGAGCGAGTTGTGCTCGCCCGCGAGCACCGTGGCGTCCACCGTTTCGATCGTCCAAACCCCACCGCTCTTGCTCGCATACTTGAGGTCGGCGTTGCTGGCCTGGTAGCTGATGTGGGCGCCGCCCTCGCGGTCCAGCGCCAGCGAGGTGTGCTTGCCCACGCTCCCTGTCGCATCCACGGTTTCGAGTGTCCAAGTCCCTCCGCTCCTGCTCGCGTACTTGAGGTCGTTATTGGTGATGTCCCAGTAGCTGATATGGGAGTTGCCCTGGGGGTCCAGCGCCAGCGAGGTGAACTGGCCCACGTTCCCGGTGGCATCCACGGGCTCGACCGTCCACACCGAACCGCTCTTGCTCGCGTACTTGAGATCCTGATTGGTGACGTCGTAGTAGCTGATGCGCGGGCTCCCCTGGGGGTCCAGCGCCAGCGAGGTGAACTGGCCAATGTTCCCGGCGGCGTCCACCGTCTCGATCGTCCACCGGGTGCCACTCATGCTCGCGAACTTGAGGTCGCCGTTGGTCTCATCGTAGTAGCTGATGCGGGGGTTGCCTCGGGCGTCCAGCTTCAACGAGGTGTAGTCACCCACGATCCCGGTCGCG
>JANLWK010000351.1:0-7623 GCA_031364505.1 Candidatus Eiseniibacteriota bacterium | reverse complement strand
GCTGTCGAGCGTCTCGCGGACGCGGCGGACGAGGACGTCCATCGCGAACGGTTTCCACATGAGCGGGCCCGTCGGTTCGGGGCCCTCGGGATCCGCGCCCGAGCGGTCGGCGTAGCCGGAGATGAACAGCACGCGCAGATCGGGGCGCACCTTCTGCAGGCGCTCGGCCAGCTCGAAGCCGCTCATGCCGGGCATCACGACGTCCGAGACGAGCAGGTGGACGCGGCCGGGGTGCGAGGTCGCCGCCTCGAGCGCGTCCGACCCGCTCGCGGCCTCGAGCACGCGGTAGCCGGCGCGCGCGAGCGCGTCGCGGATCAGTGTGCGCACGGCCGCTTCGTCCTCGGCGACCAGCACGGTTTCGGCGCCTTCCGCCGAGCCGAACGACGCCATCGGCGTTTCCCCGTCGCTCACGGGGTCGGCGCAGTGCGGCAGGAAGATATCGAACGTCGTGCCCTGGCCCGGCTCGCTCTGGACGAAGATGGTGCCGTTCGACTGGCGCACGATGCCGTACGCGACGGCGAGCCCGAGCCCGGTGCCCTTGCCGCGCTCCTTGGTCGTGAAGAACGGCTCGAAGATGCGCGACAGCGTCTCGGGTTCCATGCCGGTGCCGTTGTCGCGCACGGCGAGGTGGACGTGCCGCCCCGGCTGGTACGGCGGCGTGAGCCTCGCGCGCTCGCCGTCGGTCTCGACGACGCGCAGCACCATGTCGAGCTTGCCGCCACGCGGCATGGCGTCACGCGCATTGAGCGCCAGGTTGAGCACCACCTGTTCGATCTGCCCGCGGTCGACGCGCACCGTCGCGCGCTCCGCGGCGGGCTGCAGGTTGAGACCGACGCCCTCGCCCAGGGTGACGCGCAGCAGCTTCTGCATGTCGAGCACGACGGCGTTCAGGTCGACGACGCGCAGCTCGAGCATCTGCCGGCGGCTGAACGCGAGGAGCTGGCGCGTCAGGCTGGCGGCACGCTCGGCGGCGATCTCGATGTCCTGCGCGCGCTCGCGCGTCACCTCCGAGGTGGCCGGATCGTGCAGGATCAGGCTCAGGTTGCCGATTACGGCGGTGAGGATGTTGTTGAAGTCGTGCGCCACGCCGCCGGCCAGCTCGCCCACGGCCTCCATCTTCTGCGCGTGGCGAAGCTGCTGCTCACTGAGGCGCAGGGCGCGCTCGGCCTTCACGCGCTCGGTCACGTCGCGGAAGCTCCATACACGCCCGACCGACTGCCCGCCGAGGCGCTGGGGTTGCGAGAAGCGCTCGTACTGGCGGCCGTCCTTGAACTCGAGCACGTCGAAGCTCGTGGCATCGTTGTCCGAGTACAACTCGCGAATCTTGGCCTGGAACTGCTGCGGGTCCACGAGCTGGCGGCTGACGAACTCCACGGCGCGCGCGTCGTCGCGCTCGAGCATCGCTTCCTCGGGGATCCGCCACATCTCGACGAACTTGCGGTTGTAGTCGGTGATCCGCCCCGTGGGGTCCACCACGAGCACGCCGTCGGTCGTCGAATCGAGCGTCGCCTGGAGCAGCGACAGCGTGTGCTGCAGGTTCGACTCGACCTTGCGGTGGGCGGTGATGTCGAGCCCGACGCCGCGTACCACCGGACGGCCGTCGGAGCCGCGCCCGCCGCGCACGGCGGTGCGGAACCACACCCAGCGCCCGTCGGCGGCCTTGAGCCGGTGCTCGAACACCTCCTCGCCCTCGCCGCCCCACACGCGCGCGTTGACCTCGAGCGTGCGCTCCATGTCGTCGGGGTGCATGACGACGCTCCAGAACCCGGCCTCGGCGTACCAGCGCTCGGGCGGGTAGCCGAGGATGCGCATCGTCGAGTCGCTGATGTAGGTCAGCCGCTGCGAATCGACGCTGAATTCCCACACCATCGCACCGAGGTCCTCGAGCAGCGTGCGGTAGTACTCGAGCACGTGGAGCGCCGCGGCGCGCCGCATGTGTCCCTCGCCCGCCTTGCGCAGCTCGTACAGCAGGAGCCCGAGCACGGGCGGGGCGAGCGCGAACGTGAGCAGGTCGAAGGTGAGCCAGAACGGGCGCACGCGATAGCCGGGCGCGATCGCGAGCGCGGTGCCCGCGAGCACGGCGGACAGCAGGCCGGACCGCACGCCGCCGAGGAACGTGGAGATGAGGATGGCGGCGAGATACAGCTCGCCGGGGTCGGGCAGCGCGCGCTGGCTCCGGACGAACAGCATGTGCGCGACCACGAGCGCGAGCGTGACGGCGGGGCCGGACCATGCGCGCCAGTGCCGGGGGCTTTCGGGAACCGCCGGAATCATGTCGAACTGCCCGCGCCGGGGCGGCGGGACGGGGAGTGGCGCGGGGCCGTTCACGCGAGGCCCCCGGCGTCGCGGCGCTCGTGTAACGGCTCGCTGAGCCGCTCGTCGGAGGGCTCGCTAAGCCGCTCGCGCAGCCGGCGGAACAGATCGCGCACGGCGAGCGAACGGTGCGACCGGCGCTGCTTCTCCGCGGGCGGCAGCTCGGCCAGCGTGCGGCCGCCCTCGACGAGCTCGAACACCGGGTCGTACCCGAAGCCGTGTTCGCCGCGCGGCGTCCCCGTGATGCGTCCCTCGAGCACGCCCTCGCCCACGACTTCGCCGCCGTCCGGCAACATCGCGACGCACACCGTGCGGAATCGCGCCGTACGCGCGGCTTCCGGCACCGCGCGCAGCTCGTCGAGCAGGCGCCGCACGTTGGCGTCGTACGTGGCGCCGGGTCCGGCGTAGCGGGCGCTGTGCACGCCGGGCCACCCGCCGAGCGCGTCGACCTCGAGCCCCGTGTCGTCGGCCACCGCCGCGAGCCCCGTGAACGCACGCGCGGCGCCGGCCTTGATGCGCGCGTTGTCGAGCAGCGTGGCGCCGGTCTCGTCGGGCGCGGCGGCGCCGGGGAGATCGCGCAGGCTCACGAGCTCGACGCCGGCGAATGGGACTTGCTCGCTCTGCTCATGGAGCAGCTCGCTCTGCTCGCGGAGCAGCTCGGCCAGCTCGCGCAACTTGTCGGGATTCATGCTCGCCACCACCAGTCTCACGGCGCCGGCGCGATGAGTCCGCTCTCCCCGATCAGCCGGCGCTGCGCGTGCGTCACGCGGCGGATCCCCGTGCGCGCGAGCGACAGCAGGGTCCGCAGCTCGGCCTCGGTGAACGTCGCCGATTCGCCCGTGCCCTGCACTTCGATGAACCGGCCGGAGCCGGTCATGACCACGTTCATGTCCACGTGGGCCTTCGAGTCCTCGGCGTAGTCGAGGTCCAGGCACGGCCGCCCGGCGACGACGCCCACCGAGATCGCGGCCACGGTGTCGACGAGCGGCGGCCCCTTGAGCTGCCCCTTGTTCGACAGCCAGACGAAGGCGTCGTGAAGTGCTACCAGCGCGCCGTTGATCGCCGCGGTGCGCGTGCCGCCGTCGGCCTCGAGCACGTCGCAGTCCAGCGTGATCAGCCGTTCGCCGAACACGGCCAGGTTCGTCGCCGCGCGCATCGAGCGGCCGATCAGCCGCTGGATCTCCTGCGCGCGGCCGCCCGTCTGACTCGAGCGCGGCGTGCGATCGCCCGTCGCGCGTGGCAGCATGGCGTACTCGGCCGTCACCCATCCCTTGCCCTGGCCGCGCAGCCACGGTGGGACGCGGTCCTCGACGCTCGCCGTGCACAGCACGCGCGTGCGGCCGAGCGAGACGAGCGCCGAGCCCTCGGCGTGCGGGTTGACGCCGCGTTCGAACTTGAGCGGACGCAGCTGCCGCACGGTGCGGCCGTCCGCGCGTGCCGGCCCAAGCTCGGCCGCCGCGGACGCCCCGGCCGCGGCGACGGATTCACGTATGGCTCTCGGCGGCCGCGTCACGCGGGCTCCTCCCCCGCGTGCGCCACCGACGGCGCGCGCATGAACCACGGCAGGTCGGTCTGATCCACCACGGTGACGTGCGGAAGCGGCCGGGACAGGAACGCCTCGGCGACGCGAGCGAAGCTCCGGCGGCGCGGCTCGTCGGACAGGAAGAAGCGATGCTGGGGATCGCGCGGGGCACCACGCGAAGCGTGGTCCGCGAACTGGCCGCGCTCGGCGAGCATCGCCGCCGTCGCCCGCGCCGCCTCGGCGCCGGAGTCGATGAGCGTGACGCCGGGACCGAGCAGCTGCGCGAACAGCGGCGCGATGAGCGGGTAGTGCGTGCAGCCGAGGATCAGGCTCTCGAGATTCGCGCGGCGTAACTCGGTCAGGTACTCCTCGGCGACCTGCCGCGTCACGGGGTGTTCGAGCCAGCCTTCCTCGACCAGCGGCACGAACAGCGGGCAGGCGCGCTGGATCACCGCCGCGCCGGGCATGATGCGCTCGATCTCGCGGGCGTAGGCGCCGCTCCCCACCGTGGCGAGCGTGCCGACGACGCCGATGCGGCCGTGGGGGCTCACCGCCACGGCGGCGCGCGCGGCCGGCTCGATCACGCCCACGACCGGAACGTCGAAACGCGCGCGCAGCGCCTCGAGCGCGTGCGACGACGCGGTGTTGCAGGCGACGACCAGGCACTTCACGTTCTGGCGCACGAGGAACGACGCGATCTCGAGCGCGAAGCGCGTCACGGTCTCGCGCGACTTGTTGCCGTACGGCAGGCGCGCCGTGTCGCCGAAGTAGACGACGGATTCATGCGGCAGCTGGCGATAGAACTCGCGCACGGCGGTCAGGCCGCCGAGGCCGGAGTCGAAGACGCCGATGGGCCGGGGGTCGCGGGTCGCGGGCACGGTCAGGGCATCTCGGCGGCTTCGAACGGGCGGTCGAGCGGCAGGTGGCCACCCAGCGTCTCGAGCGTGGCGCCGCCGCACACGATGAGCACGCGCCTCACCTCCGGCACGTTCGTCGCGAGCGTGCGCACGAGCGACGTGACGGCGAGATACTCCGCGTCCGCGCCCCCGCGGAACCCCTGCTGAAACGCGCGCGACAGATCCACGGTGAGCAGCCCCTCGTCGTCGAGATAGACATGCAGCAGCGACGTGCCCGGCGGCAGGGCCGCCACCCCGCCCGCGTCGGGGCCCTTGTCCAGCTCCGCGACGAGGGCGGCCACCCGCTCGTGCAGCGTCGGACTCTCCGGAAGCTCGCGCGTTTCGCTGACGAGCCCCGCGCCGTTCGGCGAGGCGAAGTAGAGCCGCACGGCCTTGAGTCCGGCCGCCGCCAGCGTGTCCACCGGAGCGCTCGCGGGCACGGCCGGCGCGCGCGCGGGCACCGGGGCCCGCCAGGCGAGCCACGCTAGCACGGCCGCGACGGCGAGACCAAGCATCAGCCACGTGATGCGCTTCATTCGGCGCCCCCGTACGCCTCGATGCCCGCCGCGATGGCGTCGGCGAGCTGGCGCAGGCCGCCGGCCGCCATCACGCGCGCGCGGTCGGACTCGGACGTGAGCGTGCCACACTCGAGCATCAGGCCCGGCGCATTGACGCCGAGCAGCGGATACGGCAGCGCCTCGCGCAGCCGCGCGGGCCCGAGGCCGCGCAGCTCGAGCGACGACATCACCGACTCTGCGAGCACGCGGCTATTCACGGCGTGGCGCGTCGCCACGTCGCGCCACGGCAGCAACGCGACCGGCGCAGCGCCGCGCGCGACCGGCTCGGCGCCGCCGTACGTCGCGGGTGGCACGTACGCCGTGGCGCCGTGCGCCGCGGGCCCCGGCGCGCCGTCGAAGTGGAGCGATACGACGATGTCGGCGTGGGCGCGGTTCGCGCGCTCGGCGCGCTCCTGGACGCTCACCATGCGATCCTCGGTGCGCGTCAGGATCACGCGCACGCGCCGCATGCGGCCCTCGAGCGCGCGCGATACCTCGCGCGCGAGTGACAGTGCTAAGTCCTTCTCGATGGCGCCCGAGACGCTGACGCCCGCGTCCCCGCCGCCATGGCCTGGATCGAGCACGACGACGCGCACCGCGCGGGCGCCGGGCGGACCCGACGGCGCGAAGCGCTCGTCGCCGGGGCCGGCGTGGCGCTCGAAGCGCACGGTCACCGTCCCCCGGCGTTCGTCGCGTTCGATCCGGTAGCCCTCGGTCTCGGGCGCCAGCGTGAACTCGAACGCGCTGCCCTCCGTCGTCGCGATCGGCACGATGGCGAGGACGAGGCCCGGCCGCATCGCCGAGTCCGGCGGCTGGCCCACGAACAGCCCGCCGAAACGCACGCGGAAGTGCGAACGGCCCCGCCCGATCACCGAGACCTCCGCCGGCCGGTCGGCCGGGAACACGACGCGCTCGGTCGTGCCGTCCGAGGCGATGCGCGGCGTGCGGACGAGCCCCAGCTCGGGCACGCGCAGCACGCGCCGGCGATGCACGTCGATGGCGAGCCGCACGCCCGCGGAGTCGCGCGGCAGCGAATCGACCAGCGCCACGGGCACGCGGAGCTGGCCGCCGCGCGAGCGCACGGGTGTGTCGAGCGCCACGGTGCGGTCGCCGATGAGCACGAATGGATTGTCGTCGGTGAGCAGGATGCGCAGCGCCGGCGAACGCAGCTCGAGCTTGCGCACCTCGGGCCGCCAGAACTTCGTGGCGCCGAGCAGCCGCGCCAGATCGTGCGCCGCGATCCAGTCCTGGCCGCCGACCGTCTCGATCGGCGCGTTCTCGGGCAGCTCGGCGGGCGTAAAGCGCGCGAAGGCCGGTGGGATGCGCGAGCCGCCGCGGCGGCCGGCGACGTTGCCGCGCGCCGGAGGCATGACGTCGCGCGGCGTCGCCGGCTCGCGCAGCGTCGCCCGCTCGCGCGTGACGTCGGTCCGCGCGCCGCGGCGGGCGTCGCGCGCCTTCGCCTTCCGGGCGTCGGAGGACTTCGCGCGACGCGAGCGTCCCGGGCCGAGCGGCGGATAGTTCCGCGCTCCCGGCGCGGCGGGCGGCAGCCGCCGGACCGGCGCCAGCACCGAGTCGGATGGGGACTTCGACGCCACGGGTCTTCGAGGCGGCGCGTCCGGCTGCAGGCGCGCGGCCACCGTGGAGACCGCGATGCCGATGGCCAGCGCGGCGGCGACGAGGCGGCGGATCATTCGCCGCGCTCCCCGCGACGACGCGCGCGGTCGACTTCGCGCCGCGCGTCCCGGTCGGCAATCGCCGAACGCTTGTCGTGCACCTTGCGGCCACGCGCGATCGCGACGAGCAGCTTGGCGCGTCCCTTCGAGAAGTAGAGCCGGAGCGGGATCAGCGTGTGGCCCTTCTGCTCGACGGCCTTCCGGAGATCGGCGATCTCGGCCGCGTGCAGCAGCAGCTTCCGCCGGCGCACGGGATCCGGGTTGGATCGATTGCCCTGCTCGTACGGCGGAATGTGCAGCTGGAGCACGTACGCCTCGCCGTTCTCGACCGACGCGTACGACTCGGCCAGGCTCGCCTTGCCGCCGCGCAGGCTCTTGACCTCGGTTCCGGTCAGCACGAGACCGGCCTCGAACGTCTCGAGGATGTCGTAGTCATGGCGGGCGCGCCGATTCTGGGCGACGACCTTCTCGGACGCTTCGGCAGGGGTCACGATCGTCGGGGCGGCGGGAGGGGTACGAAATGGTGCGGAAGGGGGGATTTGAACCCCCACACCCTTTCGGGCGCTAGAACCTGAATCTAGTGCGTCTGCCAGTTCCGCCACTTCCGCACGGCGCGAGCCGTGCACTATAGGTGCCCCTGTCCGCGAGGGTCAAACCGCGCC
>JANLWK010000350.1:0-27081 GCA_031364505.1 Candidatus Eiseniibacteriota bacterium | reverse complement strand
CCGCATCGCCGCCGCGCTCCGCTGGCCGCCGCTGTCCCGCGCCGCGCTGTCGCGATGGCGGCTTCCGGACGGGGCCGTGTGGCTGCTCATCGCGGGGCTCGGCCTGCTCGTGGCCCAGTGGCCGCCCGGCACGGCGACGGGCTGGACGCTGCTGCTCAACGCCGCGCTGGGGTTTGGTGTGCAGGGGATCGCGGTCGTAGAATCCCTGCTGCTTGCGCGCGGTATTCCCTTGTCGGTCATCGTTCTCACGCTGTTCTTCATCTCCGCGTTCGCCCTGCCCGTGTTCATGCTCGCGGCGGTGCTCGTGGGTCTGAGTGACGTGTGGCTGGACTTCCGCAGTCTCGAACCCGCGCCTCGCGCGGATGGCTCATAGAACAGGAGATCGTCGGCATGGAAATCATCCTCGTGGAAGACGTCAGCGGACTGGGCGACAAGGGCGCGGTCGTGAACGTGAAGCCCGGCTACGCCCGCAACTATCTGCTCCCGCGCCGGCTCGCCATCGCCTCGACGGCGAACGCGTCGAACCTGTACCGCGAGCTGCAGCGCCAGCGCGACATGCAGGAGGACAAGCGCCTGGTCATTGCACGCGAGGTGGCGTCGCGCCTGAACGGCGTCGAGATCAACATCCCAGCGGCCGCGAACGAAGAGGACACGCTGTTCGGGTCCGTCACGGAGTCGGACGTCGCCGAGGCGCTGACGCGCGCCGGGCACCGCGTCGAGGCGCGGCAGGTGGTGCTCGAAGAGCACATCAAGCAGCTCGGCAAGTACGACGTGCCGGTGCGCATCTACGCCAGCGTCAGTGCCACCGTGAAAGTGTGGGTCGTCCGTCCATGACGGCGCGGCGGAGAGTCTCAGGCTTGATGTCCATGGTGGCCCTGCTGGCACTCGGCGCCCTCGTGCTCGTCACCGCCACGTGGGCCGCGCCCGCGCGCCGGACGGCGGCGCGGGCGGGTGTCGCCGACTCGAACGAGGTGCTCGTGCGCCTCGGCAAGGACACGATCACGCGCGGAGATCTGACGAGGCGCATCAATACGCTGCCGGAACAGTTCCGCTCGAACTACGCGACGCCGGACGGACGCAAGCAGCTGCTCGACCGGATGGTCGAGGAGAAGGTCTGGTTGGTCGAGGCCAGCCGTCACGGCCTGGCGGAGCGGCCCGCGGTGCGCCAGCAGATCGAGCAGCAGCGGCGCGACCTGCTGATCCGCACGTACCTGAACGAGCTGATGGCGAAGAATCCGGCGGTATCGGACGACGAGGCCGAGGCGTATTACAAGTCCCACGATTCGGAGTTCACCATTCCGGCCTCGATCGCCGTGCGCCACATCCAGTCGAAGTCCGAGGCGGACGCCAAGCGGGTGAAGCAGATGGCGAGGAACCAGGACTGGGTCACGCTCGCGAAGAAGTTCTCCGCCGATACGCTGACGCGGAACTCGGGCGGCAACCTGGGCCTCGTCACGCACGACGGCGCGTTCGGCACGCTGGGCAACCAGCCGGCGCTCGCCGAGTCGGCGTTCACGCTCGCCGAGGGCCAGGTCGGCGGACCGTGGAAGTCCGACAAGGGCTGGCACGTCGTCCGCGTCGACCAGAAGAAGCCGCAGAGCACGCGCCCCCTGGACCAGGTCAAGCCGCTGATCCAGCGCCAGCTCGCCTCGCAGCACCAGCAGGACTTCTACAAGACCCAGCTTGATTCGGCGCGCAAGGCCCTCGGCGTCAAGGCGGACTCCGCGGCGATCAAGCGCTTCGTGAGCCAGCGCCGCACCGCGCGCGAGATGTTCAACGACGCCCAGGCCATGGGGCCGGCCGAGCAGCGCATCGACGCGTACCAGAAGCTGCTCGTCGAGTATCCGGAGAGCGACGTGAGCCCGCAGGCCCAGTTCATGATCGGGTTCATCTACTCCGAAGAGCTGAAGAAGTACGACGAGGCCGAGCAGGCGTTCAAGGGCCTGCTCGCCCATTACCCGAAGGCCGAGCTGGCGCCTTCGGCGACATGGATGATCGAGCACATGCGCACGAACGAAGCGCCCGCGTTCACCAGCCTCGACGGCGACTCCACAGGCGCGCTGCCCGCGCCGGCCGCGGCGACGAAGAAGTCGCGCGCGTCGCCGCCGCCGCCGAGCCGGCCCGGCATGCGGCCGTAGTGCAGCGGAGGGGCTCGTGAACATCGTCGAGGCCCGCGTGAACGGGCTGATCCTCGAGCCCAAGACGCAGCAGAACGTCGTCGTGCTCCGCGAGGCCGACGGCGAACGCATCCTTCCCATCTGGATCGGTCCCGGCGAGGCGCAGGCCATCCGGCGCATCCTGTCGGACGAGCCGTTTCCGCGGCCGCTGACCCACGATCTGCTCGTGCTCGCGATCGAGGGGCTCAAGGCACGCGTGACGCGCGTGGTGATCGCCGACCTGCGCGAGAACACCTTCTACGCCACGGTGTTCATCCAGCGCGACGCCGACGTGCTGTCGATCGACGCGCGCCCGTCCGACTCGATCGCCGTGGCGCTGCGCGCCAAGGCGCCCATCTTCGTGAACGAAAAACTGCTCCAGCCTCCGCCGAGCGCATCGGAAGAGTCCGAGCCCGGCGAGCCCGAGCGCGAGCTCACCGACGAGGAGAAGGCCGAGCAGTTGCGGCGCTTCCTCGAGCGGCTGAACCCGGAAGACTTCGGCAAGTTCCAGATGTAGCGCCGCGGGTCCGAGGCCACGGAAGGAACCGACTCGCCCATGAACCACCATTTTTCGCTGCCATGCGTGTCGGTCCGCGCGCGCCACGGCGTCGCGCCGCGCGCCGTGCTCGTGCTCGCGCTGTGCGCCGCCTCGATGTTCGGCGCCGCCACGCCCGCGGCGGCGGCACGTCCGGCCGCCCTGCCCGTCAAGACCCTGGCGGAGGCGGACTCGCTCGTCGTCACGGCTCCGGGGCCGGCGCGCCTTGGCGCGTTCACCCAATGGGCGAAGCGGGCGCCATTAGAGGAAATTGTCTACGTGCTGCGCCGCTCGCCCGACCAGCTCGCCGACCTCGAGCGCCCGGCGCTGGAGGCCGCGCTCGAGCGCACGCCCGACGCGCGCGTGGCACTGCGCCACCGGATCGCCGCGCGTCTCGCGCTCGCGCGCCCGGTGAAGCCGAAGAAGGGCGCCCCCGTGACCTGGGCGGCGATGGGGCCCGGCGCGTCGTCCATCCCGTCCGCCTATCGCGTCGGCCTGCTGCTCCCGGACGATGGCGACTACGGTGACGAGGCGGCTGCCGTGGGCGTGGGTTTCGCCGTGGGGGTCGAGTCGTCGCGCGGCGACGGCCGGCCGCCCGTGACGTGCGTGCGCTACTCGACGCGCGCCGACGCGCCGCCCGACGTGGCCGCGGCGCTCGATTCCGCCGCCGCCGGATCGGGCGTCCTGTGCGGCGGCTTCGCTGCCACGTCGGCCATCACGCTCGCGGCGGGCTCGCGCTGGCGCGGGCTGCCGGTCGTGCTGCCGGGCGCCGTCGAACCGGCCGCACCGCGGCTGTCACCGCGCATCTTCGGCGTCGGCCCGACGGGCGCGCAGCGCGGCCGCGCGCTCGCGCAGGCGGTGGCGCCGTCGTCCACGGACCGCGTGGCGCTGCTCATCTCGAGTGCCGCCGACACGGCGTTCTCGCGCGGGTTCGCGGCGGCCTGCCGCGCGCGAGGCGCCACGGTCGTGAGCCGCCAGGTCTACTCGCCCGGCAACGCCACGTTCACGACCGAGATTCGCTCGCTCGTGAATCAGCGCGCGACCATGCTGTTCTGGGACGGCGATCCCACCGAGGCCGCGGCCCTGCTGCGCCAGCTCACGCGCGAGCGCGTCACGCTGCGCGTGTGCGGCGGCGACGGGTTCGATCCGGCTCGACACCATCGCGAGACCCGCGTGTTCCTCGAGGGCGTCACGTTCGCCGCCGCCGACTGGGTGCTCGAGCGGGGCGACCTGTCGAGCCTCGCGGCCGGAATGCGCGCGGCCGGCGCCGGCGACCCCGACGCGGCGCACGTGCGCGGCTACCTCGCCGGCCGCCTCGTCGGCGCAGCGATCGCCTCCGGCGCGCTGGCGCCCGAGGAGATCGCTGCAGCACTCGCCGCCGCGCCCGCGGTGGACGGCGAGCCGGGGCTGCTCGACGCGAGGCGCCAGGGCGGGGAGCTGCCCGTCTATTCGATCGCCGCCGGCAAGGCCGCGCGCGTGCAGTAGCGCGTGTCGCGGACGCCTAGTAAATACGGAACGAGAAGCGGAACACGGCGTACACCTCCTGCGCCCGGCTCTCCACGCGGTACGGCCGGAAGCGGCACTTGAGGACGGCGGTGCGTGAGGCCGCGTCGAGCAGCGGCTCGCCGCTCGCCTTCATGACCTCGGCCTCGATCACGCGGCCCAGCGTGTCGACGTGGGCGAGCACGGCGACGCGGCCCTCGACGCCGCGATCACGCACGGTTTCCGGATACTGCGGGCGCACCAGCTCCTCGATCACGAGATCCTCGGACTGGAAGATCGGCACGCGGCCGCGGCTCGCCATCGCCCGGGCGACCAGGTCGCGACCCGCCTGCGCATCGGCGCCGACGCCGGGTGTGGCGGGCCGGGCGCGTCGTCGCGTGGGCACCGCGGGTGCGGCGCCCTCGGCTCCGGCGCGGCCGGACTTCAAGATGACGAGGCCCACGTTCTGCGGCAGCTGGCGCGTCATCGGCTCGGCCTCGAGCTGGACCAGCTCGACCATTCGCGGGGGGCCCTGCAGGCCGAAGCGCATGAGCGAACTCTCGCGCACGATGTCGCCTAAGGGCGAAGCGCGGAGCACGAGCATCGCTCCGAGCATGACGAGGGCGACCGCGAACGACAGGCCGGAGAGCCGGTGCGCGTTGCGTTCGCGCTCGGCGAAGTAGCTGTGGATCCCGTGCTCCATGCGGTGCGGGCCTTGCCCCGGGCACCGGGGCTGTTTCCGGTCCGGAGAGGGCAGGATTTATGGCCTCCGAGCCCCGGTCACCATCACGCCCGTGGATGAGTCTAGCAAAACGCGGTGCTCGCGAACGCGCGGATGCACGATGTCGAGGTCCATCGGGCCGGATTCAGTGCGCACGTAGCGCACGATGCCGCGCTGGTCGGTGAGCAGGGTGATCGACCCGCCGAGCGTGACCGCGGCCCCCGCGGCCGGCCGGCCGTCGGCGTCGCGCACCGTGATCGAATCGGCCGCCCACGCGGCGTCGCCGGCCCATTCGCGCGCGAGCCCCAGGTACAGCGCGTAGGCTTCGGCCCGTACGGCCGCGGGCTCGGCGAGGCGCGTCTCCGACGCGGCGGCGTCGATGCGTGCCACCGAGACGTAGAGGGCCGGGCACGACGTCTGCTGCAGCGGATACTGCGCGTCCTCGGCCGACTTCGGCGCGGGAAGGCCGAGCATCGCGAGTGTGACCCGCGTCGACTCGGCCCAGCGTTTCCCGCCGGCGCTCGAGAAGTAGTAACCGAGCATCGGCGGCTCCGCACGGTGGCCGATGCGCAGGAAGCGGTCGGCGTGGAACGCCTCGCTCGTCTGGACGCGCTCGACCTCGGACATCGATAGGTCGCCCTCGCGCGTCATGCGAACCTCGGCGCCCGCGGCCGCGAGGAAGCCGGCGAGTGCGCGTGCGACCTCGAGGTTGAGATTCGCGGCGCGCGTTCCGCCGGCACCCGTCCCGCCGTCCGCCTCGCCGCCGCCGTCGGCGTCCAGCGTGATGCGCTTGCCGATGAGGGCGCCGCCCGCGACGGCGGTGAACCGCGGCGGCCACGGCCACGGCCATGCGTGCAAGTAGTCCCCACTGACCACTTCCTGGGCCCACGGCCGGTAGCCGGGCAGGGTAGGCACGGTCGGCAAGTGGAACGAGTCACAATCCACGACGGCGAACCCATCGCGATTGATCCACGCGCCGACCTGGTCGCTGCCGGGTGCATCGCGAAGAGCCGAATCCCCGGGCATTGCGCGCGCGAACCCAGACACGCGGATAGGCGGCTGCATGCTGCGCGCCGGGACAACAAGGACCGCCGACTCGGCAGCGCCTCGTTCGACTTGCGCGAGAACGGTGATTCCGCTCCGCCGATCGTTGCGGACATATGCCCAGGCGACGCCGCCGCGGGCGAAGACGGTCGTGTCGTAGGCCACGCGTGCCGCCGATTTCCCGATTCCTACACGCACCTGCAGCGAGTCAGATGTCAGTAGGCCGAAGGCGTCCACGGGCTCGACGCGCACCGGCACGATCTCGGTGGCAATGCCGGGCATCACCGTGAGGCGGAGCCGATTCACCGGGCGCTGGATGCGGAACGCTAGCCGGGCCGTGCGCGAGGTCGCCGCACCCGAGAGCCGCGTCACGAGCGTCGCCGTGTGCGGCCCGGCGGCGAGCATCGCCGGCGTCCACACCATGCGCTCGCCCTCGCGTCGACCATCGAGTAGGGCGCCGTCGAGGGTGAGCCGCGCGTCGTCGTAGGCGCCGGTGATCCGAGCGATCAGCACCGGTGCCGCGATGTCGCCGAACACGGTGTCGGGCGCGGCGTACACGGTGCGGCGCGCGTCGAACGCCACGATCTCCGGCCGCGGGAGCGCGAAGTAGTGGGCCAGTCCCAGGTACAGCGCCTCGGCCTCGAGCCGCTGCTTGGCGGCCAGTGCGAGCTTCGATTCGACGTCGGGATTCGTGAGGTAGGACGCCTCGGTGAGGAGACCGGCCCCGTCGCTGCTGCGCAGCACGTAGTAGTTGCCCGGGCTGATGCGGTGCTTGTCGATGCCCAGGTTGCGGACGAGGAAGCGGTGGACGCTCTGCGCGGCGTCCAGCGAGGCGCCCTCGTCGCCCAGCTTGTAGTACGTCTGGGTCTCGTTCACGTCGTGGGCGCCGCGCGCGTCGGCGTTGTGGTGGATCGACACGAACAGCTCGGGGGCGAAGGCATTCGCCAGGCGTGTCCGCTCGATGAGGTCCGAACGCAGCGTGCTGTCGGCGGGCGTCAGGAAGTCGCGGTCGTCGGTGCGCGTCATGAACACGATCGCTCCGCGCGCCTCGAGCAGCCCCCGGAGCTGGAGCGCCACGCCCAGGTTGACCTCGGCCTCGGTGAGCCCGTTCACGCCGAGCGACCCGCGGAAGAAGCCGCCATGCCCGGGATCGAGCGCGATGCGATGGCCGCGGAGGGCGGCCGTGTCGGCGGCGGCCAGCGCATCGACGCGGCGGTCGTAGCCCGCGCGCGGGCGGCCGGCCGGCGGGACATGCGGCGGCGTGCGGGACGGCCCGGGAGCGACGGCCATCGGCGCGCATCCATGCGCGAGCAGCGCGAGCAGCGGCAGGATCGCGAGACTCGAGTACCACCTGCCGGTCCCCACGCGTCCGGGGAGACTCATGCGGCCCACGGTACACCGAAGGCCGAGAGCGCGACAACGCCGGCGAGGGCGAAGCACGGCTTTGCACCGCGCGCGGGGGCGTGCTACCCCTTCACGCTCGGTGTGTCCGGACGGCGGGGCATGCCCCGGTTCCGCCGCGTCGATCGCGGCCCCGGCCGAGTGACCGCGGCGCTCACCCAGCACTCAACGTGGAGACGGACATGACGTCCCGAATTCGATGGTTCGCCTCGTGCGCGCTCGTCCTGGCGCTCGCGATCGGTGGATGCTCCGGGCAGAAGAAGGCCGACGAGATCGTGATCGGCGAATACGGTTCCCTGACGGGCAACGACGCCACGTTCGGCCAGTCGACCAAGGAGGGCGTGGAGCTGGCCCTGAGCGAGCTGCCCGAGGGCAAGCTCGGCGGACTCCCGGTGCGCTGCGTCGTCGAGGACGATCGCGGCCTGCCGGAGGAGGCGGTCACCGTCGTCAAGAAGCTGGTGAGCCAGGACCAGGTCTGCGCGGTGATCGGCGAGGTGGCCTCATCCCGCAGCATCGCCGCCGCGCCCGTCTGCCAGGAAGCGGGCGTCCTGATGATTTCGCCGTCGTCGACCAACTTCAAGGTGACGCAGCAGGGCGACTACATCTTCCGCATGTGCTTCATCGACGACTTCCAGGGCACGGTGATGGCGAAGTTCGCCGCCCTGAACCTCAAGCTCACGAAGGTCGCCATTCTCGAGGACGCGCGGAACGACTACAGCGTCGGGCTCGCGGACATCTTCGCCAAGGCGTTCGTCTCGCTCGGCGGCACGATCCCGGGCAAGGTGCAGGCCTACAACGCGGGCGACACCGACTTCCGCTCCCAGCTCACCGCGATCAAGGCCATGAATCCCCAGGCCATCTGGTGCCCGGGCTACTACACCGAGGCGGGGCTCATCGCCCGCCAGGCGCGCGAGCTGGGGATCAAAGTGCCGCTGCTCGGCGGCGACGGATGGGAGAGCGAGAAGCTGCTCGAGATCGGCGGCGAAGCACTGAACGGCTGCTACTACTCGAACCACTACGCGGCCGACAATCCGGACCCGCGGCTCCAGGCGTTCCTCACGAGCTACAAGGCGAAGTTCGGCAAGGAGTCCGACGCGATCGGCGGCCTGGCCTACGACGCGGCGAAGGTCTTGTTCCAGTCGATGCAGACCCTGCAGACCCTGGACGCGGCGGCGTTCGCCGGACTGGGCTCGTCCAAGGCCGGCACGCCGGCGCGGCGCGAGGCGACGAAGAAGCTGCGCGACATCGTCGCCGGGCTCAAGGACTATCCGGGCGTCACGGGCGTCATCACGCTCGACTCCAACCGCAACGCCACCAAGCCCGCGGTCGTGCTCGAGATCAAAGACGGTAAGAAGGTCTACAACACCACCGTCAATCCGTAGCGCGTGTCCGAGTTCCTGCAGCAGCTCGTCAATGGCCTGACGTCGGGCAGCGTGTATGCCTTGATCGCGCTCGGCTACACGATGGTCTACGGCATCCTGCGTCTCATCAACTTCGCGCACGGCGACGTCTACATGCTGGGGGCGTTCTTCGGACTGTTCGCCGCGCGGGCCCTGCACGCCGGCGTCGATCCGAACCCGGTGAAGGCGCTCGCCGTGCTGCTCGTCGCGATGGCCGGCTGCGGGATCGCGGGCGTGATCATCGAGCGCTGCGCCTACAAGCCGGTGCGCCGATCGCCCCGCCTGTCGGCCCTGATCACCGCCATCGGCGTGTCGCTGCTGCTCGAGAACGGCGGGCGCGTCGTGTTCGGCGCCGATCCCAAGTTCTTCCCGCAGATCATACCGTCACGGATCATCTCGCTCGGCGGCGGAGTCTCGATCTCGAACCAGCAGATCATCATCCTCGGCGTGTCGCTCACGCTGATGATCCTGCTGCGGCTGCTGGTCAAGCACACGCGCGTCGGCAAGGCGATGCAGGCCGTGTCGTGGAACCCCACCGCGGCCGCGCTGATGGGTATCTCGGTCGACCGGATCATCACGTTCACGTTCATGATCGGCTCCATGCTCGCGGCGGCCGCGGGCGTGCTCGTGGCCCTCAAGGATCCCAAAATCGAGCCGTACATGGGCATGCTCCCGGGCTTGAAGGCGTTCGTCGCCGCGGTGCTCGGCGGCATCGGCAACATTCCGGGCGCGGTGCTCGGCGGGCTCGTCATGGGGATTGCCGAGGTGATGGTCGTCGGCTACGTGTCGCCGACCTATCGCGACGCGATCGCGTTCGTGCTGCTGATCGTCATCCTGCTCGTGCGCCCCGCGGGCATCCTCGGCCGCAACACCACCGAAAAGGTGTGACGTGCGGCAGCTGAGCTGGTTCGCCGGCAGCCTGGTGGCGCTCTGGGCGCTCGACCGACTGCTGCCGCGCGTGCTCAACCCGTACGCGCTCCAGATCGTCATGCTGTGCGGCGTCAACGTGATGCTCGCGGTGTCGCTCAACCTGATCAACGGCTTCACGGGGCAGTTCTCGATCGGGCACGCGGGCTTCATGGCCGTCGGCGCCTACACGTCGGCGATGTTCTCGATCCACGTCGGCCAGCCGTGGGTCGCCTCGATGGTGGCGCTCGGCCTGCCCGCGCCGGTCGCCCAGGGCGCCGCCCTGCTCGTGGCGCTGCTCACCGGGGGTGCGGCGGCGGCGGTGGCCGGGTACGTCGTCGGGCTGCCGTCGCTGCGGCTTCGGGGCGACTACCTGGCGATCGTGACTCTCGGGTTCGGCGAGATCATCCGGGTCGTCATCACCAACGTGAACGCCGTCGGCGCCTCGCGCGGGCTGTCCGACATCCCGCACTGGTCGAGCGTGTTCTGGGTCGGGCTCGGCGCGCTCACCGTGGTCCTGGCGTCGCTGCACCTGGCCGGGAGCTGCCACGGGCGGGCGCTGTTCGCGATCCGGGACGACGAGATCGCGGCCGAAGCGCTGGGCATCGACACCACGCGCTACAAGGTGCTCGCCTTCGTCATGGGGTCGTTCTTCGCCGGCGTCGCGGGCGGGTTGTTTGCCCACGACCAGACGTATCTCAACCCCAGCACGTTCCAGTTCATCAAGAGCATCGAGGTCATCGCCATGGTCGTGCTCGGCGGGCTCGGCAGCGTCACGGGCTCGGTGATCGCGGCGGTGATCCTGACCCTGCTGCCGGAATTGCTGCGCCCGATCAAGGACCTGCGCATGGTCATTTACTCGCTGATGCTGATCGTGCTGATGATCGTGCGGCCGCAGGGCCTGTTCGGGAGCCGGGAGCTGCGCCTGCCCTGGCGCCGCCGGACGGCGCGCCCCGCATGACCACGCCCCTGCTGCGCCTGGAGCGCGTCACGATGCAGTTCGGCGGCCTCAAGGCGGTCTCCGAGCTCGACCTCGAGATCCGGACGGGAGAGCTCGTCGGGCTGATCGGGCCGAACGGCGCGGGCAAGACGACCGTGTTCAATCTCATCACCGGCGTCTACAAGCCCACCGACGGGCACATCGTGTTCGAGGGCCGCTCGATCGAGGGCCGCCGGCCCAGCTTTGTCGCGCGGGCTGGCATCACGCGCACGTTCCAGAACATCCGGCTGTTCGGCTCGCGCACGTGCTGCGACAACGTCTGCATCGCCGCGCACCCGCACGCGCGCTCCGGCGTGTGGGACGCGCTGCTGCACACCGGTCGCTGGCGGCGCGACGAACGGGATCTCCGCGCCCAGTCGGAGGAGCTGCTGAGCCTGCTCGGACTCGCCGGCCAGGCCGACGATCTCGCCTCGGAGCTGCCGTATGGGCAGCAACGCCGGCTCGAAATCGCCCGCGCGCTCGCCGGGCGGCCGCGGCTGCTGCTGCTCGACGAGCCCGCCGCGGGCCTGAACCCCCAGGAGAGCGACGAGCTGATGCACACGATCGAGGGGATCCGGCACCGGCTCGGTGTCACCGTGCTGCTGATCGAGCACGACATGCGCGTGGTGATGGGCATCTGCCAGCGCATCGCGGTGCTCGACTATGGCGTCAAGATCGCGGAGGGAACGCCCGACGAGATCCGGCGCGATCCCAAGGTGATCGAAGCATACCTCGGCGAGGAGGTGCACGCCGACCTCGGAGCGGGCGCGTGAGCGCGATGCTCCGCATCGACTCGCTCGCCGTCGACTACGGGGCGGTGCACGCCCTGAAGGGCGTGAGCCTCGAGGTCCGGGCCGGCGAGGTCGTGACTCTGATCGGCGCCAACGGGGCCGGCAAGACCACGCTGCTGCGCACCATCTCGGGACTCCTGCCCGTGCGCTCGGGATCGATCCAGTTCGAGGGCAGAAGCCTCGTGCGCGTGCCGCCCCACGAGATCGTCGGGCTCGGCATCGCCCAATCGCCCGAGGGACGCCTGGTGTTCGCGAACCTGTCGGTCGAGGACAATCTCGAGATGGGGGCCTACCGCCGCAAGCACCGGCCGGAGGTGCTCGCCGACCGCGAGGAGGTGTACGGGATGTTCCCGCGGCTCCGCGAGCGCCGGCGCCAGAGCGCGGGGACGCTGTCGGGCGGGGAGCAGCAGATGCTCGCCATCGGGCGGGCCCTGATGGCGCGGCCCCGGCTGCTGCTGCTCGATGAGCCTTCGCTGGGGCTGGCGCCCCTGCTCGTGCGCGAGATCTTCCGCACGATCCACCAGATCAACGAGCGGGGCGTCACGGTGCTGCTCGTCGAACAGAACGCGCACATGGCGCTGTCGGTCGCCGCGCGCGGCTACGTCCTCGAGACCGGTCGCGTGACGATCGAGGACGAGGCCGCGAAGCTGCTCCACAACGAGGCCGTGAAGCAGGCGTATCTCGGCGGCTGAAGCGTGCTTTCCCCGCGCGGCGGGTGCCGCGGGAAGGGTCGCAAGCCCCGCTCCCGCGGGGCTTCTGACGCTGTTGGAATGCTTTACGGGTTCGAATGTCATTCTTTGCGAGCGGGTCGTTTTGTATGGCTCCCGTGATTGGCAACGTTGTAGCATCGCAACCACTTGGGGGTGGCGCGCAGGCAAGGGTCACACATTGGCGTGACTCTTGCCCCTCCCGGGGGTGAGACATGAGTCGACGGTGGTCTTCGGCCCCAGTTGGATCCGGGACTCCGATCGGCGCGTGCTCGGATCGTTGATCCGCGCCGGTCATCGGGATCGTCCCGGCCGGCTCCCCAGGAGGTCGATGGCGATGAGCAGGGTTCACTCATTTTTCCGCGAGGACCGCGGCGAGGACCTGATCGAGTACGGGCTGCTGCTGGCGTTCGCCGCCGCACTGGTCACGCTACTCCTGTTGAACGACACGGTCAGTGTCAAGGCCGCGCTGATCACGGCCTTCGATCGAGTGAAGACCGCTTTCGCATTGATGCGCTGAACGCAACAGGGACGATGCTCCAACGCTTCCTCCGGGAAGCCCACCGTTCCACCCGCCATCCAGAGGAGAGGTCCGCAATGAAGGTCCTGAATCGGTTCATCCGCGAAGAGTCTGGTGAAGATCTCATCGAATACGGTCTGCTTGCGGCGTTCGTCGCCGCGGTCGCGCTGGCCGTGATCATCGGCAACCCGGGCATTCGCAACGGGCTGACGAATGCGTTCCAGAAGGCCGTTGACGCGCTCGCCAAGGCCGGTCAGTAGTCGTCGGACCGCGGGGGTTCCACACCCCCGCCGGTCGGGTCGCTCGATGCGGATCGTGACGATTCGTTCGGCGCCGGACCGGCGGGGGACGTGGATATGCGACCCCGTGGAGTGTCATCCCCAGGCTGAACGCGTGGGCCTCCCGAAGATCGGGGTCTCCAGGTTCGCGCCGCACCGTGGGACGCGGCGGCTCGGGGCGATTTGGTTTTCGAACACCATGAAGTAGGTCCATCGGGCTGGGTGGACCGAGAGACGGAAAGCTTGGTGCCATCCGCAACCAGAAGGGGATCACCCATGAAGGCACTGTTCGGTCGCTTTATCCGTGATGAGGCAGGCGAAGATCTCATCGAGTATGGCTTGCTCGCGGCATTCGTCGCGGCGGTCGCGCTGGCCGTGATCATCGGCAACCCTGGCATCCGTGACGGGCTGACGAACGCGTTCCAGAAGGCCGTCGATGCGCTCGCCAAGGCAGGTCAGTAGTCCAGTCGACGCGGGGTTGATGACCCCGCTGGACGAGATCGCTGCCCCGTGAAGCCAGGATGACTCGCCGTGGCGCAGCCTCGACCGGCAGGCGTGAGCCGGGCCGACCACGAACCCTCGTGGTGGCCCGTCGCACGCCGCGTGGATCCTTCCGACCTGAGGAAGGCTCCAGGCTGGATGTGAGGAGCGTCAGCTGCAAACGCCCTCCTCGCGCCCCTCACCGGGGCGTCGAGGGTGGGCGCCGCCTGAGTGTGCGATCTCCACGATCGCGCGAGTGCGACCGGGCGACCATCGGTACCCCAAGACGATTTGGATACGAGCAAATCACGATGCCGGTCGCATCGTGGCGGCCATCCGGCTGCCACACCCGGCGCGCGACCAAAGGAGCAGGTACGCCATGCCAGGTTCGGGCACGTTGACGGTTCCCCTCGGTTGGGCGCTGGCGGTCATCATCGTCGCCGCGATCGCCGTGGTGTGGGACCTTCGGACGCGCCGGATTCCCAACGCGCTGACCGGGAGCGTGTTCCTCGCCGCCCTCGTCGCGCACGGCATCGTCGGAGGGGGTAGCGGGGCCGCCATGGCGGCGCTCGGGGCCGTCGTCGCGGGCGGACTGCTGCTGCCCGGCTGGCTGATGGGCTGGATGGGCGCGGGTGACGTGAAGACGATGGCCGCCGTGGGAGCGTGCCTCGCGTGGCCGGCGAGCCTGGTCGCGGTGCTGGCTTCGATGATCGCCGGCGGCGTGATCTCGCTCATCGTCGCGGCGCGCCATCGCGCCGTCGGACGCGCGCTCACCGGGGCGCTACGCCTCGGGGGCTGGGCGTTCGGAGGCGTCGGGGGCGGGCCGCCGGCGACGACCGGCGTCCGATTCCCCTTCGCGACCGCGATTCTCGCGGGGTCGGTGATCTCCTTATGGGTGCGGATGTGACGGCCGATAACTCGTTTCGACTCCCTGCCGAGGCATTGGTGCGTCGAAACCTCTATTCGACTGTGCCCTGCGTCGGCCGGATCGGCGCGGGTGTGATGAACGAAGGACCGTGCGGGACGCGGTCCCGGGAAGCCCGGCCGATGATCGGCCGCAATGCGCAAACACTGCCATGCGACCGGAGCGCCGGACCGCAGCAGACGTCGGAAGGAGCGTGGTGAACGTGGCCTCGAATCAGGGACAAAAAGCTTTGGGGATCGCCGCCCTGTTGGGACTCGCGGCGGGTGTCGTCGGTTACTTCGGCTTGAACGGCATCGCGGTTCGCGCCGCGGCGTCAGCCAGCGACCACTTCCAGGACGTCGTCGTCACGACGTCGGACTTCACGTACGGCACCAAGCTCGAACGCATGATGCTCAAGACCGTGCGCTACCCGAAGGAATCGATTCCCCTCGGCGCCTATTCGACGATCGACTCGGTCGTCGGCCAGTCGACCAAGGTGTTCATGTCGGCCCGCGAGCCGGTCACGGCGACCAAGCTGTCGTCGCGTGGCGGCGGTCTGTCGATGCTGGTGCGTCCGTCCATGCGCGCCGCGAGCATCGAAGTGAACGCGGTGTCGGGCGTGTCGGGATTCGTGCTGCCGGGTGACCGCGTCGACGTGCTCGTCACGGTGGCGCCGAGCATGGGCTCGTCCAACTCGATCACGAAGACCCTGATCCAGAACGTCGAAGTGCTCGCGGCCGGCCAGAAGACGCAGCAGAAGAACGGCGACCCGATGTCGGTGCAGAGTGTCACGCTGCTCGTCGACCCCACCGGCGCCGAGAAGCTCGCGCATGCCGGCCAGGAAGGCGAGATCCACCTGGTGCTCCGCAATCCCGACGACAACGAGCAGGTGACGGTGGCGGCGTTCTCGACCAACGAAATGATGACGGGCGCACCCACCACCGCGTCGGGTACGGCGCACCGCTGGACCCCCGGCACGCCGGCCGCGCCCAAGCGTGTATTCGACGGTAAGGTTCGCATCATCCGCAGCGCCGAAGTCACGGAGACGCCGGCGATGTCGGACAGCTCGGGACGTTGACCCGACCTCGAGACACAGGTGTAGGAAGGACCCTAGACCCGGAGGAAACGAATGGTTCGGCGTAGCGGTTCAATTGCATGGTCCCTGGTGATGGCGCTGGCGCTGCTCGGCACGGTGATGAGCCGTCCGGCGGCCGCCGCCGGCGCGAATGAAAAGCTGTTGATTCCCGTGGGCCATGCCCAGGTCGTGATCCTCGACGAGCCGGTGAAGACCGTGGCGATCGCCGAGCCCAGGATCGCCGACGCGGCGGTCGGTTCCGAGCGAAGCGTCGTGGTCAATGGCAAGAAGGTCGGCGGCACGAGCCTCGTCGTTTACGGCGACGGCGGACGCTTCCGGGTCTACGACATCGACGTGTTCGAACCGAACGCCGACAAGCAGGTACTACTGAAGGTGCAGGTCGCGGAAGTCACCGCCAACGCCTCGAAGGAGCTGGGCATCGACGTGGGTGGCGGGGGCCAACTCGGCACGAAGAATCACACGGACTTCATCGACGGGGGCCTGTTCTCGACCAAGGTGTCGTCGCCCTCGCTGCCGCTGTCGCTCGGGCCGAAGACGGATGGCGCGATCGAGTTCGACCGTGACAACGGACGGACCTTCTTCCAGGCGACCTGGCGTGCGCTGCAGGAGAAGGGCGACATCCGGCTGCTCGCGAGCCCGACGCTCGTCGCGCGCAGCGGTGACTCGGCGAGCTTCCTCGCGGGCGGCGAGTTCCCCATTCCTGTGGCGAATTCCGCATCGAACACCGCGATCACGGTGACGATCGTCTGGAAGGAGTTCGGCGTGAAGGTGAACTTCACTCCCACGGTCGACTCGGACGGCGGGATCACGCTGAACGTGAGGCCCGAGGTCAGCCAGCTCGACTTCGCGAACGGCGAGCTGCTCAACGGCTTCAACATCCCGACCGTCAACGTCCGCAGGGCATCGACGACGGTGCACCTGAACCCAGGTGAGAACCTCGTCATCGGCGGGCTCAAGCAGACGGACCACAACAAGACCGTCAGGAAGGTGCCGATTCTCGGCGACATCCCGCTGCTCAACATATTCTTCAAGACCACGCGCACGGAAGACGTCGAACGCAATCTCGTGATCGTCGTGTCCCCCGAGCTGATCGAAGGGGGAAGCACGACGATGCCGGCGCTTCCGACGGATACGATCAAGAAGAAGTAACCACGGAGACCCTACACCGAGCGTGGTCGCGCCGGATCCCGGAACGCCCCCCGAGGGAGTTCCGGGGATCCGGGCGGTGGGCTCGCTCATCCTCGGGAATCGAAGGCCATGAACCAGCCGACCCTCACCGTCGTACTCGTCCACCGCAGCGACGTCGAGCGCGCCACGATCAAACAGGCGCTCGAAGCGATCCCGGGCGTCCAGATCGCCGGCGAGCGCCCGGATCTCCGCGCCGGCATGGCGCTCGCGCACCAGGTGCGTCCGGCGATCCTGGTGCTGGAGCTGTCGGGCGGCGGCGAGGACACGCTGTCCGCGGCCACGCAGTACCGGCGCGACAATCCCGACGTCGCCATCTTCCTGTCCACCGACCAGCTGACGCCGGACATGCTCATGCGCGCGATGCGCGCGGGCGCGAACGAGGTGCTGCGCCGGCCGCTCGATCGCCCGGCACTCACGGATGCCGTGGAGCGCGTCGCGGAGCTGAACGCGCGCAAGCTGGGCGTCACCTCGACGCGCAGCGTCATCACGGTGTTCTCGAACAAGGGCGGCGTGGGCGTCACGACGCTCGCGACGAACCTGGCGCTCGCCCTGCGGCGGCTCGCGCACCGCGAGACGGCGCTCGTCGACTTCGACTACCAGTCGGGCGACGTCGCCTCGATGCTCGGCATCGTGCCGACGCGCTCGGTCGGCGACCTGCTGAGCGTCGAACGGCTCGACTCGGCGACCGTGCAGGGCGTGCTCACGAAGCACGGCTCGGGGCTCACGATCCTGCCCCAGCCCGAGCAGATCGACCAGGCCGACGGGCTGACGGCGCACCAGACGGGCTCGATCCTCGAAGTCGTCGGGTCGACCCACGACCTCGTCGTCGTCGACGCGCCCCACCTGTTCAACGACATCGCGCTCGAGATCTTCGACCGCTCGAGCCAGATCCTGCTCGTCGTCGAGCTGAGCATTCCGTCGGTGCGTGCCGCGCGCCGCTCGCTCGAGCTCTTCCACAAGCTGAACTATCTCGCGGTCCAGGACCGCGTGCGCCTGGTCATCAACCGCAAGTCGGAGCGCAGCGCGATCGCGCCGGCCCAGGTCGAGGACACCCTCGGCCTGCCCATCGCGTTCAACGTCTCGAACGACTACGCGGCCGTCAGCGAATCCATCAACATGGGCCGCCCGCTGTGCACCACGACTCCCACGAGCCGCGCCGGCCGTGACATCGACGCCATCGCGCGCGAAATCGTGCCCACGGATGAAGCCGAAACCGCTCAAACGCCCGCGCCGCGCAAGCGACTCAGGCTTTTCGGAAAGGGGTAGTCGATGAAACTCCGGATGCGCCTCGGGGGGCGCGAACCTGAGAACGGCAACGGGCAGACGTCACCGTCGCTGCTGGCCGCGAAGTCTTCGGGCGAGCCCGATCGCTACCACGAGATCAAGCGCAAGCTCCATCGCCAGCTCATCTCGAGCCTGGACCTGTCGCTGCTCGAGGGACTCGAGGAGTCCGAGCGCCGCAACCAGGTCGAGCGCGCCGCGCGGCGGCTGCTCGGCGACACCGAGTTCCGGCTGACCCGCGGCGACGAGGACCGGCTCCTCACCGAGCTGCTCCACGACACCTTCGACCTGGGCCCCATCACGCCGCTGCTGCTCGACGAGGAGATCAGCGACATCCTCGTCAACACGCACCGCCAGGTCTACGTCGAGCGTCTCGGCAAACTCGAGACGACGTCGATCACGTTCCGCGACGAAGCGCACCTGCGGCTCGTCATCGAGCGCATCATCTCGCGCGTCGGCCGCCGCATCGACGAATCGAATCCGCTCGTCGACGCCCGGCTCCCCGACGGATCCCGCGTCAACGCGATCATCCCGCCGGCCGCGATCGACGGGCCGATCCTGTCGATCCGCCGCTTCCGCCGTCGCGCGCTGTCGATCGAGAACCTGCTCGAGCTGCAGTCGCTGACGAGCGAGGTCGCGCACTTCCTGACCGGCGCCGTGCGGGCCCGGCTCAACATGCTGGTCACCGGCGGCACGGGCTCCGGCAAGACGACGCTGCTCAACATCCTGTCCCGCTACATCTCGAACGACGAGCGCATCGTCACGATCGAGGACTCGGCCGAACTCCAGTTGCAGCAGCCGCATATCGTCCGGCTCGAGACGCGACCGCCGAACATGGAAGGCACCGGCCAGATCGACCAGCGCGACCTCGTCCGGAATGCCTTGCGCATGCGGCCGGATCGGATCATCGTCGGCGAAGTTCGTGGCGACGAAGTGCTGGACATGCTCCAGGCCATGAACACGGGCCACGACGGCTCGCTCACGACGATCCACTCGAACGGTCCGCGTGACGCGTTGCACCGCATCGAGAACCTGGTGCTCATGGCGGGCCACAACCTGCCGGACCGGGCGATCCGCGAACAGATCGCCTCGGCGCTCGACCTTGTCGTCCACGTGTCGCGCATGTCCGACGGACGCCGCAAGGTGTTGTCGGTCCAGGAGCTGCTGGGCATGGAGGGCCCCGTCGTCACCATGCACGAGATCTTCCAGTTCGTGCCCACCGGCATCGAGGAGGGCGGCGCGATCCGCGGCCACTTCGAGGCCACGGGCATCGTGCCGCGCTCGATCGACCGCATCCGGCTCGCCGGCGTCGAGATCCCGAACGGGTTGTTCGAGCGTGGCCGCCGCATGGAGGTCGGCACCTGATGCTCGTATTCTTCTCGATTCTGATCGGCCTCGCGGTCGGCATCGCGGCCGTGGGGCTCGTGTTCCAGCGGGCCGGCAACCAGGCGCGCGCGCTCGCCACGCGGCTGCGCGGATCGACCCGCGTCGATGTCCACGCGATGGAGCTGAAGCGCGATGTGCGCTACAGCAGCATCCCGTTCGTCGACCGCGTCCTCCGCGGGCTCAACGTGGGCGAGCACCTCGAGTTGCTGCTCTACCAGGCCGGCATGACCATGCGCGTCGGCCTGCTCGTCACGCTCATCGCGGGCGCCGGGATGACCGGCTACCTGTTCGGCATCATCGCCTTCCACCGCCTGATCCCCGGACTCATCTTCATGGCGGTATTCGGGCCGCTGCCGTACTTCTACGTGATGTGGAAGAAGTCCACGCGGATGAAGGCCTTCCGCGACACCTTCCCGGACGCGCTGGACCTGCTCGTGAGCGGCCTTCGCGCCGGACTGTCGTTCACCGCGGCGCTCCAGATCGTGAGCGAGGAATCTCCCGAGCCTCTGCGCAGCGAGTTCGCCATCGCCATCGAGGAGCAGGCGCTGGGGCTCGACCTGCGCGAGGCGCTGCAGAACCTGGCGCAGCGGGTCGACCTGCTCGACCTCAAGTTCTTCGTCACCGCCGTGATGTTGCAGCGGGAGACGGGCGGCAACCTGGCCGAGGTGCTCGCGAACAGCGCGACGCTGATCCGCGACCGCTTCCGCGTACTCGGCGACATCAAGACCTTCACCTCGCAGGGCAAGCTGTCGGCCGTGATCCTCATCATGCTGCCGATCGCGGTGGGTCTGTTCACCTATCTCCTCACGCCGGACTACTTCAAGCCCATGCTCGAGGACGCCAACGGCAGGACCGCGCTGTGGGTCGCGTCGGGAATGCAGCTCCTCGGCTGCTACGTCATCTTCCGCATCGTGAACATCAAGGTCTGAGGCGCACATGATGCTCCTGGTCTTCACCCTGCTCATCGCCGCCGCCGTGTCGCTGGCCGTGTATTCCACGTGGATGCAGGCGGCGACGGAAAAGAATCCCATGACGCTGCGGCTGCGCCAGCTGCGGGCGCAGCGCACCTCCGGCCGCCCAGAGTACGGCGAACGGCCGCCGATGATCATGTCGCTCATCGCGCGGCTCGGCGGGTTCCTGCCCGCGCGCGAGGGTCGTGACGCGATGCGCACGGGCCTCGTCCAGGCCGGCTTCCGCGACAACCAGGCCGTGCTCGTGTTCCTCGGCAGCAAGGTGGCGCTCGCGTGCCTGCTGCCAGTGCTGTGGATCGTCTTCGCGGCCTCGACCGGCCGGTCGTTCGGCAACGCCCTGGTGTTCACCGCTGTGTGGGCCGCCGCCGGCTTCTACCTGCCGACGTTCTACGTCGGGTACCGCCAGCGCAATCGCCGCGACGAGATCCTCGGCGCGCTACCCGACGCGCTCGACCTGATGGTCGTCTGCGTCGAAGCGGGACTCGGCATGACCGCCGCGCTCCAGCGCGTCGCGAACGAGATGCGCGTCGCCAACCACGGCATCGCCGAAGAGTTCGCACTCGTTCACCAGCAGATGCAGACGGGTGTCTCCCGCGCCGACTCACTGCGCAACCTCGCGGTGCGCACCGGCGTCGAGGACGTCTACGCGCTGGTCGCGATGCTGATCCAGACCGACCGGCTGGGCACGAGTGTCGCCAACGCCCTGCGCGCCCACGCCGACGCGATGCGCGTCAAGCGCCGCCAGCGCGCCGAGCAGCTCGCGCGCAAGGCCGCGATCAAGCTGGCGTTTCCGCTGATTTTCCTGATGCTCCCGGCCCTGCTGATCATCATCCTGGGGCCGGCCGCCATACAGTTGATGAAGGCGCTGGGGTCGCAGTAGGGGGGGGGGCTTTCAGTTCACATTCGCGCCGAGATCTGAATCGTTCGGGCGTCATGTGATTCATGTGCGAATAGTCTTGACTCGAATCCGATTATCCCCGCATACTTGTGTTGAGTAGGACCGTTTCGCGAGGCGCCTGGGATGGCGTTCGCGGAGGTGCTCCACCGGCACGGGTCCCACGCCGCACTCAAAGGCACGCACCGGATCACGTCGAGGAATCTCCCAATGGCCTTGCGGAAGCGTCGTGACATGCGCGGCGCGACTCTCATCGAGTTCGCGCTCGTCTTCCTGCCCCTCGTGATGCTCATCTTCGGCACCATCGAGTTCGGGCGCTACTTCTTCGTCCAGCACGTGCTGCAGTTCGCCACCCGCGAGGGCGTGCGCCTCGCCCTCGTCGGCCGCACGCTGAACGACGGCAACGGCAACCCGATGTCGCGCGAGGCGTCGATCATCAAGGTCATCGACGAGAAGGCCGCCATCGCGGTGCCCCCGTCGGACGTCCAGATCAGTATCTATCCGATCAACTCGGACTATTCCGATCCCACGGGCTGGCAGGGCACGCAGAACGCCGGGAACCCGGGCAGCTACATGCGCGTCAAGACGCGCTATACGTTCCAGTTCCTGACGCCGATTTTCGCGGCGATGCTGCCCAGCGGGCAGCTCGTCGTTCAGGCCCAGGCCACGTATCGCAACGAGATCTTCAACTAGGCTGCCGCCGAGCGCCGAGGCCCGGATGTCCCTCACCCCGAACGCCCCCACGAAGATCGACCAGGCCCCCCACGTGGCTCCCAGGGCCCGGAACGTGCACCGCGGCGTTGCGCTGATCGAATTCGCATTGACGCTTCCGTTCCTCATCATCCTGGTGATGGGCACGATCGACATCGGGCGCCTGGTCCAGAGCCGCATCATCATCAGCAACGTGAGCCGCGAGGGCGGGAGCATCGCCGCGCGCCAGGTGACGATCGACAACGGCCTGGCCACGCTGCTGCAGGCCTCGGCGAAGCCGCTCGACCTCGCGGGCGCCGACGGCAAGGTCATCGTGACGCGCGTCAGGGCCGGCACCGACAACACCGCCGCGAACAAGAACCCGAAGATCGAGCCGCCGGTCAGCGCCGGCGGGCTCGCCGTGACGAGCAGTGTCGCGGCGAACGCGACGAGCCTCGGGCTCCCCACGACGATCTACAACTGGATGGTGTTCAACAGGGCCCCGGCGGTGAATACCACCGTCATCTCGGAAGTCACGGTCGTCGAGGTGTTCTACCTGTACCGGCCGATCACCCCGCTGCCCAACTTCGTCGCGGGGATGCTGCTGCGCGACATGGGCGGCACCGGAATGATTCTCAAGAGCAAGGCAACGTTCTAGACCGCGTCACCGCAACCGACGATTTCCGCCGCGGGGCGCGGTGTGGAATCCAGAAGGGAAGGACATCATGAAGACGCGCACGAAGCACGAGAAGGGTACTGTGCTCGTCATGGTCGCCATGCTGATGCTGGCCCTTCTCGGGTTCTCGGCACTCGGGATGGAGGCGGGCCGCTGGTTCCTCGTCCGCGCCGAGTTGTCGAAGAGCGTGGACGCCGCGGCCCTGCTGGCCGCGAAGAACATCTCGAACCCGTACGTTTCCCCCACGCAGATCGCGACCCAGTTCTTCCGGGCGAACTTCCCGGTGGGCTACCTGGGCACGCCGGCCTCGGGCGCCGGTTCGGCCAACTTCACCGTGAACGTCGACCCGGCGACCAACAAGGTCACCGTCAACGGCAATGTCTCGGCCGTCGCGATCCTGGCGCAGATTCTCGGGTTCAACCTGATCCCCGTGAACAGCATGGGGGTCGCGCAGAAGAAGGAAGTCGAGATCATTCTCGTGCTCGACCGCTCGGGGTCCATGAACCAGAACAACGCGATGCCCGAGCTCAAGAAGGCCGCGGCGCTGTTCGTCAACTACTTCAAGGCGACGCAGACCACGGACCGGCTGGGCATGATCTCGTTCTCGACGACGCCCAGCTTCGACCAGCCGCTCGGGACCAACTACGTGACACCGCTCATCGGCGGCAGCTACCCCCCCACGATCGGTGGGAAGATCGGCGCGATGACCCCCAGCGATTACACGAATTCCGAGGACGCGATCGACCAGGCCGATGGCCCGGGCGGGTTCACGAACCAGGGTGGAATTCCGGGCGACCAGCGGATCCAGCAGTTCCTGATCTTCTTCTCGGACGGGTGGCCGACCGCGTTCCGCGGCAACTTCGTCTACAAGAACGTCACGTACGATGCCGTCCTGAAACTGGCCGGCGAGTGTGGCGTCAGCACCCCCAACATCAATAGCCAGCTCCAGAAGCCCGTGGCCCCGGACGGTCCCATCTCGCCGACCATCAACCCGAACGTCACGGGACCGGGCATCGCGACCACGACCATCAACTGCAACGGCACCACGGCGGCGACCGTGCACTGGCTGCTGCTCGACCAGTACCCCGTGCCGGGATATTCCTCGACCGCTCAGTGCATCCCGTCGTCGGCGCTCAAGCCGTGGGCCTGCGAGCTGGCGAACGGACTCGCGTCGATCAAGGCCCAGGAGCTGAAGGCCAAGGGCGTCAAGATCTATACGATCGGTCTCGGCGACGACAATCCGACGATGATGACCGACGTCGCTTCGGGCCCGACGTTCTACAAGCATGCGCCGACCCCGACGGAGCTCCAGGCCCTGTTCCAGCTGGTCGCGCGGGAGATCGCACTCCGCCTCGTCCAGTAACGCTTCGCCGCGACACCTCCCCGGGGCCTCGCGCGACAAAGCGCGGGGCCCTGTCGCTTGGGCGCCGCGCGAGTGCTCGCTAGACTGCACAGCATGCCACGCCCCGCTCGCAAGACGCCGTCGCTCCGTGCGCTGCCCGCCGTCGAGACGCTGCTCCGCCATCCGGCACTGGGGCCAGCGCTCGGCGCCCATGCGCGCCCGCTCGTGGTCGGGGCCGCTCGCGCCGAGCTCGACGCCGAACGCGCGCGCCTGAAGCGGGAGGGCGGCGAGCCCGCGGCGTTGGGCGACCTCGCCGCGCGCATCGCCGCGCGCGCCGCCTCCGAGGCCCTGCCGCGCCTTCGCCGCGTGCTGAACGCGACGGGCATCGTGCTCCACACGAACCTGGGCCGTGCCCCGCTGGCGGCGGCAGCACAGCGCGCCGTCGGCGAGATCGCCCGCGGTTACAGCAGCCTCGAGTACGACCTCGAGACGGGCCGCCGCGGGGATCGGGGCGCCGGGATCGAGCACTGGCTCACGCGCATCACCGGTGCCGAGGCGGCGCTCGCCGTCAACAACGGTGCGGCCGCGATTCTCGTCACCCTGTCGGCGCTGGCGGCGGGCCGCCGGGTCGTCGTGTCGCGCGGCGAGCTGGTGGAGATCGGCGGCTCGTTCCGCGTGCCCGACATCCTCGAGAAGAGCGGGGCCACGCTGGTCGAGGTGGGCACGACGAACCGGACCCATCTCCGGGACTACGAACAGGCGCTTGCGAAGCACGACGACGTCGCCGCGATCCTGCGCGTCCACCCGAGCAACTTCCGCATCGAGGGCTTCACGGCATGCCCGGACCTGCATGACTTGGCGGCGCTCGCGAAACGCGGGCGGATCGAGCTGATCGAGGACCTGGGCAGCGGGGCACTCGTCGACCTCGGCGCATTCGGCCTCGCGCACGAGCCGACGGCGCGCGACAGCCTGGCGGCGGGGGCCCACGTCGTCACGTTCTCGGGCGACAAGCTGCTCGGCGGCGCCCAGGCGGGGTTCGTGCTCGGGCGCAGGGCGCCGGTCGAGCGCGTGCGCAAGGACCCGCTGGCGCGGGCGCTCCGGCTGGACAAGTTGGCGATCGCGGCCCTCGAGGCCACGCTGCCGCTCTACGCCGATCCCGCGCTCGCCGCCCGCGAGATCCCCGCACTCGCCATGCTGGCGGCCCCGGCCGAGGCGCTCGAGGCGCGGGCGAGCGCGCTCGCGGCGCGGCTCGCGGCGGATGTGCCGGGGCTCGACACGCGGATCGTGCGCGCCGCCGGCGAAGTGGGCGGCGGCTCGCTGCCGCGCGAGCGGCTCGAGGGCTGGGTCGTCGAGGCGCGGCATCCGGAGCACTCGGCGCAGGAGCTCGAGCGCCGCGCGCGGGGTGCTGCGCCCGCGGTCATCGGCACCGTGCGCGCCGGTGCGTTCCGGCTCGATCCGCGGACGCTGCTCGACGGCGAGGCCGAAGAGGCCGCCGCGGCGCTCGCGCGGGCGTGGATCCCGGGTGAACAAACTCGCATCAAGCGTTGACCCTCGGGGGCACGGCCGTTAATCTGCCTCTCGGCCAGCTGCCCTTCCAGGGCCCGCACGTCCTTCGAATTCCCGACACGCCCGGGGCGACCACCCCGGGGGAACTCGTGCTGACGCCGCGCACCCCCGAGCAGCCGGCTGGAGACCGAAGCACGATGCTCGCGAGTTCCGCGAGGTCTCCCACACGGGACACGAACGCGCGGGTCGACCCCCGCATCGGGTGTTTGGAAGGGGTCCTTGGGTATGGTCAGGATGGCCCGGATTCGGCGCTCGATTTGCGCCTACTCCGGTTCGATCCCACCCGTTCCCTGGGCCCCTTCCGCGCACCCACGAGGAGAGCACACGGATGTTCCTCCAAAAGCTCGAGCTCCAGGGATTCAAGTCGTTCGTCGACAAGACGCTCGTCGAGTTCGGCGACGGCATGACCGGCGTCGTGGGCCCAAATGGCTGCGGCAAGACCAACGTCTCCGACGCCATCCGCTGGGTGATGGGCGAGCAGAGCGCCAAGCAGCTCCGCGGCGACTCGATGGAAGACGTGATCTTCAATGGCTGCCCGAGCCGCAAGCCCGTCGGGATGGCCGAAGTCCACATCACGTTCAGCAACGACCGCGGCATCCTGCCCACGGAGTTCAGCGAGATCACGGTGTCGCGCCGCGTGTTCCGTTCCGGCGTCTCGGAGTACTCGCTCAACCGCACCCCGTGCCGGCTCAAGGACATCCGCGACCTGTTCTCCGATACCGGCATGGGCAGCAACGCCTACTCGGTGATCGAGCGGTCGATGGTCGACCACGTGCTGAGCGACAACTCGGGGCACCGCCGGTTCCTGTTCGAGGAGGCCTCGGGCATCACCAAGTACAAGTCGCGGAAGCGCGAGGCGCTGTCCAAGCTCGAGGCGACCGAGGGCGACCTCACGCGCATCAACGACATCGTGTTCGAGATCGAACGCGAGATGCGCTCGCTCGCACGGCAGGTCGGCAAGGCGCGGCGATACCAGCGGCTGCGTGATTCGATCCGCGACTTGGACCTCCAGGTCACCTCGCGGCGAGTGCTCGAGCTGCGCCGCGGCGAGACCGAGGCCGCCGAGCGCTGGCAGGACGAGGCGACCCGCCGCGAGGGGCTCGCCGCCCAGCTCGCGGGCGTCGAGGCTACGCTCAACGACCAGAAGCTCGCCCTGCTCGAGATCGAGCGCGAGCTGTCGACGGCGCAGGGGGGGCTCAAGGACCGCGAGGAGGCCCGCGTCCAGGCGGAGCACCAGATCGTGCTGCTCGACGAGCGCGCCGCCGGCCTCGCGCGCCGCGCGGAGGAGGCCCTCGCCGAGAAGACGCGCATGAGCGAACGCCTCGCCGAGACGGTGACCCAGGAGGCCGAGGCGGGAAGCCGGCGCACCGAGATCCACGCCCAGACCGAGACGGCCCGCGGCGAGCTGGCTGAACGCGAGGCGACGCTCGGCGCGTGCGAGGCCGAACTGCGCCAGCACCGCACCGTGGCCGCCGAGCACAAGCAGCTCTCGCTCGACCTGTTCTCCGTCGAAGCCGACAAGAAGGGCTCGTGCGAGCGCATCCGCGACCGCCAGGTGTCGTTGGGCGAGCGCCGCGCCACGGCCGAGACGCGCCGGGCCGAACTGCTCGAGCGCGTGGGCGAGATGGAGCGCGCGAAGTTCGAGGGCGAGGAGCGCAGGCGGGAGCTGGACGAGTCGCTCACCGG
>JANLWK010000293.1:0-8255 GCA_031364505.1 Candidatus Eiseniibacteriota bacterium | reverse complement strand
CGGTGAACTGGGAACCTCGCCCGCGCCCGCCGGCGACGTGAACGGCGACGGCTACGACGACCTGCTGGTGAACGCGCCGCGCTACAACGCGCCGAACGTGGACGAGGGGAAGGTGTGGCTCTACCTCGGCTCGGCCACCGGGCTCGGCACGTTGGCCGCGTGGACCGCGGAAGGAGACCAGGACTCCGCGCAGTTCGGATACCACCTGGACGGCGCGGGCGACGTCAACGGGGACGGGTTCGACGACGTCATCGTGACCGCACCGGGCTACGACTCGGACGGTATCGACGACTCGGGAGCCGCCTTCCTCTACCTCGGCTCGGCAAGCGGGCTCGGCGCTCAGCCCGCCTGGATCCAGAAGGGGGATCAGCCGCGTGGCGAGCTGGGCCACGCCGCGCGCGGTGTGGGCGATGTCAATGGCGACGGCTTGGACGACGTCATGACGGGCGCCATCTATCGCGACAGCCCCCTCGACGCTTCGGGGCGCGCGTACCTCTTCTACGGCTGCCCGGACGGCATCACGTCGGTGCCCACCACGTCGCAGGCGCCGGCGATGTCGCTCGTCGCCTCGAATCCATTCTCGAGCAGGGCGCTTCTCGACTACTCGATTCCTGCGCGCGGGCGCGTCGTGCTGGAGGTGCTCGATGTCTCGGGCCGTCGCGTGGCGACGCTCGTCGACGGGGTGGAGGAAGCGGGGCGGCAACGGCGGGCCTGGGACGGCCGGACCGGCGCCGCGAATCGGGCCGCGGCGGGCGTCTACTTCGCGCGACTTCGCTACGGCTGGAGCGAAATGACGGTAAGGCTCGTGCGTCTTCCCTGAGGCCGCACAGGCGGCCTCCGAACATCATCATCGTGTTCGGCAGGTCGTGTACTTCCTCACTCCGGACGTCGATTCGAACCTGAATCTTTGTAAGAAGTTCTCCGCCCGACCGGTGCCCCCGCACGCTCGTCGCGCCAAACACGAAGTCAAGCGGCGTTTCTGGCCCGCTTTTGAATCGGTCCTCATCTTGCATCCCACGGCCTCGCACCGCCGCAACTGCTTGTGCTGCGCCTCCCCCTGCGGTCGGGCAAACGCCCGAGCGGAGCCTCGGTCTACGGAGGAACGATGAGTATCCTTGCAACTGGTGTCCGCATCCGTCGCGGGCGAACGAGCCCCGCTCTTGCCCTCCTGGTCCTGCTGGTGGTCGCCACCTTCGCATTCGTGTCGGCGCTGCCCGCGAGCGCCCAGTGCACCATCAGCGGCCCCAATGATGTGGAGGAGGGCGCAGGCTACACGCTGTGCGGTCCGACGGGATATACGTACCGATGGTCCGGGCCGGGTGTGGCATCGGGCGTGACGGCGCGATGCATCACTCTGAGCGGCCGTTCCACGGGCATTTATGAATACACCCTCGCGCTCTATTCCGGCGGTGTGTTGCAGGACCGCTGCACGCACGCGGTGTCGGTGGGTAAGACTCCCGGCCCGGGTCGCCCTGAGGACACATGCACGATCACCGGTCCGACCGTGATCGAATCGGGGCAGACGGCGGAGCTGTGCGGTCCGCAGTCTACCTATCAGATGCATACGTACTCGTGGACTGGACCCGGCGGATTCGCGAGTGGCTCTCGGTGTATCTCTGTCACGCAGGCCGGCGTATATTCGCTCACGACGAGCAACCAGCTCTCGGGACATCAGCGGGCCTGCTCGCAGCGGGTGGAAGTGCGTGGCGTGGGCGTGGGCGACTGTACGATCAACGGTCCGGAAACCTTCGAGCCGGGCACGCCCGTCAGGCTGTGCGGCCCGAGCGGCGCCTCCAGCTATCGATGGACCGGGCCTCAAGGCTTCGTGTCCAACACTTCCTGCATCACTGTGAGTCGCGAGGGCTCGTACACAGTCATCATCACCGACCGCTATGGCGCCACCAGTCGGTGCGCCCACTTCCTCGATTCGGTCCAGGGTTCCGACGACTCGGAGGAAGTGCTCGCGGAGAATTGTCCGCGGAACCATGCATTCTGGTCAGGCGTGTGCCGCGGCTCGCGCACCGATGTCAGCGCGGCCGAGCTGCTATCGATTGCGCGGCTGGTCGACGAGCGCGCGCAGGCCTTCAACTGGACCAACGATGTGAACGGTTTGTCCCAGGCCTTGCGCCCCGCGAGCCCGCTTACGCAGCGCAAGCAGGCGATGCGACAGTTGGCCACGCTGCTCGCCAACTTGGCCGCCGCCGAGCTCGGAATCACCGCGCAGAACGGCCAGACGATCGGGCTCGATGCGGAGACCCCGTTGACATCTCAAAATGCACAGACGATCGGAGAGCTCGCGGCACTCGTCGACCGCATGATCGTGCGCGGTCGCGGAAGCTTCGCGACCGCCAATCGAACCATGCAGGCTGTGAACGGCGGGCGCGGGATCGGTCCTGTCTGCAACGAATAGACGCGATCCATGGTGGCGCGGGCTCGAGGGATCGAGCTCGCGCCCACGCGTTGCACTCAAAACCTGGGCACGCTCAATCCGGGCAACCGTGGTCTCGCAGGCCGACGTGCTATTACGCCGCCTCCGCCCGTAGCTGCTCCACGAGTTTCGTCACGGCGCCCTTGGCGTCGCCGAACAGCATCATGGTGTTCGGCAGGTAGTAGAGCGGGTTGTCGATGCCGGCGAAGCCGGGGTTCATCGAGCGCTTGATCACGATCACGTGCTGGGCCTTGTCGGCGTCCAGGATCGGCATGCCGTAGATCGGGCTCGTCGTGTCGGTGCGGGCGCCCGGGTTCACCACGTCGTTGGCGCCGATCACCAGTGCCACGTCGGCGCGCTCGAAGTCCGGGTTGATCGCCTCCAGGTCGAACAGTTGGTCGTACGGCACGTTGGCCTCGGCGAGCAGCACGTTCATGTGGCCGGGCATGCGCCCCGCGACCGGGTGGATCGCGTACTTCACGTCCACGCCGCGCGCGGCGAGCAGGTCGGCCATGTCGCGCACCGCGTGCTGCGCCTGCGCCACCGCCATGCCGTAGCCCGGCACCACGATCAGCGAGCGGATGTTGGCGAGCAGCACCGCCGCGTCCTCGGCCGAGATCTCGCGGTGCGGCTTCGTGCCACCCGCGGCCGCCGCGCCCGCGCCCGCCACCGGGCCCGCGCCGACGCCGGCGAACAGCACGTTCGTGATCGAGCGGTTCATCGCCTTGCACATGAGCAGCGTGAGCAGCGTGCCCGAGGCGCCGACCAGCGTGCCGCTGATGATCAGCGCGGGATTGACGAGCACGAAGCCCGTCGAGGCGACCGCGAGGCCGGTGAACGAGTTGAGCAGGGAGATCACGACCGGCATGTCGGCGCCGCCGATCGGGATCACCATCATCACGCCGAACACCGAGGCGACGACGAACAGCGCGGTGAACATCGGCGCCCCGCCGCCCGAGAAGCCGAGCACGGCGATGATGCCGAGGAGGCCGACGAACAGCAGCCCGGTGGCGATCTTCTGAATCGGCGACGTGATCGCCTTCTCCGAGATGACGCCCTGCAGCTTTGCCCACGCGACGAGCGAGCCCCAGAACGACAGCGCGCCGATGACGCAGCCGAACATCGCGTCGACGCCGGCCCTGGAATCGCCGCGGTGGAGGAACTCGACCATCGCGACGAGGCAGGCGCCGAGGCCGCCGGCGCCGTTCAGGAGCGCCACCATCTGCGGCATGTCGGTGATCGGGACGCGGCGCGCGCCGATCCAGCCCGCGGCGCCGCCGAGGAGCACGCCGCCGAAGATCAGGCCGATGTTGTGGGCGCGCTCGCCCGTCAGCGGATCGGGCACGAATAGCAGCGCGAACGTCGTGAGGCAGGCCACCGCCATGCCGCCCGCGGCGACGAGGTTGCCGCTGCGGGCGCGCTTCGGATGGCTCAGGAACTTGAGGCCGACGATGAACAACACCGCCGACACCATGTAGGCGAGGTGGAACAGGGTGGGGAGGCTCACTTCTTCACCTCCGCCTTCTTGCTCTTGAACATCTCGAGCATTCGGTCGGTGACGACGAAGCCGCCGAACAGGTTGGCCGCGCCCGAGACGACCGCGATGAAGCCGAGCACCACCAGCACCGGCCGGTCGGCCGTGGCGAGCACGAGCACGCCGCCCAGCATGACGATGCCGTGGATCGCGTTGCTGCCCGACATGAGCGGCGTGTGCAGGACGACGGGAACCTTGGAGATCACCTCGAACCCGACGAACACGGCGAGCACGAAGATGTAGACGAGCGCGAGGCCCGTGGTGAGATCGATGATCATGGCGCCTTTCTAGGCCGCGCCCGTCGCGGCCGGAGCCGGGGCCGCGGGGGCCCCACCCTTCAGCACCCGTCCGTCGTGCGTCACGACCGACTCGCGGGTGATCTCGTCGTCGAAGTTCAGCGTGAGCTGCCCATCCTTGCCGACCAGGTGCGTCAGCACCGCCCAGACATTGCGCGAGTACAGCATGCTGGCGTGGTACGCCACCTGCCCGACCACGTTGAGCGGCGCGAGGATCGTGACGTCCTGCTCGACCACCGTCCTGCCCGGCTGCGTCAGCTCGCAGTTGCCGCCCGACTCGGACGCGAGGTCGATGATGACGGACCCCGGCTTCATGTCGCGCACCATCGCGGCCGTGACGAGCACCGGCGCCTTGCGCCCCGGCACGTTCGCCGTGGTGATCACGACGTCCGACGTCTTGCAGTGCTTGTGGGTCAGTTCGCGGATCCGCGCCTGCATGTCGGCGCCGACTTCCTTCGCGTAGCCGCCCTTGTCGACCGTGTCGGCGGACACCAGCTCGTCGCCCACGAACGTCGCGCCGAGGCTCTTCACCTCGTCGCGGACCGCCGGGCGCACGTCGAACGCCTCGACGAGCGCGCCGAGGCGGCGCGCGGTGGCGATCGCCTGCAGGCCGGCGACGCCGGCGCCCAGGATGAACACGCGCGCGGGCGCGACCGTGCCGGCCGCGGTCATGGACAGCGGAAACATCCGGCCGAGCTGGTTCGCCGCGAGCAGCACCGCCTTGTATCCGGCGACCAGGGCCATCGACGACAGCGCGTCCATCTTTTGCGCGCGCGTGATCCGCGGCACGGACTCCATCGAGAACGCGGTGACGCCGCGTGTCGCGAGCCGCTCGATCAGCTCCACGTTGCGCGCCGGGTTCAGGAATGCGACGACCGTCGAGCCCGAACGGAACAGGTCCGCCTCGTGGCCCGCGGGCCCCTGCATCGGCTCCCGGACCTTGACGACGATGTCCGAACGCCCGAAGAGGTCCTTGACGTCGGCCAGTACGGTCGCCCCGGCGGCGGTATACGCGGCGTCCGGGTAACCGGACGCCTTGCCCGCTCCCGCCTCGACGACGATCTCGAATCCGGCCTTGGTGAGTTTCCCGACGGACTCGGGAATCAGGGCGACCCGGGTCTCCTCGGGTGCGATCTCGCGTGGCACGCCAACTCGGACCATGGGGCTCCGCAACTCCTTTGTTCAGGCGGCTGCCTGCGTGGATGCGCCGGGATTCGGAACCGCCGGAGGCCGCCGTTCGAAACCGGTGCGGCATTCCCGGGGAACCGACGTGAACCCGCGGGGTAACCAAGGGGCAACCCCGGGTGGGTATAGTCGTCTTGGACGAAGTCGGCCTTGACCGAGGCCAGATTCGTGCCGAAGTCCACCCGGGGCCATAGTATCGCAAGCGCGCGCCGTCGCCACGAGGGCGCCGGAAGATCCCACGCCGCCGCATGCGGTTCCAAAGGTACGGTCCTGCGCGGTATCATTGCGCACCTTGTGGCGGGGCATGCGCGGAGCGGTCGAGACTGCGAGTTTGGCAGGCCGACCCGACGTTTCGTCAGCCCGGCGCCAGCCTGGGAGGCCAGCTCATGAGCAAGCGCGGAACGCTACGCGACGCCGAGCCGCAGCGCACGCCCACCCGCGAGCGAGCGAATCGCCGCGGGCCTCGCCTGTTCGCCGACTACCAGCCCGGGGCGTCACGGGGCGAACGGCTCGACGCGCGATCTGGCCTGCGGGTGCGCGAGGCCCGTGTCGACGACGCCGCGGAGCTGGGGCGACTGTCGGCGGCTCGCGACGGCGGCGATCCATCGGAGCGCGCCGACGGGTTCGTGCGCGCGATGCGCGCCAGCAGCGCTCGCCGGGACCGCATCTGGGTCGCCGACGTCGCGGACGAGCCGATCGCCTACGGCAAGATCCACTACTTCGTCCCGGCGGCCGGCTCGCCGCCGAACGCGGCGCCCGAAGGCTGGTATCTCGCCGGCATGATCGTCGATCCGGCGTTTCGCCGCCGCGGCGTCGGGCGCATCCTCACGACCGAGCGGCTGCTGTGGATCGCGAGCCACTCCACCTCGGCCTACTACTTCGTGAACGCGCTGAACCGGGCGAGCATCGACCTCCACGCGGCGTTCGGCTTCATCGAGCTCACGCGCTCGTTCTGGTATCCGGGCGCCACCTTCACCGGCGGCCCGGGGATCCTGTTCCGAAGGGACACCGCCGCCTCGGCGCGTCCGGTCTGACGCCAGCCGGTGCTACAATGACGCTTCCGTGACGCCTTACGAACTGGCGCAGGTCATGGCGCGCCACACGGTTGGACGCAGTCCCGGCGATCGTCCCGAGGCCCGACATGGCTGACCTCTCCATTTCGTTCGCGGGCATCAAGAGCCCGAACCCATTCTGGCTGGCCAGCGCTCCTCCCACGAACACAGGCGACCAGGTCATGCGCGCCTTTGACCACGGCTGGGGCGGCGCCGTCTGGAAGACGCTGGGCGACCCCATCGTGGACAGCTCGAGCCGGTTCGGCTCGCTCGAGGTCGGCGGCCAGCGCATGGTCGGCTTCAACAACATCGAGCTGATCACCGACCGCCCGCTCGACGTGAACCTGCGCGAGATCCGCGAGGTGAAGCGGAAGTACCCGAAGCACGTGGTCATCGCCTCGCTGATGGTCGAGAAGCAGGAGGACTGGCGCGACAACATCAAGGCCGTGATCGAACACGGCGCCGACGGCATCGAGCTCAACTTCGGCTGCCCGCACGGCATGTGCGAACGCGGCATGGGCTCGGCGGTGGGGCAGGAGCCCGAGGTGCTGAAGACCGTCGCCGGGTGGGCGGTCGAGTACTCGTCCGTGCCGGTGCTGATCAAGCTGACGCCGAACATCGGCGACATCCTCGAGGCCGGCGTGCCGGCCGTCGAGGCGGGCGCCCACGGCCTGTCGCTCATCAACACCATCAAGAGCCTGATCGGCGTCGACCTCGACCGCTTCGTTCCGTACCCGGTGGTCGGCAAGCATTCGACGAACGGCGGCTACTGCGGCCCGGCCGTGAAGCCCATCGCGCTGCACATGGTCGCGGCGCTGGCGCGCGACCCGCGCATCACGGTGCCCATCTCCGGCATCGGCGGCATCACGACGTGGCGCGATGCGGCCGAGTTCATCGCGCTCGGCTCGACGAGTGTGCAGGTCTGCACCGCGGCGATGCACTACGGCTTCCGCATCGTCGAGGACATGATCGACGGGCTGTCGGACTACCTCGACAGCAAGGGCATGAAGTCGGTGAACGAACTCCGCGGCAAGGCGCTCCCGGCGTTCGTCGAGTGGGGCGAACTGGACCTCAACTACAAGGTGGCCGCCCGGATCGACACCCAGGCGTGCATCGGCTGCAACCTGTGCTACGTCGCCTGCCGCGACACGTCGGTGCACTGCATCCACAACGCCGACGAGCCGCTCGCGCCCGGACACCACGCGCCGCTCCGCGACCAGGCCGTCGCGGCGGCGAAGGCGCGCAACGTCCACGTCCCGTGGGTCGACGAGACCGAGTGCACCGGCTGCAACCTGTGCTCCGTCGTGTGCCCCGTCGAGAACTGCATCACGATGGCCGACGTGACGAACGGCAAGCCGTTCGAGTCGTGGAACGACCGCATCGCGAAGGGCACCTCGCGCGTACCGGGCGGACTCGACGACTGGCGCGCCGCGAACAAGGGAGCCCGGGCCAAGGTCTGAGCCGCCGCTGATCCGCCGGCGAGGCCCCGCGACGCGAGTGTCCGCGCGCGGAGCCTCGGGGCTGATCCCGAAAATCCAAGAATCGGCGATCATCAAGCGTAGGTTAGGCGGATACGAGCGGCAACGGTTCTTCCCACAATCGCTTTCGCGATTCGAGAATTGACGCCCCTGTTTCATGGTGCGAAACCTCGACGCGTCGAAGCATGTAGATGCCCGCCATGCACGGGCTGCTTTGCTACTCGTTTCGCCGTCCGCATATGGTGTGCGCCGCATGGACGCCACCCCCAGTACACGGCATGC